>JBDTVC010000099.1:0-15995 GCA_040007475.1 Burkholderiales bacterium
AGCATGAAGTCCGAGCGGCTGCGGCCCAGTCGGTCGGCGGCCTGGTCGATCAGGTCGCGTTGCCCTGCTTTGGCGCGAATGCTGATCGTGACGGGTTCGTGGGCCTGGGACATGCGCAACTCCTTGTATATCAATCATAGTACATTAATGTACATCATTCGGCAGGACGTTTTTAGCAGCGAGCGACTACTTGTCTGGGTGTTCTACCGTAGAACAGCTCTTCCCCAGCACCGACCAACTGGCCTCCATTGCCGCAGCATTCGAGCAAGCCGCGAGCCAGTTCAAGTTGCGCGTGGGTGACGAGATCAAGCTGCTGGTGAAGCCAGAGACGTTCCGACCGGATCAGCGCACCTGTGCAGCAGCGGTTTTCTTCGGCGGCTCGGGCGGCGCAGACATTGACGTCTCGAAGGCCAACACCACAGGAGAACTCCATGGTCACGTACGTCGGTTTGCTTAACTTCACGGAAAAGGGCATTCGACACAGGCTGCACTGGCTTGTCACCAATCAGGTGAAAACATGTTCAGTGACGGTGGTAAACGCTCGGGTTGAAGGTTCGGAGTTTCGGGCAGTGCCCATCCGCGGTGCTAATCGAGTGGAATTCCGAGGCTTCGGCCCGCCCACACGACCGCGTGGATCAGCAGTCCGGCCGCCTGCCTTGCATCATGGAACAGATCGGCGATCTGCGTCGTCAGTGCGAACATCGCGCCATAGAAGACCGCTGCATTCGAGGCCTCCAGCTTCATCAGGCGTTCCGAGACCCGAGTCCGAAAGAACTCGGTGTTGCACAGCCAGGCGAACACGACCCCGATGGCTGCACCAGCGACCAGATCCCAAAAATAGTGCAGGCCGACATACGCGCGCGGCACGCAAACAAACAGGACGACATCGACCAGAGCCAGCCAGCCCCATTTTCGAGAGACGAAGATGAGACCGCAGGCCATCGCAACGAACAGCGCGGCATGGTCACTCGGCAATGAGCTGACGCGCGCCCAATCGGGCGTGACTTGCAGCATGCCGAGATTCAAGGTCGGATCGAACACCGGCCGCAATCGCAGCGGCAGGATTTTCGTCAGGAGGACCGAGACTGCTGCGGCTGTGCAACCCGCGACGAGCAGCGACACGATGCCGACCCGCCGACGCTGCGTCTGCGCATCGCGCACGAACCAGAGGACCCACAACGTGATGAGAATGGGCCCGGCCTTGAGCAGCCCGTTCTCAGTCAGCGTCTCCACGAAGCCGTCGAAGGCAGGCCATCGGCCGAAGTAGCTGCGGAGGAAATGAAGTACGCCGATGTCGATGTCACGCATGGGATATGCAGACGGCACGTGGGATCCGCAACCAAAGGTCGAAGCTTGGATCTTATGGCGACATCGGCGCCCTCACGCTGCGTGAAACGCCGCGGTCGCGCAGTCGATCACGCTCGGTCGTCGATCAGTACGCCTTGTCCTTCAGCACCTGCTGGAGGTATTGCCGGTGACCACTCTTGAGCATCGGATGCACCAATGCCTGAAGTTGCTTGGCGCTGATCCAGCCCGATCGATACGTGATCTCTTCAGTGCTGGCGCGCGCCTTGTTGGTCGTGATCGATCTCTTGTCTGATCCGATCTTCGAGAAGCCGGCCGGTGTTTTCCCAGGTGAAGTTGGTGCGAAAGTGGTCGAACCCGGCCTGACCGAACTCCTTGCATTTGTCAGGCGAGGCGATCAGTTCGATAAGTTTCTCGGCCAAGGCATCGATGTCGTCCGGCGGCACCATGTAGCCGCTGACGCCGTTTTGAACGATGTCCGGCAGAGCGCCGATGTCGGACGACACGATCGGCATGCGGTGAGCGAAGGCTTCGAGAAACACGATGCCGAAGGGCTCGTTGCGAGTCGGCAGGCAAAAGACTGCTGAATCCAAGTAGTGCTGGCTGACCTCCTTCAACGGAAGCCGGCCGAGCACCTTGCAGTTGGCGACATCGACCACCGGCGAGCAGCCAATGATGGTGAGTAGGGCGTCCGGGTGACGTTGCAGGACCTGCTTGAAGGCTTCGATCAGTTGCGGTCCGCCTTTCCTTTCCCAGTCGATGCCGACGAAGAGGATGCGCTTGCCGGCATAGCGTTCGGGGGGGAGTGTTTCCGCCGGGGGGATGTCGATATTGCTGCCAACCCGAATACGTTCGATCCTAGATTCGTCGATACCGTACTGCTCGCACAACGAGCGCGACACATGTGAACTCATCGTGAATACCGTGCTGGCGTTTTCGTAGATTTCCCGCTCCTTCGCCAACCATTCGGTGGCATAGAGATCGGTCCGATCGAAACCGACGTAGTACAGGTTGGTGAGGTGCGTGTGATCGGTGTAGATGAAGTGAGGCGTGCCCGGCTGGCTGGCATCGATCATCGATTGGGTCTGGATCGTGAACAGGTAGTTGCCGCGACCGAGTCGTGCACGGAGCTGCGACCGGACCGTGTCGAAGAAGCCGGTCGTGCGCTGGCCGTACCGCTTGATTGAGGAGGTGTTTCGGCAACGCTTGATCCCGTACTGCAACAGGACGTTGATCGCCATGGCAGGCAGCCCGAAACGGCCCCACACGGGCAGCTCGTTGGTGTCGACGACGTCTATTTCGGCGCCCGGAAAGCGCGTGCGGAGCATCGCGAAGACACGATCGTTGATGTGCGAGAACCCGCCTGTCTTGATGAATGCGATTCGCTGATTCGAAGAGGTCATTCCGGTCGTCGGGGTCAAAACTGTTTCCCCTCGGAGAGCAGCGCCTCGAAATACCGAATCGTTCGGATCAGCCCATCCTCCAGGGGCGTGCTGGCCGACCAGCCCAGAACCTGCTTGGCGAGCGAAGCGTCGGGCTGACGCTGCTTTGGGTCGTCGGAGGGCAGCGGTCTGAACACCAGGGTGGATTTCGAGTTGGTCATCCGAATGATGGTTTCTGCCAGCTCCTTGATCGTGAATTCGACTGGATTGCCGATGTTGATCGGGCCGACGACATCGGCCGGCGTGTTCATCAACCTAATCAGTGCGTCGATCAGATCGTCCACATAACAGAACGAGCGGCTCTGTGAGCCATCGCCGTAAAGCGTGATCGGCTGGTTCTGCAGCGCCTGCACGATGAAGTTGGATACGACACGCCCGTCGTTCGGGTGCATGCGCGGGCCATAGGTGTTGAAAATGCGCGCGACCTTGATCTGCAGCCGATGTTGTCGGTAATAGTCGAAGAACAGGGTTTCGGCGCAACGCTTGCCTTCGTCGTAGCAGGACCGCAAGCCAATCGGGTTGACGTTGCCCCAATAGTCCTCCGTCTGGGGATGAACGGTGGGATCACCATACACCTCGCTCGTTGATGCCTGAAGGATCTTGGCCTTGACGCGCTTGGCCAAGCCCAGCATGTTGATGGCGCCATGTACGCTGGTCTTGGTCGTTTGAACGGGGTCGTGCTGGTAATGGATCGGCGAGGCGGGGCAGGCCAGGTTGTAGATCTGGTCCACCTCGACATACAACGGGATCGTCACATCGTGGCGTGACATCTCGAAGCCGGGATTGTCGAGAAGCTGGACCAGGTTCCGCTTGGAGCCGGTGTAGAAGTTGTCCACGCACAGGACGTCGTGTCCCGACTCGATCAACCGATCGCACAGATGCGAACCCAGGAACCCCGCCCCCCCGGTCACCAGCACTCTTGTCACGTTGTGGCTTTTCATTGCTTGCGCTCGTGGTTATTGACCCCGCCCGAACAATGATCAGCCAGCGAGGGTGATGCCGACCGAATGATAAGCACTATGACCTATGCGCGGTCGGCACACACGCGGCGTGATTTCCGCGCCAAGCGGCCGCGACCGCCATGAGCACCGTCGTGCCCAGCAATCCCAAGATTACAGCGTCGAGATGCTGTCGAATCCAGGGAATGTTCCCGAACAGGTAGCCTGCCAACGTCAAGCTCGTCACCCACAAGGCGCCGCCAACGACATCGAAGAACGTGAACCGTGCACGTCTCATCTCGGCGGCGCCGGCCACGAAAGGTGCGAACGACCGCAACAACGGGAGGAAGCGCGCGGCGACGATCGTCAAACCGCCGTGCTTCGCGTAGAAGGCATGTGTTAGGTCAAACGCATGCCGGTTGAAGCACCGTGACTGCTCCCATCCGAAAACCTTCGGCCTAAAGTAGCGACCAACTGCGTAGTTGCACTGGTTGCCGAGAATTGCCGCCGCGGTCAGCAACGCGATGACGAGTGGCAGGCTCATAAGCTCGAGGCCGCACAACGCGCCGACAACGAACAGCAGCGAATACCCGGGCAAGAACGGTGTGACGACGAATCCTGTCTCGACGAAGATGATCGCAAACAGCAACGCACATACCCACGGGCCATGCGCAGTGACGAAGAGCCTCAAGTGCACTTCGAGATGCACGATCAAATCGAGTGCGAAGGCAAGCTCATACATATGGTTTGATTGTCTTGCACGACAGGATCGCAGCCCGGTCGTTGCGCGTCTACATTTCTAGCGTGTGACGAGCGCTGGCTCAAGTCCCGATCTGGCGAGTAGCGGCTCCGTAGTTTGCAATTGTTGGAGTCAAGTTAGATGATCGTCGATGCGCCCGCGAGCAAGCCGCTGCCAGTTGTACGTCGGCATGATGGCGCACATTGGCGTGGACGCCGACTCGGGCTTGGTACACACCGTCAAGGCCACAGCGGCCAACGCCGACGATGTGGCCGAAGCCAACTCACTGTTGCATGGCGAGGAGCTTGGCGCGTTTGGTGACGCCGGCTACCAAGGTGCGCACAATCGAGCCGATGCGAGGCCCGACGTGAAGTGGCATGTCGCCATGCGCCCGGGCAAGCGCGCCGCACTGGACAAGAGCAAGGCAGCGAACGTGTTGATCGGCAAGGTCGAGAGGATCAAGGCCAGCACTCGAGCCAACGTCGAGCGCCCGTTTCGGATGATCAAGCGCCAGTCTCCCCGGTTTGAGTCGGCGGCCTGCCTGGCGTCAGTAGACGCTGTCATGCAACACCTGCAGCAGATACTTTCCGTACCCATTCTTCAGCATGGGCTCTGCCAAGGCCTCAAGCTGTCCCGCATTGATCCAGCCCGACCGATACGCGATCTCTTCGGGGCACGCCACCTTCAAGCCCTGGCGCTTCTCCAAGGTGGCGATGAACTGGCTGGCTTCAAGCAAGCTGTCGTGCGTGCCGGTATCGAGCCAGGCATAGCCGCGGCCCATGATCTCGACGTGCAGCTGCGCTTGGCGCAGATAGGTCGCGTTGACATCGGTGATCTCGAGCTCGCCGCGGGCCGAGGGCCTGATGCTCGCGGCGATATCGCAGACCTGCTCGTCGTAGAAATACAGGCCCGTCACCGCGTAGTGGCTCTTCGGTGCGGCGGGCTTTTCTTCGATGCTCAGGGCGCGCCGCTGCGCGTCGAATGCGACCACGCCGTAGCGCTCCGGGTCGTGCACGTGGTATGCGAAAACCGACGCGCCAGTCGCGCGATCGGCCGCGGCTTCGAGCAGGCCCTGCAACGCGTGGCCGTAGAAGATGTTGTCACCGAGCACGAGGGCACTGGGCTGGTGGTCCACGAAGCGATTGCCGAGGATGAAGGCCTGTGCCAGCCCGTCGGGGCTGGGCTGCACACAGTAGCTGATGCTCAGGCCCCACTTGCTGCCGTCGCCCAGCAAGGCCTCGAAACGCGGCGTGTCCTGCGGGGTGCTGATCAGCAGGATCTCGCGGATACCGGCGAGCATGAGGGTGCTCAGCGGGTAGTAGACCATCGGCTTGTCGTACACCGGTAGCAGTTGCTTGCTCATCGCCAGCGTGGCCGGGTGCAACCGGCTGCCCGAGCCGCCGGCGAGGATGATGCCTTTGCGTTGGATGGTGGTCATGGGGGTTGCGGCCTCACGTGGCGGACAGGACTTCGGTCAGCATGCGTTCGACCCCCGATTGCCATGTGGGCAGCGTCAGGCCAAAGGCATCGCGCAGCTTGCGCGTATTCATGCGCGAGTTGCCGGGGCGCCTGGCGGCTGTTGGGAACGCGCTGGTGGGCACCGCCTGGATCGCGTCGGGCGCGACCTTGATCGGCTGCCCCGCCGCGCGCGCGAACTCGATCACGTGGCTCGCATAGCCGTGCCAGCTCGTCTCGCCCTGGGCGACAGCGTGGTAGGTGCCGGCCAGCTCGGGCCGAAGCAGCGTGGCGCGCAGCGCGTGTGCGGTGAGATCGGCCAGCAGCTCGGCGCCGGTGGGCGAGCCGACCTGATCGTCGATGACGGTCAGCTTGTCGCGCTCGTTGGCGAGCTTGAGCATGGTCTTCGCGAAGTTGCCTCCGCGCGCCGCGTAAACCCAGCTTGTGCGAAAGATCAGGTGCCGGCAGCTGCTGGCACGGATCGCTTGTTCGCCTTCGAGTTTGGTGGCGCCGTACACGCTGAGCGGGCCTGTGGGCGAATCTTCGGTCCAGGGAGTCGTGCCGCTGCCGTCGAACACGTAGTCGGTGCTGTAGTGCATCAGCCAGGCACCGAGGGCGGCGGCTTCGCGCGCCAACACGCCGGGGGAGGTGGCGTTCAGCGCGCGCGCAACATCCGGTTCGCTCTCGGCCTTGTCGACGGCCGTGTGCGCGGCGGCATTGACGATGATCTGCGGCGCGATCGCGCGCACGGTGGCCGCGAGCGACTCGGGGTGGGAAAAGTCGGCGGTAAGCGGGGCGGGGCTGTCGAAGTCGAGCGCCACCACGTCGCCTAACGGCGCGAGCGAGCGTTGCAACTCCCAGCCCACCTGACCACCTTTGCCGAGCAGCAGGATCTTCATGGCTTGACGGGAGCGTCGGCCCGGTCGTCGTAGTTGGTCGCGACCCAGTCGCGGTAGGAGCCACTTTGCACGTGGGCGACCCAGTCGGTGTTGGCGAGGTACCAGCACACGGTCTTGCGGATGCCTGTCTCGAAGGTCTCGGCGGGCTTCCAGCCGAGTTCGCGTTCGAGCTTTCGTGCGTCGATCGCGTAGCGGCGATCGTGGCCGGGTCGATCGGCCACATGCGTGATAAGCCGCTTGTAGCTGCCGGCCGAATCAGGGCGCAGTTCGTCGAGGAGTTCGCAGACGGTGTGGACAATGTCGATGTTGGGCTTTTCGTTCCAGCCGCCGATGTTGTAGGTCTCGCCAACACGGCCCCGGGCCAACACTTCACGGACGGCCGCGCAGTGGTCCTTGACGTAGAGCCAGTCGCGCACCTGGCGGCCATCTCCGTAGACCGGCAGCGGCTTTCCGGCCAGTGCATTGACGATCGTGAGCGGGATCAGCTTCTCGGGAAAGTGATAGGGGCCGTAGTTGTTCGAGCAGTTCGTCGTCACGACCGGCAGACCGTAGGTGTGATGCCAGGCACGAACGAGGTGATCGCTGGCCGCCTTGCTGGCGGAATACGGGCTGTTGGGTTCGTAGGCGTGTGCTTCGCTGAAGGGCGGATCGTCGGCACCGAGCGAGCCATAGACTTCGTCGGTCGACACATGGTGAAAACGGAAGGCCGATTGGCGCGCGAGGTCCAGCGCCGACCAGTACGCGCGAACCGCCTCGAGCAGATGGAAGGTTCCTTCCACATTGGTCTTGATGAATGCCTGCGGGCCGTGGATGCTGCGGTCGACGTGACTCTCGGCTGCGAAGTGCACGACTGCGCGTGGCTGGTGCGTCGACAGCAGACGGTCGAGCAGGTCGCGATCGCAGATATCGCCCTTCACGAAGGTGTGGCGACCATCGTCGGCCAGCGCGACCAGGTTCTCGAGGTTGCCCGCATACGTGAGCGCGTCGAGGTTGACCACGGGCTCCTGCGAACTGGCAAGCCAATCGAGCACGAAGTTGGAACCGATGAAGCCAGCACCGCCGGTCACGAGAATCATGTTGAGAGAGCGTTGTTGCAGCGAAGTTGGGTATTGTGAAGCAGCAGGCCTGCAGCCCTCGCGTGCGTCGAGCATCGCGACTTCAACTCCGCCAGGCTCGCGATCGCCTAACGGCCGTAGGTGTCTTCGAAGCGAACGATGTCGTCTTCGCCGAGGTAGCTGCCTGATTGAACCTCGATGATCTCGAGCGGTACCTTCCCAGGGTTGGCCAGGCGATGCGTTGTCCCCAACGGGATGTAGGTGCTCTGGTTTTCGCTCAACAGGATGACTTGATCGCCGACAGTCACCTTGGCCGTACCTCTCACGACGATCCAGTGCTCGGCGCGATGGTGGTGCATCTGCAGGCTCAGGCTTGCACCCGGGTTGACCATGATTCGCTTGACCTGAAAACGAGCGCCGGAGTCGATGCTGTCGTACCACCCCCAAGGGCGGTGTACCTGCCGGTGCAACGAATGCTCGGCACGCCCCGCGGCATGCAGGCGACCCACGATGTTCTTGACGTCTTGGCTGCGCGCTCGATCTGCGACCAGTACCGCATCGGGCGTCTCGACCACGACGACGTCGTCCAGGCCGACCACGGCGACAAGCCGACTGGTCGCGTGAACCAGGCTGTTGTGACTGTCGTTCAGGAGGGTGTCGCCGACACTGGTGTTGCCGTCAACGTCTTTGCTGCCGACTTGCCATACAGCCTCCCACGCACCCAGGTCGGACCATCCGGCGTTCAGCGGGACCATGCGAACGTCGAATGGCGCGCCGTCGGCCGATCCCCGGATCGACGGGCATCGTTCGATGACTGCGTAGTCGACCGACTCGCTCGGGATCGCCGCAAATTCGTCCCGTCCAGGACGCACGAAGCTGGCATCGGTCGATCGGGCCGCCCAGGCCGTTCGCGAGGCCGACGCGATGTCGGGCCGGAAGCGTTCGAGCGCCGCGAGCCAGATCGACGCGCGCACAACGAACATGCCGCTGTTCCAGAAATAGCAGCCGGCCTCCACGTAGCGCTTCGCTGTAGCCAGATCGGGCTTCTCGACGAACTCGGCAACGATCTGCGATGTACCTGCACCTACGACGTCGTCCACACGGATGTACCCGAAACCCGTCTCCGGTCGATCGGGCGTCACACCGAGAATCACGATCGCCCCAGAGGCGGCGACATGCACTGCCTCTAGGAGCGCAGCACTGAACGCGGCCTCATCGGTGATGGCCTGATCCGCCGGGGTAACGACCAGCACGGGGTCGTCTCCGTTCCCCTGCGCCTGCAGCGCCGCCATCGTCATGGCAGGCGCAGTGTTGCGCCCCATCGGCTCGAGCAACACCGTGGCGGGCGCCAACTTCAATTCGCGAAGCTGGTCGAGCACCAGGAACCGGTGTTCCTCGTTGCCGACGACGCACGGTGCACTCGTTTCGATGTCCGTCGCGCGCAGCGAGCAAAGGCGCAGCGCCGCTTGCTGGAACAGGCTTTGGTTCGCCTGCAGGACCAGGAACTGCTTGGGATACTGGGCGCGTGAAAGCGGCCACAGCCGGGTGCCGCTGCCGCCGGCCAGGATGACGGGTTGTACGCGGAGGGCCGTCATGCGGGTGAGCCCAGCGTATCCTGAAATGCCAGGCCGTTGGGATTCATGCTTTGCCAGCGCCAGCTGTCGACGCACATCGCGTCGAGATCTCGCGTCGCCTTCCAGCCAAGCAGTGTGTTCGCCAGGGTCGCATCAGCGTAGCAAGCGTCGATGTCGCCGGGGCGGCGCCCGACGATCTCGATCGGCACAGCGCGGCCGCTAGCCTTCTCGAAAGCCATGACCAACTCGAGAACGCTGTGGCCGCTGCCCGTGCCCAGGTTGGCGGTGACCGAGGCCTTCGTGTCGAGCAAGTAGCGCAACGCGTCGACATGCCCCGCCGCGAGGTCGAGTACATGGATGTAGTCGCGCACGCCTGTGCCGTCGGGCGTGGCGTAGTCGTTGCCGAACACTTGGAGTCGCTGGCGTTTGCCCACCGCGACTTGAGCAACGTAAGGCATCAGGTTGTTCGGGATGCCACGGGGATCTTCACCGATCAAGCCGCTCTCGTGCGCACCTGCCGGATTGAAATAGCGCAACAGCGCGACACGCCAAGCCGGGTCTGCAACCTGCACGTCGCGAAGGATGTTCTCGCCCATCAGCTTGGTGGCGCCGTACGGGTTCGTGGCCGACAGTGCCGCATCCTCGCGAATTGGCAGGCTGTCGGGTTTGCCGTAGACGGTTGCACTCGAACTGAACACCAGCGTCTTGCAGCCGTGCCGGGACATGGCCTTGCTGACAGTCAGCAAGCCGCCGACGTTGTTGCTGTAGTACTCGAGCGGCTTTGCTGCGCTCTCGCCGACGGCCTTGAAGGCGGCAAAGTGAACGACCGCGGCGACGGGTTCCCGGGCAAACAGCGCATCGACCGCCGACGCGTCACAGACGTTGGCGCGAACGAACTCGGGCGTGCTGCCGCTGATCGTCTTGAGACGGTCCAGGACTGCTGGCGAGCTGTTTGAGAAGTCGTCGACGCCGACCACCCGGAATCCGGACTCCAACAGGCTCAGCCACGTGTGCGAACCGATGTAGCCGGTCGCGCCCGTCAGGAGTATCAGCGGCGCTGGCCTCATCGCAACGTGAACTGCGCCAGGCAGCCGGCGACGTTGGCCGAGTACGCCAAGCCGCTCGACACGCTCCGGCTCTCGTGAGAAAGATTGCAGGCTGCTTGCCAATTGCGCGTGATGTCGTAGGTCAAGCCAATCTGCGTGCTGCGGAGATGGTCCGACTGATCGCCCAGTGTGACATTGACCGTCTTGGAATGGCGATACTGATAGCCTGCTGTTGCCGCGATCTTGGCCGTTACTTCATAGCGCAATCCGAGGTTGGCGACATCGGTGACCTGGCTGTTTTCGGACAGCCCGACATTGGACGCCGTACTGCCTGTACTCGGGGCACCGACCACATTGAAGAACGCGGAATTGATGCCCGCGTCGCGAATGACCGCCACGTTGAAAGACAGCTTGGCAGTCGGCGCGTAGTTGCCGTAGATCGCGCCGGTCAGCCCCGAGAAGGGCGGGAGTTCGGGCAGATCGGGCGAAAAGGTTTGACGGGTGTAGCTCAAACGCCCAAAAAAGTTCGTCTGTGCGCTGTAACGCCAATCGACGGTCAGGTCCAGATTGCGACCCGAACTCTTCAGTTCGTGAAACTGGCTGGGATCGGTCGGGTCGGTCACGATGCCGTTGGGCAACGCATACGGGGCGCTGCTGTGAGTGAATCGAACGCCGGCGCCGACGCGGGTGTCTGCGCCCAGCCGGAAGAACGCACCGACGCTTCCCGTATCGCCTGATGACTGCTCCCCGAGGTACTCCGGCGCGGAATACTTGACCCGGCTGTGGCCGTAGTCGCCCTTCAGGGTGATCAGTCCCTCGCCGCCCCACTTGATGCTCGCCGCCACCTGATCCGTCTTCGCGAGGTTGCGACTGCTGGTCGGGATGGTGTTGTTGCCGTTGAAGCTGGCCAAATTCTGATTGGCATTCCCGTTGAAGCTCCCCGAGAGGTTCTCGATGGTGGCCCAGTCCCATCCCGCCCGCACGCCATAGCTCGTGTTGTCCAGCGTGTCCTCGTTGTGATACTTGTTGTACTTGATGTTCGCGGAGGCGTAGACACGCTGGCGGCTGATCAGCTGATCGAACCCGCCCACCAAGCCCGTGCTGGAGTAGTAGTCACCACGCCCGTCTGGCACACGGTAGACGTTCGAATCGTGGGCCACCTCTTGTCTGATCCCCAAAAAGTAGGGGCTCGGATCGTCGGCCGCCCACGCACCGCCACTGAGGGCCGCGATCAATCCAGCCGCCAATGACTGGCGCAGAGGAGGGCATTTGATTTGAAGTCGCACAGTTTGCATTTGCTTTCTCCAGTCGCTAGCGAAGAACACTGTCAGTGCCGATAAATCTCGGGCTTGCGCCGCCACGCTTCCGAGCATCAATAAGCGTGCCTGTCGAAGAGCACCAGACGAATCGTACGGACAATGATTTGCAGATCGAGTCCGAGCGACCAGTTGCGCAGGTACTCAAGATCGTATTCGACCCGCGCCTGCATCTTGTCAATCGTGTCGGTTTCGCCACGGAATCCGTTGACCTGCGCCCAGCCGGTGATTCCCGGCTTCACCTTGTGACGCACCATATAGGCACTGATCAGTCGGCGGTATTGCTCGTTGTGAGCGACTGCGTGCGGTCGAGGCCCGACGATGCTCATCCGACCTTGAAGCACATTGAGAAACTGCGGCAGCTCGTCCAGCGAACTCCTGCGCAGGAACGCGCCGAACGGCGTGATCCGCGCATCACCGCGTGTCGCCTGTCGAACCACCGTACCGTCGTCCTGCACAGTCATTGAGCGGAATTTGTACACCACGATTTCGCTGCCATCCAGGCCATTGCGTCGTTGCTTGAAGACGACGGGGCCCGGAGAACTCAGCTTGACGCCGATTGCGATCGCGAGAAGCAGCGGAGAAATCAGAATCAAGATTGCAGAAGCCAGCACGATATCGCTCCAGCGCTTGACCAACTCGTTGGTGCCTGTGAACGGCGTTTCGCAAATGCCGACGACCGGTACACCATTCATGTCCTGAAGGCGGCCCTGAATGATACTGATGCCGAAAACGTCAGGGACGAAGAACAGCGACGCGGTGGTGCCCTGCACGTCCTCGAGCAACTCGACAATTCGCGGCTGCGAGCCCAGCGGCAGCGTGATGTACACCTCTCTGATTCTGTGCTCGCTGGCATACGCGGCCACGTCTTTCAGGCCGCCTAGGAGCAGGGAAGACGTTTCTGGATGTACGCGATCATCAGCGCGATCGTCGAAGTAGCCGACGAAATCAACACCGTGATCCGTGCTTTGGGTGATTGCCTTGGCAACCTTGACGCCCAGGGGCCCAGCGCCAACGATGATCGCCGAGCGACGTGCCGAAGGCTGCGCGGCGAGACGCCGAACAACCATCTGCCCGACCCATACCGCGAGCCATTGCAGCACGGGTGTAGAAACCAACCAGATCAGCAGCACGTCCCTCTGGAAATATTGCAGGCTTCGTGTGGCGTACCCGCACAGACCCAGGACGAAGACCAGCGTCAACCACGAGCCCATGATGTCGATGGCGGCGGCAATCAGGCCGTTGCGGAAGCGATTCCGGCCCGGGACGGTCAGCGCAAACACCAGCAGGCACAGCGTGAGAGCTGGGCGGTCGAGCGCTGCGCCTGAAAGAGTGGCGACGATCACGTAGGTCAGCACCATGATGCTGGGTTCCAGCATCGCCGCGACAAGCGACGTCACTGACTGCGGGGCGCTATAGAACGTTCTCTTATGAGTGTGATCGTCAAACATGTGAAGGTTGAGCGCGCCGTCTGCACTTGCTGTCGGGCCGAGGGCGGCGTCCAGATCAACGAAGAAGCCATGACTCTGACTCGGTTGACCGTACTGGATCGCCTTGCTGTAGCGAGATGCGTTGGCGATTCTCCGCCAATTCGGACGGCCGCCGCCCCTCGGATCTGGGGGGATGAAAGACCCGCGTGTCTACAATCCGCCAATGCTTCACGATCTAAACGTGCTCTTGGGCGCCGCTGCAATGGAGCGCTTGACGTTGTTCACCAACCACTTGATCGCGTCGGAGCCGATCGCGTTGCGCAAGCTTGCCTTGCACTCCGGGCGGTGTATGCAGTTGTTCCTCGCTGATTGGCCAAAGTTGTTGCCGCCGCCACCAGTGGCCGCGTTTCGCATAACGCCGGCCGGACTGCTCGAATGGTGTGGGGGCCAGGGCTGTGCGGAGCCGGACCTGCGTCTGACGCTCGTCGCCTCGAACCCTGCGCTGGAACTGGCGAGGGCTGTGGCAGGTAGTCGCCCTAAGGTGGACGTGGCCGGAGACGCCCTGCTCGCGACCGACCTGAACTGGCTGTTCGACAATCTGCGTTGGGATGTGGAAGACGACTTGTCTCGCATCGTCGGGCAAGCGCCAGCGCGGGAGATTTCGCGCGTCGTCGGCGGAATAGTCGCAGGACTGCGCGAGGTCGCGAGCAGCGTCACCGGGCGCTTGACAAGCGCTCGCAACGCGGCGGCAGAGCCGCCGCGCCAATGAGGCACGTCGCCCGCCTGGTTTTCATCTGCGTGACGGTTCTGCGCTACGGCCTGGACGAGCTCGCGCTGTCCAGCTTCCGCCAGCGCTGGGTGCGCCTGCTCGTGCGCGTGATGACGCTGGGCCGCGCGCTGGACGCGCCGCGCGGCGTGCGCCTGCGCATGGGGCTGGAGCGGCTGGGCCCGATCTTCGTCAAGTTCGGCCAGGTGCTGTCGACGCGGCGCGACCTGCTGCCGGCCGATCTGGCCGACGAGCTCGCCAAGCTGCAGGACAACGTACCGCCGTTTCCGGCCGATCAGGCCCGCCGGCTCGTCGAGCAAGCGTTCGGCCGGCCGATCGAGGCCGTCTTCGCCAGTTTCGAGACCGAGCCCGTGGCCAGCGCATCGATCGCGCAAGTGCACTTCGCCACGCTGAAGGACGGCCGCGAGGTGGCGGTGAAGGTGCTGCGCCCCGGCATGCTCGAGGTCATCGACGACGACCTTTCGCTGATGCGCACGCTGGCCGCCTGGGTCGAGCGGCTCAGCGCCGACGGCAAGCGCCTGAAGCCGCGCGAGGTCGTCGCCGAGTTCGACAACTACCTCCATGACGAGCTCGATCTGGTGCGCGAGGCCGCCAACGCGGCGCAGCTGCGCCGCAACATGCAGGGCCTGGGCCTGATCCTCGTGCCCGAGATGGTGTGGGATCTGTGCACCCAGAGCGTGATCGTGATGGAGCGCATGAACGGCGTGCCGATCAGTCAGGTGCAGCGCCTGCGCGACGCTGGCGTGGACATCCCCAAGCTCGCGCGCGACGGCGTCACGATCTTCTTCACCCAGGTGTTCCGCGATGGCTTCTTTCATGCCGACATGCACCCCGGCAACATCCAGGTCAGCACCGCGCCTGAGAGTTTCGGCCGCTACATCGCACTGGACTTCGGCATCGTCGGCACGCTCACCGAGTTCGACAAGGAGTATCTGGCGCAGAACTTCATCGCGTTCTTCCGACGCGACTACAAGCGCGTGGCCGAGCTGCATGTCGAGAGCGGCTGGGTGCCGCCGACGACGCGCGTTGACGAGCTCGAAGGTGCGATCCGCGCCGTCTGCGAACCGCACTTCGACCGGCCGCTGAAGGACATCTCGCTCGGCCAGGTGCTTTTGCGCCTGTTCCAGACCTCGCGCCGATTCAACGTCGAGATTCAGCCACAACTCGTGCTGCTGCAGAAGACGCTGCTCAACATCGAGGGCCTGGGCCGGCAGCTCGACCCGGAGCTCGACCTCTGGAGCACCGCCAAGCCCTTTCTCGAAGACTGGATGGACAAGCAGGTCGGCTGGGCCGGCCTGGTCGAGCGCATGAAGAACGAGGCGCCGCGCTATGTGCAGCTGTTGCCCGAGTTGCCGCGCCTGTTGCACCAGGCGCTACAGCCTCGGCAGGCATCGCATGAGCGCGCGCTAGCGGCCCTGCTCGCCGAACAGCAGCGCACCAACGGGCTGCTTCGCGTCATCATCGCGGGCGCCTTCGGCATGTTGCTGGGGTTGGCGGCCGCGCTCATGTTGATGCGGTGGCACTGAGCGCGCCATATAATTCGCGGTTTTCCTTTTCGAATCAAGAGCTTAGAGGTTCAGATCAAGATGCCAATCTACGCCTACCGCTGCACCACCTGCGGGCACGCGAAGGATGTGCTCCAGAAGATGTCCGACCCTCTGCTGAGCGTGTGCCCGGCCTGTGGTGCCAGCACCTTCGCCAAGCAAGTCACCGCGGCGGGTTTCCAGCTCAAGGGTTCGGGCTGGTACGTGACCGACTTCCGAGGCGATTCGTCGGGCAAGCCGGCCGAAGGTGCCAAGCCCGACACTGCCACCAAGACCGAGGGCGCGAAGACCGAATCCGCGGCGCCCGCCGCGAAGGGCGACGCCGCGCCGGCCCCGGCGGCCGCCGCGGCACCGGCGCCTGCGTCGCCCGCACCCAGCACCAAGTGAACGCACCTTGAAGAAATACCTGATCGCCGGGCTGCTCGTCTGGCTCCCGCTCGCCGTCACCATCTGGGTGCTGCAGGC
>JBDTVC010000100.1:0-15948 GCA_040007475.1 Burkholderiales bacterium
CGGCTGTTTGAACGCAATGAGCGCAGCGAATGAAGTGAGTTCGGCGGCGCGACCCTGGACCGAGCAGCGCAGTGCAGTCGACGCGCAGCGGCGACCGCCTCCGCATGAGCCCCCGACGGGTAGCGCCTGCCGCGATGCGCCGAAGCCGCAAGAGAGTGGACGTTCACGAACGGCAGCAACGGGCCGACAGCTGACACCCAAAACCCGGCAAGCGTTTCATGCGTCGTGGGTGGCGCGAAGCGCCATGGATCACTGACATGGTCCGGCGCCTGCGGCTGGCCTCCGGGCAGGTGCTGTGGTTCTACATCGCCTGCCATTTCGCCAACCACGCGACGGGGCTGATCTCGCTCGCCGCGGCCGAAGCGGCGCTGAAGCTCGCCGCCGCCGTCTGGCAGAGCTGGCCCGGCACCGTGCTGCTTTACGGCGCGTTCGGTGTGCACCTGACGCTCGCCCTCACCGGTCTGCACCAGCGCCACACCCTGCGCCTGCCGCCGCTGGAGCTGATGCGCATCGCGTTCGGCTTGACGATCCCGCTGCTGCTGTTCGGGCACGTGGTCGGCACGCGCGTCGCCTACAGCCTCTACGCCGAGCCGGCGCAATACCAGCGTGTCGTCGCCGGCCTGCTGAGCTCGGGCAACACCGGCTGGCAGCTCGCGCTGCTCGCGCCCGGCTGGCTGCACGGGTGCATGGGCCTGAACGTGGCGATGCGTCACCACGACTGGTATCAGCGCTGGCGCGCGCTGCTGATCGGCTGCGTGATCGCGCTGCCGCTGTGCGCGGCCGGCGGCTACTGGGCGATGACGCGCGACGTCGCCGCGCTCGGGGTCGTCGCGGTGCCGACGACGATGAGCCCGGCGCAGCGACTCGCGCTGGGCGAACTGCGCCAGCATCTGCTGAACGTGTACTTCGCGCTGCTGGCGGCCGTGCTCTTGTCGCGCAGCTGGCGTGATTGGCGCGCCTGGCGGCGACGCGCGGCGGCACCTGCGCCATGAAGCAGCTGGCCCGCTGGGGGCTGCTGGCGATCACGATGGGGGCGTCGGCCAGTTCAGCGGACGACCTGCATAACTGGTTCGACGATCCGTTCTTCCAAGTCACGGCAGCGCTGCCCGGCTGCCCGCTCCCCGCCGGACCGTTCACGGATGAAAACGACCGACGCGTGCAAGCCCATCGCCGCGCCGAGAAGGGCACGACCTGCTGGCTCGCGAAGGAGTGCGATCGCCCGAACGCCTACGTGTACGACCACGACATTGCCGAAGCCCTCCAGGCCGCATGGCGTGAGCGCCATCCGTTCGCGGCCACGACGCTCTGGGTCACGGTGCAAGGGCGCGTCGTCTACATCGAGGGCTGTGCCACGACCGAGTCGGTCGCGACAGAGCTCGAATCCTTCGTACGGTCGGTGCCGCACGTACAGCAGGCGATCGCGATCATCCGCAGCGATCCGGCGGCGCGACCGCCTTACCGGGTTCGCTAGGCTCAGGTCGGTGCCGGCTCGGCCTCGCCGGCCGGGCAGCAGCGGTACTCCTGCGACTTGTCGAGCAGCTCGATCTGGCGCTTCAGCAACTCGTTCTTCAGGCGCTTGTTCTCGAGTTCGAGCTCGATCTCCTTGTCGAGCGACGGTTCGCAGGTGTCGCAGTCGTCGAGGCAGCCCTTCACCAGCGTGCCTGGCGTGGGCAGCGAGCTCTTGCGCTCGAACGACAGCTCCGTGACGATCTGGTCGCTGACCTGCCCCTTGCGGTCGATCAGCCCCTGCTTCACCAGCGCCGCATCGACCTGCGCCAGCGCCTTGGCCTTCAGGGCCTCGGGGATCGGCGCCGACTCGGCAGCGACGAAGCGTGCCGGCGCGGCGCCCGCAGCAAGCCCGATCCCGCCAGCCACGTCGCCGCTCACGCGCGCGAGCTCGCTGGCACGGCCGATCTTCTCGATCTGCAGACGGTTCGCATCGGTCGCGAGCACCGCATTCGGGATCGCCGACACGTCGCCGTCGTTGACGAACGGGTTGTTGGTGATGCGCGTGTCGGCCGCCGGGTCGATCACGCGGCGCTGGATCGCGACGATCTTGAAGCGCACCGTCTGCGTCTTGTTGATCTGATAGAAGAAGTACGTGACGGCGTGGCAGCGGTTCGGGTTCGAGAACTCGCGCGACGACGACTCGAAGTGATCCTCCGATTGCCCTTCGGCGTGGCTGCGCGACGAGACCTCGCCGATCGACACCGAGCTCGTCGCGCGTGTACCGACCTCGGCGCGCCGGTCGCTGCTCGATGCATGCTGCGACAGCTCGCGCAGGAACGAGCTGGTCGACGACGCGTCGTACGAGCCGCTCACGTCCACGCTCGCACCGCCGAAGAACGACTGGATCGCGCCGCTCGTGCCGGCATGGCCCTTGGCCGAGCCCTTGTTCGACGACGAGGCCGAACCCGAGTCGCGCACCGACACGTCCGACATGAAGTCGTGCACGCTCGCGAGGTAGTGGCGCTCCTCCGAGGTCTGCTCGTTGCGGTAGCTGACCTGGCTCGAGGTGTCGAGGCTGAAGCGCGTGCGCCGGTCGCTGGTGAACAGGCGCACCTTCTCGCCCGGGAACAGCGTGGTGCTGTAGACCAGATCACCCAGCGTGAGCGGCCCGGGGCAGCGCTCGAAGCGTGCGTGGATCAGCACCTCGACCTGCACGCGCCGGTTGCCCGAGACGACGCTGGTGTTGTGCGTCTGGCGGTAGTGAAAGTCGAGCACGTCGCAGACGTCGTCCTTCTCCAGCACCGGGCAGCAAGGGGGAATCGTGGTTTCGGTGTTCGTGTCCATCGCGGAGCTCTCCATTGAGTTGGCCGGGCACATCACCCGGCGGACCAACTCTAGGAGGCGACCTCGCGACGGGCCAGCGCGGAGCTAGGGAGGACAGTGCATTCGTGGGGGAGATGTGTCGAGATGAATCGACCGCGGTACGCCCGGTCGCGCCATTCGGTACTGCGCAAATGGCGACCGCCTCACGCAGATCACGCCACGTACACTGGCCTGACAAAGAGACCGGGGGAGTGGGATGTTGTGGATTGTCGGCTTGGGGCTGGGCCTGCTGGCGGGCGCGATGTTGGAGTCGATGGCCGCGGCGGTGATATTGGGGATCGTCGGGGCCTTCGTGTTTCACAAGTGGGTCCAGGCACCGACCGCGCGACGGCCCGGCGTGCCGGGCGACCCGTTGGTGACGGCCCTGCAGCAACGCATCACCGCGCTCGAGCAGCGCGTGCAGGCGCTCGAACACGGCACTGCCGCGATACCGACGCCGGTCGCGCCGTCGATCGCCGAGGCCGACGGAACACCGCCTCTCGAACCCATCGCCCAGATCCCGCCGGCACCCACCGGCGATGCCGTTCCTGCACTCGACGTGCCGGCGATGGCGCGCGTCGACGTCGCTGAACCGCCGCTGTCCACGCCACTCGACGAACCGGAGACTGCGGTCACGCCGCCCGAGGCCTCGCCTCTGGCGCCGCCGGCCCTGCCGCGCCGACCGCCTGCGCCGCCCATTCCGCTGCGCGACCGTCTGCCTGCGCCAATCGCCCAGCTGATCTTCGGCGGCAACATGCTCGTCAAGCTCGGCGTGCTGATCCTGTTCCTCGGCCTGGCTTTCCTGCTGCGCTACACCGCCGAGCGCGTCACGGTGCCGATCGAGCTGCGCTACGCCGGCGTCGCGCTGATGGGCGCGGCGCTGCTCGCGCTCGGCTGGGTGCTGCGCCACCGCCGCGCGACCTATGCGCTCACGCTGCAGGGCGCCGGCATCGGCGTGTTCTACCTGACGACCCTGGCGGCGATGAAGCTCAATGCGCTGCTGCCGCCCGAAATCGGTTTCACGTTCCTGTTCGCCGTCGCCGTGCTCGCCGCACTGCTCGCGGTGCTGCAGAACTCGCCGGTGCTCGCGATCGTCGCCGCGCTCGAAGGCTTCGCGGCGCCGGTGCTCGCCTCGACCGGCAGCAACCGACCTATTGCGCTGTTCAGCTACCTGCTGGTGCTGGATGTGGGCATCTTCCTCGTCGCCTGGTTCAGGGCCTGGCGGGTGCTGAACCTGATCGGGCTGGTCGGCACCTTCGCGCTGGCGGCCGGCTGGGCGCAGCGCTACTACACGCCCGATCAATACGGCACGGTGCAGCCGTTCCTGATCGCGTTCTTCGTGCTGTTCACGCTGATCGGCCTGCTGTTCGCGCGCCGCACGCTGTTCGATGCACCGAACGACGACGCGCTGCCCTTGCCGGCGCGTGCCGCGGACACGCTGCGGCGGGTCGGCCGCGTCGACAGCTCGCTCGTCTTCGGCGTGCCGATGGTCGCGTTCGCGATCCAGTACCTGCTGATGCGGCCGTGGGAATTCGGCGCCGCGTTCTCGGCGCTGGCACTCGGCCTGGTCTATCTCGGACTCGGCCGCATCGTGTTCGCCACGCAACCGCGCGGGCTCGCGCTGCTCGCCGAGGCCTACGCGATCGTCGGCATCATCTTCGGCACGCTGGCGATCCCGCTCGGGCTGGAAGGCCAGTGGACCGGCGCGACCTGGGCCGTCGAGGCGGCCGGCATGTACTGGCTCGGCATTCGCCAGCAACGCCCCTACGCTCGCGCGTTCGCGCTGGTGCTGGTGCTCGGTGCGGTCGTGCAGCTGCTGCGCGCGATCACGCTGAACGACACGGGCACCGGCCCGCTACTGCACGGCAGCGTGATCGGCCCGCTGATGCTCGCCGCCGGCGTGTTCGCGGTCTGGGCGCAGCAGCGGCGCCATCGCCTCGATGCGGGCAACGGCTGGGAGGCGCTCGCCGGCGCTGCACTGCCCTGGATCGCGATGGGCACGCTGACGCTGTTGCCCTGGCAGCTGCTGTCGCCGATGTGGGCCGCCACCGTGACCGCGCTGATGGCGCTCGCGACCTGGGTCGTCGCGACGCGCGCAAACCTCATGCCGCTGAAGGGCGTCGTGCATGCGATGCAGCTGTTCGCGGTGGTCGCATTCGTCGCCACGCTGCACCGCGGTGCTGGCGACGGCGGCGCGGCGCTCGCGAGCGATTCGTCGCACGGCGGGCTGGCGGCGGCGCTGCTCGCCCTCAGCGTGCTCGCGACCGCAGCCTCGGCGATGCGCACCTCGCACCGCGCCGCACTCGCAACCGGCGTGGCGCCCGCCTGGTCGCTCGCGCAGATCGCGGGCAGCGTCGGCGGCGTCGCGTTGCTGCATCTGGCGATGCTGCTCGGTGTGGATCTGGCACACGCTGCGCTGATCTGGCCGTTCACCGCGGCGCTGGTGCTGTGGGTCGCGCTGCGCATCGCGCATCCGGCATTGGCGATCCTCGCCAGCGTGCTGCATGCGCTGGCCGGCGCCCTGCTCGCATGGGAGTGGATCGAGGGTTTCGAGCCCACCCGGGCCGCGTTCTCGAACCTCCCCTTCTGGACGTTGCTGGCACTCGCCGTGACCGCGCTCGTCGCTGCCGACTGGCTGCGCAACGAAGCCGCGCATGCCGGGTTGCCGCGCGCCGACGGGCCCGTCCGTCGCTGGGTCAATGCGTGGTGCGCGCAACCGCTGGCGCAATGGGCCGGGCTCGGTTGCGGCCTGTCGTGGTGGCTCGTCGCGATGCTCGGTGAGGGATCGCGCACGCTGCAGCTGAATGCGCTGCTGAGCTATGAACCGGCCATGATCGTCGGCGTCGTTCTGCTGACCTCGGGGCTCGCAAGCGGCGTCGCCGCGAGACGCGATTGGCGGCAACTCGGCCAGGCGACGCTGATCACCTTGCCGGGGTTCGCGCTCGCCGCACTCGTCGGTGTCGCGATGGGGGTGGCGATCGAAGGACCGGGCGCGTACCTGCCGTCGATGGCACTCGGCTGGCTGGCCTGGCCGCTCGCGCTGGTCTGGCATCTGCGCCTGCTGCATGCCCAGCGGCGCTGGTTCACCGCGCCGTTGCTGACGCTGCCGCATGTGGCCGGGCTGTGGTTCTTCATGCTGCTCGCGGCGCGTGAATGCCAGTGGCTGTTCGCACGCTTCGGCGACGACGTCGCCAGCTGGCCGCTGCTCGGCTGGGCGCTCGTGCCGGTCCTCGTGCTGTGGGCATTGCGCTCGCGCGCGCTGCTGCGGCGCTGGCCGCTAACCGAGTATCGGCACGCCTATCTCGAGATCGCGTTGCTGCCGGTCGCCGCCTATCTGTTCGCGTGGGTCTGGGTCACCAACGTGCTGTGCACCGGTGATGCCGCGCCGCTGCCGTATGTGCCGCTGCTCAACCCGCTGGAGCTGGCGCACGCGCTCGTGCTGCTCGCGCTGATGCTGTGGTGGCGGGCCCTGCCCGGCACCACGGCGTGGCGCCCGACGCCGCGCCTGGCGATGGGCATCGCCGCGGTGACCGGCTGGGCGCTGCTCACCGGCATCGTGCTGCGGGCCTGCCACCACTTCGCCGGCGTGCCGTGGGAGGCCGACGCGCTGTACGGCTCGCGCCTCACGCAGGCGGCGTTGTCGATCACCTGGGCGCTGTGCGGCGTGCTCGCGATGGTGCTCGGTCACCGCAGGCGCTCGCGGCTCGTCTGGATCGGCGGTGCAGCGTTGCTCGGCGTGGTCGTCGCCAAGCTGTTCCTCGTCGAACTGGCCGACCAGGGCGGCTTGTTCCGCATCGTCTCGTTCGTCGCCGTCGGCGTGCTGCTGCTGCTCGTCGGCTACTTCGCTCCGGTACCGCCAGCCAAGACGGTTGTGCTCGAGGAGCAACCGGCATGATCCGGCGTGCCCTGCTCGCGTCGGCGCTCGCGTTCGCCCCGCTCCACCTCGCGGTGGCGCAGCCGGTGCCGATCACGCTGCAGGGCAGCGGGCCGTACCACCGCCTGACGCTGCCCGCCGCGATCGACGGCCGCGCGGCGTTCAGCGACCTGCGCGACGTGCGCGTTCGCAACGCCGCCGGCGTCGTCGTGCCCTGGGCGTGGCTCGACGACGACAGTGAAGCCGCGGCGGCGGTGGCCATCTCGCGCGCCGCGCCGCTGTTTGCCGTGGCGTCGCGGCCTGCTGGCGCGACGTCCGCGAACGACGAGCCGATCGGCATCCGCCTGCGCGCGGATGGATCGCTGGCGCTCACCCGCTCGCCGCAGACGCCCGCTCCGGCCGCTGGGGCGAGCGACTGGATCATCGACGCGAGCCAGATCGACGGCGCGTTGCTGCAGGCGCGCTTCACGATCCCGCCCGGCGCGCAAGGGCTGTTCGCGTTCACGCTCGACGGCAGCAGCGACCTGCGCCATTGGCACCCCATCGCGGAAGAGGACCAACTGGTTCGTCTGCAGCAGGCTGGTCGGTCGATCGAGCGCCTCGCCGTCGAACTCGACCACGTTCGTGCCCGCTTCTTGCGGCTGCGCTGGCGCGACCCCGTCAGCGCCCCGCCGCTGACGAGCGTGACGCTGGACAGCGTGCAGGCTGCGATGCCGGTCGCCGCGATCGAATGGTCGTCGCCCGTGCAAGCATCAGCCTGCGGCGCCGACTACTGCGACTACCCGGCGCTGCGCGGCCTGCCGCTGCAGAGCCTGCGCATCGCGCTGGCCGAGCCGAACACGCTGGCCGCGGTGCAGCTGTCGAGCCTGAACCCGGCACAGCCCGAGGCGCGGCACCCACGCAACGCGCTCTATGCCCTGCGCCATGGCCGCGGCCAGCGGCCCGCGCACGCTGGTACGGAACAACTGCTGGCCGACACCGTCGTCTATCGGCTTCATCAACCGAACGGCGAGGCGCATTCGGCGGCCATCGCGCTCGACGGCGCCGCGCACACCACGCTGCGCCTGCGCACGAACGCGCCGATCAGCACGCTCGGTGGCACGCCCCCGACGCTGTCGTTCGGCTCGCGTCCCCGGGTGCTGGTGTTCCTCGCACAGGGGCAGGGGCCGTTCACGCTGGGCTGGAACGCGGCGGCCGACCAACCCCTGCCGAAACCGGGCCCGCTGGCGCCGGCGCAGTTGATGCCGAATCAACGGGCCGGGCAGGCGCTCGCGGCCGATGACGCCACCGTGTCGCTCGCCGCATTGGCGCCGGAGGCATCAGCAGGCGCGTCGGCGCCATCCGCACCAGTCGGCGACGAGTCGCACAAACCCTGGTTGTGGGCAGCGCTCGGCGCGGGCCTGCTGCTGTTGGCGGTGATGGCGTGGTCGCTGCTGCGCGGGCTGAAGACGCCGCCCTGATCCCGACCACGCCTAACCGCGTGGGTGGTGCGCCGCGTGCAGCTGCTTCAGCCGTTCGCGCGCCACGTGTGTGTAGATCGTCGTGGTCGAGATGTCGGCGTGGCCGAGCAGCATCTGTACTGCGCGCAGGTCAGCGCCGTGGTTCAGCAAGTGCGTCGCGAACGCGTGCCGCAGCGTGTGCGGCGACAGCGGCACCTGCACCCCGCCGCGCAGCGCGTGGGCCTTGATCAGCTTCCAGAACATCTGGCGCGTCATCGGCCCGCCGCGCGCGGTGACGAACAGCGCATCACTCACCTGCCCGCCCAGGATCGCGCTGCGGGCCTCGGCCAGGTAGCGCGTGATCCACGCGTGCGCCTCCTCGCCGAACGGCACCAGCCGCTCCTTCGTGCCCTTGCCGGTGACGCGCAGTGCGCCTTCGCTCAGGCTCAGGTGCACGCTCTTCAGGTTGACCAGTTCGCTGACGCGCAGACCGCTCGCGTACATCAGCTCCAGCATCGTGCGGTCCCGCAGGCCGAGCGGCGTCTCGACGTTCGGTGCGCCGAGCAAGGCTTCGACCTGTGATTCGCTCAGCGTCTTCGGGCTGCGCTGCGGCTGCTTCGCGCTGCCCAGCTTGATCGTCGGATCGGCACTGACGAGCCGCTCGCGTAGCGCCCAGCGGAAGTAGCGTTTGAACACCGTCAGCCGACGGTTGCTGCTGGTGGCCTTGCTGCCGGCATGGCGCGTGACGCGGTAGGCGAGCAGGTCCGACTCGGTGGTCGCGTCCAGCGAACGCGCGTGCGCCTTCGCGAGCCAGTCGGCGTAGAGCGTCAGATCGCGGCGATACGCGGCCAGCGTGTTGGCCGCGAGCCCGTCCTCGATCCAGAGCGCGCCGACGAAATCATCGATCGCGCGCGCACTGGTCTCGCGGGCCGTGTCGGCGGTCACTCCAGCGTGAGCTTCTGCAGCGCCACGACCTTCTTGTAGACCTCGTACTCGGCCGCGATCTGTGCCGTGAACTCGGCCGGGGTGTTGCCGACGATCAGCGAGCCGGTCTCTTCGATGCGCTTCTTCACCGCCGGGTCCTCGAGCGTCTTCTTGACCGCCGCGCTGACCTTGTCCACCACTTCCTTCGGCAGTCCCTTCGGGCCGTAGATGCCGTAGTACGCCATGCGGTTGACCGGCTCGAGGCCGACCTCCTTGAAGGTCGGCACGTTGGGCAACTGCGGCAGGCGCTGCGGTGCGGCGACGACGATCGCGATCAGGCGGCCGTCCTTGATGAAGGGCAACGCCGAGGGCATGTTGTCGAAGATCATCGGCACCTGGCCTGCGACCGTGTCGTTCAGCGCCGGGCCCGCGCCGCGGTACGGGATGTGCGTGACGAAAGTGCCCGAGAGGTTCTTGAACAGTTCCATCTGCAGGTGGCCGATGCCACCGGTGCCCGAACTCGCGAAGCTGTACTTGCCCGGGTTCTTCTTCAGCTCCGCGAGAAAGCCCTTGTAGTCGCGCGCCGGAAAACTCGGGTGCACCGCGATCACGTTCGGCGTTGCCGCGACGTTGATGATGGGCGTGAAGTCGGTCAGCGGGTTGTAGCTGAGCTTCGGGTTGATCGCCGGGTTCGCGGCCGTCGTCGAGACCGTGGCCATGCCGAGCGAGTAGCCGTCGGGCGCCGACTTCGCCGTCTCGTTCGCGCCGACGGAACCGCCGCCGCCGGCCTTGTTCTCGACGATCAGCGTCTGCCCGAGCGGCCCGTTGATCTTCTCGGCGATGACGCGCGCGACGATGTCGGTCGTCCCGCCGGGGGCGAACGGCACGACGAGCTTGACCGGCTTGGTGGGGTAGCCATCGGCCCAAGCCGCACCCGCGCCGGACAGTGCGGTGAGAGCGGCGGCGGTGACCAGGGATCTGCGTTGCATGCGATCGTTCTCCATCGGGGTTGGGCGAGACTGCGCCGAAGTTTAGGGCCTGCATGGCGCAGCGCACCTGAGCGAACACCCTGCCCTCCGCTGGCACACTCGGCAGATGTCCACCGCCCTGCTGCTGCTCCCGGACTTCCTGCTGATCGTGCTCGGCTTCGTGCTGTGCCGCTACACGCCGCTGAACCGCAGCGTGTGGGATGCGGTCGAGCGCCTGGTGTACTACCTGCTGTTTCCGGTGCTGCTGTTCAACTCGATCCTGAAGAGCCCGATCAACCCGATGCAGACGCTCAGCCTCGCCGCCGCCGCCGTCGGCACGGTCGCGTGCGGCATCGTGCTCGCCTTTGCGATCAAACGGCTGCCGGGCGTGGACGCGCGGCTGCACGCCTCGGGCGCGCAAACGGCGTTCCGCTTCAACTCGTTCATCGCGCTCGCGCTCGCCGAGCGTGTCGGTGGCCCGGCCGGGCTGGCTTGGATGGCGCTTTGCATCGCGCTGTGCGTGCCGCTGTGCAACGTCGCGGCGGTGTGGCCGCTGGCGCGCCACGGCGGGCACTCCTACGGCCGCGAGCTGCTGCGCAACCCGCTGATCGTCAGCACCACCGCCGGGCTGATCGCGAACCTGATCGGCCTGCGCTTCCCCGACGCGATGGCGACGACGCTGCAGCGCATCGGCCTGGCGGCGCTGCCGCTCGGGCTGATGGGCGCGGGCGCGGGGTTGCGACTCGTCGGGCTGAAGGATTCGCCACGCCTGGCCGCGGCGTTCATGACGATCCGCCACGCGATCCTGCCGGCGATCGCGATTGGGCTCACCGCGGTCCTGATGTTGCCTGCCGAGCAGCGCGCCATCGTCGTGCTGTTCGCGTCGTTGCCGACCGCATCCAGCGCCTACGTGCTCGCAGCCCGCATGGGCGGCGATGGCGCCTATGTCGCAGGGCTCGTGACCCTGTCGACTCTGCTCGGCATGCTCAGTATCCCGCTGTGGCTCGCGGTGATCTAGACCTTTAGAACTGGGCTTTGAACTGCACGCCGAAGGTGCGCGGGTCGTTGATGAAGCCGGTCAGGTTGTTGAAGTCGACGCCACCGACCGCGACTATTCTGTTCGTGATGTTGCGGCCGAACGCGGCGACCTCGTACTTGCCGTCGGCCCACAGATAGCCCACACGCAACCCGCCTTCGGCATACGCCTTGCCGGTGAACTCGGTCGACTCGTAGAGGAAGAAGTTGACCTTGCTGCGGTACGTCCAGTCCGTGTAGACGAAGAATTCGCCGCTCGCCATGGGGATGCCATAGCGCGCCGTGAAGTTGCCGACCCACTTCGGTGCTTGCGGCAGAGAATTGCCGTCGATGAAGAACTGGCCACCGCCGGCCGGCGTATTCAGCACCGTGCAGCCGCCGCCGCAGCCCGCGACCGTGAGGCTCGGGTCCTTGATCTTGGTGCTGTTGTAACTGCCGCTCGCGGTGACGAGCAGCGCCGGCGTAAGGTAGGCATCGAGGTTGAGTTCGACGCCCTGCCCGGTCGCCTTCTTCGCGATCTTCAGTGTGTTGGAGTTCGCGCCACCACCGACCTCGGTGAGTTGCAGGTCCTTCACGTCGTAGTGGAAGACGCTGAGCGCGATGCGCGCCCGCTTGTCGAGCAGGTCGGCCTTGACGCCCGCCTCGTACGAGGTGGTGTTCTCCTGGCCGGCGATCGACTGCGGCCCGAACGCCGAGGCCGGCTGCACGCTGGAGCCGCGGTAGCCGGTGGCGATGCGGCCGTAGACGTTGACGTCGGGGCTGAGCTTGTAGAGCACGCTCACGTCGCCGCTCGGCTTGGAATCGGCCAGGTCGGCAGTCGTGCCGTTGACCTGGCTGGATGCCGGCAGCACGGCCGCGTTGCTGACCAGCGTCTTCTTGTCGTGCGTGTAGCGCAGCCCGGCCCGCAGGCTGAGAGCGGCCGTCACGTCGTACCTGACCGAGCCGAACACCGCGTAGGAGGTGCTCTTCTGTGTGTCCGTCAGGTCGCTGGTCTGCGCGCCACCACCCAGGCTGTTGTAGCCGAGGCTGTCGTTGGTGAACTTCTCGTTGAAGTAGTACAGGCCCGCCTGCCAGTTCAGCGGCGCGGCATAGCGCGACTCGACGCGGAACTCCTGCGTGAACTGGCGGTGCGCATGCAGCGCACCGGCGGTCTCGCTGGGGAACGGGATGAAGCCCGGGCCCGACGGCGGCGCGAACACGGCGCCGTAGCCACCATCGATGTCACCGCGGCTGTAGGTGTGGACGGTCTCGAAGCCGGTGATCGAGTGCAGCGCGTAGTCGCCCATCACCCAGCGCAGGCGCGCGCTGCTGCCGTAGGTCTGGATCGACTGCTTGTTCTGGCCGTCGGTCGAATACTCGCTCGGCTCGAACCCGTCGACGAGGTCGTTCGTGCCGGGCTTGATGATGTTGGCGCGGAACACACGCGCGCTGCCGTCGAGGTTGCGTGCGTGCACGTTGAACAGTGCGCTGAAGTCGGCCGCAGGCTTGTAGAGCAGCTGCACGCGCGCGGCGCGGTCGTCGTAGCCTTCGGTGTCCTGCGTCGCGCCGGGCGCATTGGTGTTGTGGACCCAGTCGTCGCGGTGCTGCGCGAGCACCGAGGCGCGCGCCGCCCACTGGTCGCCGAGCGCGAAGCTCTTCGCCACCTCGACGTTGGTCGTCTTGTAGGTGCCGAACGAGATGCTGCCGTAACCGTCGTTCGCGCCGATCGCGGGGGCGACCGAATCGAACTTGACGACGCCGCCTGGCGTGTTGCGGCCGAACAAGCTGCCCTGCGGACCGGCCAGCACCTCGACCCGCGCCAGGTCGAAGATCGGGAAGCCCTTGAGCTGCGGGTTCTCTTGCACCACGTCGTCGTAGACCAGTGAGACGGGTTGCGATGCGTTCGCGCGGAAGTCGGTGTTGCCGTAGCCGCGGATGTAGAAGCGCGGGAACGCGCGGCCGTAGGAGGATTCGATGTTCAGGCTCGGCACCCGGCCCGACAGCAGGCGCACGTCCTGCCCGCTTGAGGTGAGCACATCGAGCTTTTCGCCCGACAGCGTGGACACCGAGATCGGCACGTTCTTGATGTTCTCGGCGGTCCGCTCCGCGGTCACCGTGACGACCTGCAGCGTGCCGGCCGGGGCGCTCGCCGGCGCCTCGGGGGGCTTCGCTTCCTGGGCCATCACGATGGGTGCGGCCAGCACGAGGGACGGGGCGATCAGCCCGGTCCGGAGTCGGCGCGCAAACGTTTGCGAATGGTGGTCACGAACTCGAGGCATGGGTCGTCCTTTGTAGGTTGTGAACAGTCCGTAGCAATGCGTGTGCCACCCGGCATCACGCGTCGGGTGCCGGCGCGAACCCGCTGAATGGCGGATCGAGTCCTTCCACCCGTTGAATCCAGTTGCTTGCCGGGTAGTGAGCCGCGCCGCTCACCGCGTGCAACGTATAGGCATGCCGCGACTGGCCCGAAGGGTTGGCTTCGGACAAATGCGGGAAGCGGCCGTTGAAGACGACCAGCGTGCCCTGCGGTGCCTCGATCCATTCGAGCCGGCTCATGTCCCAGGCCGGCGCCGGCTGCAGCGATTCGAGCAGGAAGCTGCCATCGGCCTGGCGGCGAAACACCTGCCCGAGCCCCTTGCCGTGCTCGCCGGGCAGGCCGCCCAGACACCCGTTGCCGCGGTGCGCATCCTCGATCGCGAACCAGAAGCCCAGCACCGAGTCGGGCTCGGTGTAGAGGTAGGTCGAATCCTGATGGCAGTTCACTTCCCCGCCGATGCCCGGCTGCTTGAAGATGTACATCGACTGCACGATGCGCGGATCGCGCAGCGCCAGTGCCGAGGCCACCGCCTGCAGCCGCGGGCCACGCGAGAAGGCGTTGAACACCGGATCGAGGTCGTGCATCGCGTGGCCGAGCTTGTTCACCGCGCGGTCCCAGGGCACGCAGCGCTCGCCGTTCGCATCGAACGCGCCCTCCTCGAAGAACACGCCGATGCGGTTGGCCGAGGCCTCGAAGTAGGCGTCCCGTGCGTGGCGCTGATCGCGCGTCGAGAAGATCGTGCCGGGCGCTTGCGGTGCGTGCTCGGCCACGAGCTCGAGGGCGCGGCGGCGCAACGCATCGCAGCTCGCCGCGGAGACGAAGTCGTCGATCACGACCACGCCGTCGCGGGTGAACGCCGCGCGCGCCGCAGCGTCGAGGCCGGAGGTGTCGTCGAAACGGCAGCGGTGAATCATGTCGTCAATGCCCAATCCAGGTGCTCGCGCACCAACTCGCTGCACGCGTCGCGCGCAGTCGTCAACGCAGTTCGCAGGGCTGCATCGTCGGCGATCGCCAGCGCGTTGCCCGCGGCCACCGCGAGGTTGCGCCGCCAGCGCTCGAAGCCGATGCGGCGGATCGCGCTGCCCTCGGTGCGATGCAAGAACTCGGCCTCGTCCCAGGCCCACAATTCGAGCAGCGTCGCGGTGCCGAGCGGCTCGCGCGCATCGAAGTCGGGCAGCGTGCTGCGCTGCGCGTACTTGTTCCACGGGCAGACGAGCTGGCAGTCGTCGCAGCCGTAGATGCGGTTGCCGATCAGCGGGCGCAGCTCGAGCGGGATCGGCCCCGCGTGCTCGATCGTCAGGTACGAGATGCAGCGCCGCGCGTCGAGCCGGTACGGCGCGACGATCGCCTGCGTCGGGCAGACGTCGATGCAGGCTCTGCAGCTGCCGCAATGCGCATCCGCGGTCTCGGTCACTGTCAGCGGCAGATCGACGTAGATCTCGCCCAGGAAAAACATCGACCCCGCCTCGCGGTTCAGCACCAGCGTGTGCTTTCCGCGCCAGCCCATGCCGCTGCCCACCGCAAGTTCGGCCTCGAGCACCGGCGCCGAATCGGTGAAGACGCGGTGACCGTACGGGCCGATCGTGTCGGCCAGGTGATCGGCCAGCTGCTGCAGCCGGGCGCGCATCACCTTGTGATAGTCCCGACCGCGCGCATACAGCGCGAGCGCGGCGTGTTGCGGGTCGGCGAGCCGCTGCCACTCGATGGTCTGCCAGCCGTCGGCGGTATCGCGCGGCAGGTAGTCCATGCGCGCGGTGATCACCCGCACGGTGCCGGGCACGAGCTCGGCGGGGCGTGCGCGCTTCAGGCCATGCGCGGCCATGTAGGCCATCGAGCCGTGGAAACCGTTGTGCAACCACGCCAGCAACCCGGCCTCGGCGTGCGCGAGGTTCACGTCGGCCACGCCGATCTGTGAAAATCCGAGCGTCGATGCCCGCTCGCGCAATTGCGTGAGCAAGGCGTCTTGCTGTTCAGGGTCCCATTGCCGAGCGCTGGTCATTTGTCGTCGATTCTAGAAACCTCCTCCCTGCGCTGGCCCGACGAGGCCGCGTGCGCCACATCGGCCGGTGCGCTGGCGCGCCACCCCGGCATCGCCGATGCCTTCATCGAACTGCACGGCCCGCTCGGTGCCGGCAAGACCACCTTCGTGCGCCACCTGCTGCACGCGCTGGGCGTGCCGGGCCGCGTGAAGAGCCCGACCTATGGACTGATGGAGTCGTACGAAGCCGGCCCGCTGCCGATCTGGCACTTCGACTTCTATCGCCTCGACGACCCGCAGGAATGGGAGGACGCGGGCTTTCGCGACATGTTCGCGTCGAAGGGCCTGAAGCTCGTCGAGTGGCCGGAGAAGGCCGGCGGCCTGCTGCCGGTGGCCGATCTGCGCATGTTCATCGAGCCGGTGGAGAACGATCAACGCAACGTGACGATCACCGCGCATACGCCCCTCGGCGCGGAGCTTCTGAAGTGAAACTGAATCGGGTCCGTTGGATGGCCGCATGCGGCCCGTTGCTGTCGTTCGTGAATGACCGCTCTCTTGCGGCTTCGGCGCGTCGCGGCAGGCGCTACCCGTCGGGGGCTCATGCGGGGGCGGTCGCCGCTGCG
>JBDTVC010000101.1:0-15826 GCA_040007475.1 Burkholderiales bacterium
GCAGCGAGGTCGTGTCGCTCTTCGGGTCGCAGCCGATCAGCAGCACCTTCTTGCCCTGCTGCGCCATCATGTAGCTGAGGTTGGCGAGCGTGAAGCTCTTGCCGATGCCGCCCTTGCCGTAGATCGCGATGATCTGCGTCTCCTTCGTCACCGGCGAGGTCGAGACGGGCGGGGGTTCGACGGCGGCCTCGGCACGCAGGTCCTTCATCATGATGGTGACCGGGCGGGCCTGTGCGGTCAGCGGCACGGTGGCGGTGCTCATGCGCAGGCCCTCCAGTCGAGGTCGGTCAACTGGACGAGGTGCGCGAGCCCGTCCGGCACGCGCGCGAGTACGGCGATCAGCTTGCTCATGAGCAGTCTCTCCAGTCCAGGGTCATCTTCAGACAAGCGGGATCGCCGAACGCGGTGCGGTAGGCCGAGTCGGCGGCATGCGCAGCGCTGCGGTGAGTGATCAATCCGTCGAGCGACAGCGCGCCCGAACCAGCCATGTCTCGCACCGCGATCAGGTCGGCGGGCTGCCACTGAGCGGCCACGCGGATGCGCGCCTCGCGCATGAAGGCCGGCGGGAACACGAACGACAACGGTGTCTCGTAGAAGCCTGCGAGCACCACCTCGCCGCCGGGCGCAAGGCGCGCGATTAGCGTGTCGAGCAGCCCGGCGTCGCCGCTCACATCGCAGATGCAGCGGTAGTCGCGGCGCGTATCGGCCGACGGGGCGACGACGCGGTAGCCGTGCTCACCGGTGCGTCGGTCGGCGTTCGTCTCCCACACCGTCGGCGAGGCGCCCGCCGCGACCGCGAGCCGCGCCAGCATGCGGCCGAGCACGCCGTGGCCGACGATCAGATCAGGTTGCCGATCGGGTGCGCCGCCAGCCACGTGGTGGGCCGTCGCGGCCAGCGCCAGCAGCACGCCGCGCTCGCCGAGGTCGTCATCGATGCGCACCGTGCGTGCACCCGGCAGCACGACACGTGACGCCGCACCGCCGAAGAGCCCACGCACGTCGCCGAAGCACTTCGCGCCGGGCACGAAGACGCGGTCGCCAACGGCAGCCCCGGATCGCGCACCTGCCTGTGTCACGCGCCCGACCGATTCGTAGCCTGGCACCAGCGGGTAGCCCATGCCCGGGAAGGCCGGCATGCGGCCGGTCCAAAGCAGGCGTTCGGTGCCGGTGCTGATACCGCTCCACTCGATGTCGACAACGACATCGTCCTCGGTCGCAGCGTCCAGATCCAGCCGGGTGAGCGTCAGCGACTCCGGCTGTTGCAGCACGACCGCCAGCGCGTTCATGGGGTCCACCGCGCCGGGGCGGTCGGGAGAGAAGTGTCAGGCGGCTGTTTCATCGCGACTGTCATCCTATGCTTACTGTTTGATGTGTCAATGTTGATTTACATCATTCGGCACAGGGTTTTCACTCGTGCGCCTGGCGACGAGCAATTGCGTCTGCAGCGGCACTCGGGTGGCGATCGATCGCACGGCGTCGAAACCGGCCGACTTCAGCATTGCCGTCAGCGTCTCGGCGCTGCGCGGCCGGCCGCGGCCCATCGCCCACAGGTAGAAGCCGAAGTACGCGTCGCCCATCGCCTCGGCGCCACGCGTACCGGCCATCGGCTCGGCCAGCAGCAGCGTTCCGCCGGCCGGCAGCGCGGCGTGCACCGCGCGCAGGATCGTCATGGCACCTGCGTCGTCATGGTCGTGGATCACGCGGACGAGCGAGGCGATGTCGGCGCCGCGCGGCAGCGTGTCGGTCAGGAAGCTGCCGCCGAAGACGCTCGCGCGCGTCGCGATGCCCGCTTCGGCGAAGCGCGTCCGCGCGCGTTCGACCACCGCCGGCAGGTCGACCAGCATCAGCCGCAGCTGCGGCACACGCTGCGCGGCGCTGACGAGAAAGCGCCCGTCGCCGCCGCCCACATCGAGCAGGCAGCGGTGGCCGTCCATCTCGTAGCCATCGAGGATCTCGTCGGCCACCAGCGGTTGCGACGCGGCCATCAGCGTCGAGTAGGTCGCGATGCGCGGGTCCGGCGCCGCGCCGCCCTGAGTCGCTGCGTCGTAGGCCCAGTAGCGCGCCAGCGCGTTGCCCCGGCGCTCGTCCGGCGTGGCACGCAGCAGCGCGACCGGATCGGCCAGGTCGGCATAGAGCGCGGCGTGGTGCTCCACCATCGCCTCGACCGCGGCGTTCCCGACCATCGGGGCGCCGAGTTCGCCGAGACCGTAGCGGCCCTCGCTGCGGTGCTCCACCAGGCGCAACGCGACCGCCGCATCCAGCAGGCGCTGCGCCGCGTACGGCGTCAGACCGAGCCGCGCAGCGAGCGGCTGCAGGGTTTTCGGTCCCTCGGCCAGCAGGTCGAACAGCCGCAGCTGCACGCAGGCCAGCAGGACCTGCGAGTAGACGAAGCCTGCCACCAGGTCGAAGAGCTCGCGCGCATGGCGCCGCGCCACCGGGCGCGTCAGCGAGAAGGACGCGGCACGACGCTGGAACCGCGGGCTCGCGAGCAGGCGATCGCGCCAGGCGAGCCAGCGATCAACCCAGCCCGCCCACCGTGTCATCGTGAACGCGCCGGAGCCGCCGTGCATGTCGGTGCCGGTGTGGGGTCAAGGCCGCATGCGGCTGTTCACGCGGTCACCCGCACCAGGTCCTCGGAGATGCTCTGCGGCACCAGGCGCTCGGCCTCGAGGCGGACCAGCGCGCGCAACTGCTCCGCGCCCTGGCACTCGGGCACCGCGGCGATCGCACGGCCCACGAGTTGATCGAAGTGCGCGATCGCGCCATCGAGGCCGAGTTCGCCGGCGGAGCTCGGCCGCAGCAGCGCCACATCGCGGCCGATCGGCTTGCCCATCACACGCGGATCACCGACCACGTCGCGGATGTCGTCGGCGGCCTGGTAGGCCTCGCCCAGCCACTCGCCCAGCGCGCGCCACGGCGCCGCCGCTGCACCGGCCGCCTGCGCACCGGCCATCGTCGCGGCGGCGAACAGCGCACCGGTCTTGGCGCGCTGGTAGTCGGCCAGCGTCACACGCGATTCGCACTCCCAAGCCTGGCCCGCGACGATGCCAGCCGGCATGCCGACGCCTGCAGTAATCGTCGCGATCAACGGCGCCAACCGCTGCGGCGAGCGCGCCGCGTTCACTGCCACGGTCTGGAACGCGAGCACGATCAGCGCATCGCCCGCCAGCACCGCGAGGCTTTCGCCAAAGGCGTAGTGCACCGACGCGCGACCGCGCCGCATCGGCGAATCGTCGAAGCACGGCAGGTCGTCGTGAACCAGCGACGCGCAGTGCAGCAGCTCGATCGCCGAGGCCGCGGCCTCGGACAGCTGCGGGTCGTCGTCACCGCAGGCCTGCGCGACCGCGAGGCACAGCTGCGGCCGGATGCGCGCGCCGCCGGGGAAGACCGCATGCCGTATCGCGCCTGCGAGCTTGGGCGGGCAGTCGGCCGACTCGCCGGACGAGATGGCGGTGGCCAGGGCCTGTTCGATGCGCGTCATGGGTTTCATGGGATCCGCCGTTGCCGGCGCGGCAGCTGAGGGAGGTGTAACGCTCTGGTGTCATGATCGACTGTCATTTATCATAGACACATGCAGTTGACGCGTCAACATGACACTTTCACGGTGCCCTCGCGATGACGAGCCGACGCGTGATCGTGGTCGGTGCCGGCATCGGCGGGCTCGTCGCTGCGCTCGAATTGGCGTCGCAGGGTGTCGAGGTGCTAGTTCTCGAGCGTGCGGCGCAGCCCGGAGGCAAGCTGCGCGAGGTGACCCTCGGCGGCGCGGCGATGGATGCGGGCCCTACGGTGTTCACGATGCGCTGGGTCTTCGAGGCGCTGTTTGATGCGGTCGGCGCGCGGCTGGCCGACCATCTGACGCTGCGGCCTGTCGACGTGCTTGCGCGCCATGCCTGGAGCGCGCATGAGCGGCTCGATCTCTTCGCCGATGTCTCGCGCTCCGCGGATGCGATCGGCTCGTTCGCCGACGCGGCGGCGCGTCGCGGGTATCTCGCGTTCTGCGAACGCGCACGCCGCATCTACCGCACGCTGGAGCAACCGTTCTTGCGCCAGGCCCGGCCCGGCCCGCTGTCGCTCGCGGGCCGCGTCGGCTGGCGCGGCCTGCCCGACCTGATGCGCATCTCGCCGTTCGCGACGATGTGGAGCGAACTCGGCCGGTACTTCACCGATGCGCGCCTGCGCCAGCTGTTCGGCCGCTACGCGACCTATTGCGGGTCGTCGCCGTTCCTCGCCCCGGCGACGCTGATGCTGGTCGCGCATGTCGAGCAGGACGGTGTCTGGATGGTCGATGGCGGCATGCACCGCATCGCGCTCGCGCTCGCAGCGCTGGCACGCGAGCGGGGCGTGGCGCTGCGCTTCAATGCACCCGTCAACGAGATCCTGACGCGCAGCGGCCGCGCCTGCGGCGTGAGGCTCGCCGGCGGCGAGGAGATCGACGCGCACGCCGTCGTGTTCAACGGCGACGTCGCCGCCCTCGGCGCCGGCCTGCTCGGGGCGGCGGCGCGATCGGCCGCCGCGCCCGTCGAGCCCGCGCGCCGCTCGCTGTCGGCGCTGACCTGGAACCTGCTCGCCACGACGCAGGGCTTTCCACTGTCGCGCCACACGGTGTTCTTCTCAAGCAACTGCGCTGCCGAGTTCAACGACATCTCGCGCCACGCGCGCCTCCCCGCGGACCCGACGGTGTACGTCTGCGCACAAGACCGTGGTGACGACGACATCCATGCGCCCGGGGGCGCCGAGCGCCTGCTGATGATCGTCAACGCGCCCGCCAACGGCGACACGCGCCCCTTCACGCCCGAGGAGCTGACACGATGCGAAGCACAGACCTTTCTCCGGATGGCGCAATGCGGGCTGCAGGTGCAGCGCAGCCCGGAGCACACGCGGCTGACGACACCGCAGGACTTCGAGCGGCTGTTTCCGGCGACGGGCGGCGCGCTGTACGGCCAGGCCTCGCACGGCTGGGCGGCCTCGTTCAGCCGACCGGGCGCGCGCAGCCGGCTGCCGGGGCTGTACCTCGCGGGCGGCTCGGTGCACCCGGGGCCGGGCGTGCCGATGGCGGCGCTCTCGGGCCGGCAGGCCGCGGCGAGCGTGATCGCGGACCGGACCTCGGCTCGCGCATCGAGCCGGCCTTCGACCGGCCGGTCGCCCCCGGTGGCTACGCCTGGTGGTACCTCGACGCGCTGAGCGACGACGGCGCACACGGCCTCACGATCATCGCATTCATCGGCAGCGTCTTCTCGCCCTACTACGCGTGGGCACGCCGGCGCGCGCCGCAAGGCATGGCGGACCCGCTGAACCACTGCGCGATCAATGTCGCCCTGTATGGCCGCGGCGGCGGGCGCTGGGCGATGACCGAGCGCGGACGCGGGCGGGTCCATCGCGAAGCCGGCGCGCTGCACATCGGGCCGAGCGCGATGCGCTGGATCGGCGACCGCCTGCACATCGAGCTCGACGAGATCGCGGTGCCTTGGCCATCCCGAATTCGCGGCACGGTGACGCTGCACGCGCCGCAGCGTTTCGACCGGTCCTACACGCTCGCGGCGCAGCATCACTGGTGCCCGATCGCGCCGGCGGCGCGGGTCGAGGTCGATCTCGGCGCGCTGCGCTGGTCAGGGCCCGGCTACCTCGACGCCAACCACGGCGACGCGCCGCTGGAACGCGCGTTCAGTTGTTGGGACTGGTCGCGCGCGCGCCTCACCGGCGGGCGCAGCGCGGTGTTCTATGACGTGAACCGCATCGACGAACCACCGCTGCGACTCGGCGTCTGTTTCCATCCCGATGGTCGTGCCGAACCCATCGCCGGTCCGCCCGAGATCGCCCTGCCCTGCACCGGCTGGCGCATCGCACGCGGCGCGCGCACCGACGCCGGCATGTCGGCCCACGTGCTGGAGACGCTGACCGACGCGCCCTTCTATGCGCGCTCTCTGCTCGACGCGCAATGGCTCGGCGAGCGCGTCACCGCGATGCACGAGAGCCTGTCGCTGGTGCGTTTCGACAGCGCCTGGGTGCAGGCCCTGCTGCCGTTCCGGATGCCGCGGGTTCCGGGCTGAACTCAGAACACCGCGTGATCGCCGCGCTCGAGGGTGATCACGCCGCTCAGCAATCGCGCCTGGAAGTCGATGAGCGTCTCGGTGCCGGTCGACGGCGTCGCGTCGGCGTCGTATCGACCGGTCGCTTGATCGAGCACCAGCATCGACTCCGTCGCGTAGTAGCGGCCGATGCGCGCGAGTTCGGCCTTCTTCGCAAGCGACGGCACGACATGGCCCGCGGTGCCCAGCACACCGATGATCGCGTCGAGCAGTGCGACCGGCACCTGCTTGAAGCGCGGTGGCCGGCCGAGCTGGGCGAACAGCTGCTCGCCCTGCTGCCGCGGCGTCATCGCTTCGCCCGGGCCGCCGATCGGCAGCACGCGATCGTGGCGGCGTGTGTCGTCGAGACAGCCGGCCAGGTAGTCGGCGAGATCGTCGTCGCTGATGGGTTTGCACGCAGTCAGCGTGCCGTCGCCGAACACGAGAAAGGGCTTGCCCTGCCGGACACGCTCGACCTGCCCCGACAGCGACTTGAAGAACGCCGTCGGCCGCACGATCGAGTAGGTCAGGCCAGACTCGATCAGCACCTTCTCGAACGCGAGCTTGGCCTGCTGAAACGCGAGCAGCGGCTTCTGCACGCAGATCGCCGAGAGCAGCACGACCTGCGACACGCCCGAATCTCGCGCCGCCGCGAGCGCCCGCACATGCGCCTGGTGATCGACCGCCCACGCGTCCGCGGGCGCCCCGCTTCGCGAGGCCATGCACGACACCAGCGCATCGAAGCGCTCGCCGCAGAAGCCATCGCGCGACAGCGATGACGGATCGGCGACATCGCCGACGCGTACCTCCGCGCCGGCGAGAAGCCGCGCAGTGTCGGCGGCTGCGCGCGCACGAACGAAACACACCACCTCGTGACCGCGCCGCACCAGCGCGCGAACGGTCGCACGGCCGATCGTGCCGGTGGCACCGAGGACGAACACGCGCCGCGGCGGCCCTGTCGTCATTCCGGCGGCCGCCGGCGATCACGTCGCAGGCGCCACAGCTCCCACACCGCCAGGCCGATCACGACGCCGAGCACCAGCGTGAGCTCGAGCGCGATGATCAGGCCGGAGCTCACGTCGCGAGATCCGAGCGCCGCAATCGGTCGCGCGTCTCCAGCCGCGCGAACAGTTCGGCGGTCCAGACCACACGGTCGGCGAGCCCGCGACGAGCAGGTGGTTCGACGCGCGGCGCCGAGGCCATCGCGGCATCGACGAGGAAGCGGTTCGCCGCGAGCGGCGGCAGCGCGCACGCCGACGCGGGCGGCGCGAGCTGCGCCACCGACCTGAGCAAGAGCCAGACCTTGCGCGCGCCCGAGACGCGCGCCCGTGCGCTGACCGAATCGAGACCGCGCCGCGCCACCTCGTGGCCGATCGCGGCGTACATGAAGCGCGCCGCGTTGATGCCCGGCCGGCACGCGAGCGGCAGGCGTGCGACGCCGGCATCGACGCGTTCGTAGAGCACGTCGGCGGCATCGAGCACGCGTTGCACCACCGATCCCAATGCGGGGCTGAACACGGGCCGTGCCAGCCACGTGTCGGGGTCGAGCCCGGCCGCGACCATCCACTCACGCGGCAGATAGAGGCGCCCCATGCGCGCATCCTCGCCGACATCGCGTGCGATGTTCGACAGCTGCATCGCGACGCCGAGGTCGCACGCGCGCGCCAGGCCCTCGGCCGAGCGCACGCCCATCAACAGCGCCATCATCGCGCCGACCGTGCCGGCCACGCGCGCGGCGTAATCGTGCAGCGCGTCGAGCGTGTCGTAGCGGCGGCCCTGCAGATCCCACACGAAGCCTTCGAGCAGGCCGTCGAACAGCGCGGCCGGAATGTGGTGCTGCGCCACGACGACGGCAAGCGCGCGATCGGCGGGGTCATCCTGCGGCGTGCCGGCATAGGCCAGGTGCAGCCGCTCGCGCAGGCGCTCGACGGCATCGCGACGGTCGCCTCTTGCATCGACGGCATCGTCGGCGAGGCGGCAGAACGCATACAGCGCCGAGGCCGGCTCGTGCACGCCGCGCGGCAGCAGCAGCGAGGCGGCGAGAAAAGTCTTCGATCCATTGCGCAGCGACGCGCGACAAGCCGCGAGATCGGCGCGCAGCGCGGCCGTCTGCGCCTCAGGCAGGCGCGACCCGAACATCGTCGCGAGTTGCTGCGTGAGTTGGGGCGATTGAGTCTGCATGGGGGACCACCGAGTCGAGGACACGGGCTGACGAGAGCACGCCGGGCAAGCCGGCACCAGGGTGCGTACCGGCACCGACGAGGTACAGGCGATCGAACTCTTCGCTGCGGTTGTGCGGGCGGAACCAGGCGCTCTGCGTCAGCACCGGTTCGAGCGAGAACGCGGCACCGCGAAACGACGAGAGGCGATCCTGGAAGTCCTGCGGCGTCAGCAGGCGCGACGTAACGATCTCGTCGGCGAGACCGGGCAGCAGGGTCGCCTGCAGCCGCTGCTGGATCGCGAGTCGATACGGCTCGGCGTGCGTCGCCCAGTCGGTGCCGCTCTGCAGGTGCGGGACCGGCGACAGCACGTAGAACGCATCGCAGCCGGGCGGCGCGAGCGACGGGTCGGTGGCGGTCGGGCGGTGCAGGTAGAGGCTGAAGTCGTCGGCCAGCACCTTGCGGTCGAAGATGTCGGTCAGCAGCTCGCGGTAGCGCGGGCCGAGCGCGATCGTGTGGTGGGCCACCTCGGGGTACCGGCGCTTCGTGCCGAAGTACCAGACGAACAAGCTCATCGAGTAGCGCGCGCGCTCGATGCGCGGGTTGGTCCAGCGCCTGCGGTGTTCGGGCGCGACGAGGTGGCGGTAGGTCCACGCCGAGTCGGCGTTCGACACGACCACGTCGGCGGCGATGGTTTCGCCGTTCTCGAGCCGCACGCCGGTGGCCATGCCGGTCTTCACGGTGATCTGCGCGACACCGCGGTTGCAGCGCACCGCGCCGCCCTGCCCTTCGATCAGGCTCACCAGACCGTTCACTAGGCTGCCGGTGCCGCCCATCGGGAAGTGCACGCCCCAGCGGCGTTCGAGGAACGCGATCAGGCAATAGACCGAGGTGGTCGAGAACGGGTTGCCGCCGACCAGTAGCGACTGGAAGGTCAGCACCACGCGCAGCCGCGCGTCGCGCACATGCTTGCAGGCGAGCGAGTAGACGGTGCGGTAGCCCTCGAGCTTGAGCAGCGCGGGCAGCACGCGCACCATGTCGGTCCATGAGTCGAAGGGCTGATCGCCAAGCTGCTCGAAGCCGACCTTGAAGATCGCCTCGCTGGCCTTCAGGAAGCGCTCGTAGCCCGCCACGTCGTCGGGCGCGAAGCGTTCGACCTCGGCGCGCATCGCGGCCGCGTCGCCGCTGTAGTCGAAACATTCGCCATCGTCGAAACGGATGCGGTAGTACGGCGCGACTGGGCGCAGGTCGATGTCGTCGGCCATGCGCCGGCCGCACAACGCCCACAGCTCTTCGAACAGGAACGGTGCGGTGATGACCGTGGGGCCGGCATCGAAGGTGAAGCCGTCCTGCCGGTGGACGTACGCGCGGCCGCCGGGTGCGTCGAGCTTCTCGAGCACGGTGACGCGGTAGCCGCGTGCGCCCAGCCGCACCGCCGCCGCGAGGCCACCGAAGCCGCTGCCGATCACGACGGCGTGCGGCTTGTTCGCGGCGGGTTGCGTGGTCGGATGCGACGATGCCGAGACTGTCAACATGCTCACATCCTACGAGTGTCATGCAAAGATGACAACCGACAGGCTATGCAGGTATTCCCTGCTCGAACTGCAGCGCCGAGAGGATCTGCCGCGCGAGCTCAATTGGCCGCTCCTCGTGCACGAGATGGCCGCCACCAGCGATGCGCGTCAACGTGCTGGGCGTCGTCGCAGGCAGCAGCGCACGCACGCGCGGCGCGTCTTGCGGCGGCACTGCCTTGTCGTTGGTGCCGACGATCAGCGTCAGCGGTGTGTGCAGCCGCGACAGGTCGCGCGTGAGTGGCCGCAGGTCCCAGCGCGCCATCATCCCGAGCGCGCCGGCGGCATGCCGTGCGTCACGCACCAGCGTGGCGTAGAGCGCGAGGCCGCGCGCGTCGAGCGTCGAGCCGGTGCCGCCGATCAACTTCTCGACCGCGGCGCGGTCCCAGCTGCGGCGCGCGAACAGTTGCGGCGCCAGCGGCGTCGCCGCCATCAGCCGTGCGACCGGCGGGAAGATCAGGCCTGGCCAGCCTGCGAGCGGGAGGAACGCGCCGTTGATGGAGACGAGTGCTTGCGGCACGACGGCGCCATCGAGCACGAGACGCGCACCGATCGCGGCACCGGCCGAGTGGCCGACAACAAGCGCGACCTCGAGCCCCAGCATGTCGACCAGCGCGGCCACCGCGGCGGCGATGCCAGGCAGCGAGAGCTGCGCCGCAGGTGGCGTGTCGGTGAACGCGTGGCCGGGCAGGTCCATTGCGACGACGCTGAAGTGGCGCGCCAGCAGTGGCATCACGCCGCGCCACGAGTGCGTGGACGCACCGGTGCCATGGATCAGCAGCGCGACCGGGCCGTTGCCCATGCGCTGCACGTGCCAGCGCAGGCCGCCAGCGCGCAAGAAACTGCTGGCCCCATGGTGTGGCCAGTCGCGTCCTTCGCGGTCCCAGTTCAGCGTCGCGCTCATGGCAGCGCCGCAGCGCGCACAACCTGCGACAACGCCGCCGCGCCCGCATACGGCAAGGGCACGTAGCGCGCGCCCATCGCGGCGGCGAGTTGGCGGGCAGGCTCCTGCGGCTGCGGCGAGGTGTCGAGCAGCAGCGTCGCGAAGCCGTCGAGCTGCATTTGTCGCGCCGCGGCCAAGGCGTCCTCGGCAGCGCGTGCGCGCCCGGGGTTGCCATCGCGCGCGATGTTGCCGCGGCCGTCGGTGAGCAGCACGACAATCGGCGTCGCGCCACGCCGCCGCACCGACTCGGCAAGCCGGTGCGCCGACGCGATGCCTGCGGCGAGCGGTGTGCCGCCACCCCCGGGCAACCCCGCGAGGCTGCGCTTGGCGCGAACCAGCGAGCGCGTCGGCGGCAACAGCAACTCTGCGCCGGTGCCGCGGAACGCGATCACCGCGACGCTGTCGCGCCGCACATAGCAATCGGCCAGCAGCAGCTCGACCGCCCCCTTGGTTTCGGCCAGGCGGTTCAAGGCGGCCGAGCCAGAGGCGTCGACGACGAAGACTGTCGTCGTCTCGCTGCGCTGCTTGAAGCGCCAGACGTGGAAGTCCTCGCGCCGCACCTGAATGCGCGTGGGGCTGGCGTGGCCGGCGGCCTCGGCTTCGCGGCGCCGCAATGCCTGCCAAGGCGCAGCCGCCCGCAGCGTTTCGATCAGATTGAGGCGCGCCCCGCCCTGCGGCTCGCTTCGGCGCACGCCGGTGGGCCGGCCGCGCGCATTGCCGATGCGCGCCGCGCCGACGCGGCCCGACGATGGCGCGCGCTTCGTCGCTCGACCCAGCGCGAGTGCGGCCAACAGGCCCGGTGGGATCGCCGCCAGTGCGGCTTCGAGCACAACATCGTCGACTGCGCCGTGGGCCGCTTCGACCTGCTCGCTCTCGGGCGCGGACGTCTCGCCGTCGTCCGGCGGCGGCCCGGCCGGTGGGTCGTCAGCGGCTTCGTCGGGCCGATCGCCCGCCGCATCGTCCTGCGCCGCCTGCGCAGCGGGCACCTGCGTGGCGCGCGGCGCGAGCACGAGGCCCGCGGCCAGCGCGGCGTCCTGCGACGTGACCTCGTCGCGACCGTCGAGTGCGGCGGCGGCACGCGCCGCCCGGCAAGCGAACATCGGCGCCCGCACCGACTCGACACCCAGCGCGAGCGACGCGGCGCACAGGCCTTCCACGATGTCGTCGGCGATGCACACCCGCTCCAGACGCGCGCGCGCCACGGCCACGTCGTCCCGCGTGAACAACCCGTCGTCGGTGTCGTCGCGCATGTCGACCGCCAGCGCGAGATGGAACGCCATCCGCTCGCGCAGACGCGCCGGCACCTGCTCGTCGTCGGCGATGCCTTCGTCCAGCGCGAGCACGCCGATGCGACTGGTGTGGCGCGAGCCGATGCCGTGGCGTTCGGCCACGAGCTCCTGCCTGTCGATGACCGCCGACACGCTAGCAGCGGTCGATGCACTCAGGCGCTCCGCCATCGCCAGGACGACCACCCCACCGTCGGCCTCGGCCAGCAGCCCGCGCTGCGCGACGGGGCGGCCGGCCTGCAGCGTGGCCGACAGATCGAGCCCACCGAGCAGGCGATCGTTGTTGGTGTGCAGCGGCACGCGACGCCACGGCGTGCCGGCCGGCAGCGCCAGCGCGAGCCGCGCGAGCCAGCGGTCGCGTGCCGGCCCCGCGCCGCTGCGCAGCACGACGCCGCCGAGCCCGATGGGGTCGACCGCGAACAGCGCCGCCACCATCGCCTCCGACAGCGCGCTCGGGTTCATGACCGCACCCCGATCGCCGGGTACGACGATCGACCCTCCGAGAGGGTCGGGCCTTGCTTGGGGCGGCCCGGCGCGGTGGCCCGGTACAAAACGGCTGACACAGGGCGTCTCATGGGCCGAACAGCTCCGCCACTGCGCGATCGACCCGCACGCTCGAACCCGCATCGTCGAGCGGATTGCGCCGCAGTCGGTGTCGCAGCGCCGGCGGCGCCACGCGCTTCAGGTGCGCATCGCCGACCTCGGCATCGCCCTCCAGCGCGGCGAATGCGCGCGCCGCGCGGATCAGCGTCAGCTCGCCCCGCAGCCCGTCAGTGCCGAGCGCCATGCAGAGCTGCGCTGCGCGTTCGAGTGCGGTGTCGGGCACCGCCACACCGCTGATGCGCGCTCGCCCTGCGTCGATTTGCCGCCGCACCTTGGCCTCGCTCTTCGCCCACGCCTGGGTGAACGCCGCGCCATCGCGCTCGTACGCATCGCGGCGCTTCACGACTTCAACGCGAGACGGCAGGTCCTGCGGCGTGCGCACCTCCACCGAGAGGCCGAAGCGGTCGAGCAGTTGCGGGCGCAGCTCGCCTTCCTCCGGATTGCCGCTGCCCACCAGCACGAAGCGCGCCGGGTGCCGCACGCTCAGCCCCTCGCGCTCGACGACGTTCTCGCCGGACGCGGCCACGTCGATCAGCAGGTCGACAAGGTGATCCTCGAGCAGGTTGACCTCGTCGATGTACAGGAAGCCGCGGTTCGCGCGCGCCAGCAGCCCGGGCTCGAAGGCCTTCACACCCTGCGCGAGCGCGCGTTCGAGGTCGAGCGCGCCGACGACGCGGTCTTCGGTGGCGCCCAGCGGCAGGTCGACAACCGGCACCGGCACCGCATGGCTCTTCAGCGCGCCGTTCACCCTGCGGGCCTCGCACTCTTCGCAACCGGAGGCCAGCGCGGGGTCGCACCGGTAACGGCATCCGACCACCGCACGCATCGCTGGCAGCAGCGCCGCCAGCGCGCGCACCGCCGTCGATTTGCCGGTACCACGATCGCCGAACACCAGCACGCCGCCGATGCTGGGGTCAATCGCCGCGATCAGGATCGCCAGTTTCATTTCGTCCTGACCGACGATCGCCGAGAAGGGAAAGACCACCACGGACTCCAAACCTGATACGGGCGCTCTGGATTGCTGAATGTAAAGCAACACAGAATCTGAATGTGTCAGACTATTCTGACGTTTGATCCCAGCCATCGCAAGGAATCGTTCATGAAAAACTCCAATCGACGCACATTCGTGATGACCGTGGTCGCGGGCGGCAGCGCCCTCGCCGCATCGCGCGCTTCGGCCCAGGCCGCCGCCCCGGCCCTGTCGGAAGCCGACCCGCAGGCGGTCGCGCTCGGCTACAAGGCCGACAACACCAAGGTCGACAAGGCCAAGTACCCGCAGCACGCGGCCACGCAGATGTGCAGCGGCTGCAACTTCTTCCAGGGCAAGCCGACCGATGCGACCGCGCCGTGCCAGCTGTTCGCCGGCAAGCAGGTGTCCGGCAAGGGCTGGTGCAGCGCCTGGGCCAAGAAGCCCTAGAGCCGAACTCTCAGCCGCTGTTTCAGCGTTTGGAGCGCGGGCGCGCGGCGACTCGCGCTCGCGATGTCTTCTTGGCCGGCAGTCCGACGTGGCCCAGCACGCGCTGAACCTGCGCCTGCGCCTGCTCGATCAGGAACTGCTCGAACGCCGCCGCGACCTGCGGCAGCTGGCGCGAGGCCAGGTGCATCACGAACCAGTCGCGCTCGATCGGGTTGTCCGGCAGCGGCAGCACCTGCAGCACACCGGCATCGAGTTCGAGCACGCAGGTGTGCAGTGACAGGAAGGCCACGCCGAACCCGGCCGCGCACATCTGCTTGATGGCCTCGTTGCTGGACATTTCCGAGCCGATGCGCAGCGGCACGCGGGCATCCTTGAAGATCCGCTCGACCGTCGTGCGCGTGCCCGAGCCGCGCTCGCGCACCAGCAGATGCGCGCCGGCCAGCGACGCGATGCTCAGGTCCGGGTCGCGCATCGCCGCATGCGCGGGTGCTGCGACGAAGGCCATCGGGTGCTTCGCGAACGCGCTGGCCGCGGTCTTCAGTTCGGCCGGCGGACGGCCCATGATCGCGACGTCGATCTCCTGGCCGGCGAGCAGGCGCACCACCTCGTCCCGGTTACCGACCTGCAGCTTCACCTTGACTTTCGGGTTCTGGTTCGCGAAGGTCACCAGCAGCGGCGGCAGCAAGTACTCGGCCGTCGTGACCGCGCCGACGCGCAGCGTGCCGGCGAACACACCCTGCAGCGTGGCCATCTCTTCGCCGGCCTCGCGCCACAACCCGAGGATGCGGCCCGCATAGCCGGCGAGCAACTCGCCGGCCTCGGTGAGCCGGACGCCGCGGCCGTTGCGTTGCAGCAGCGGGGTGCGCGCGGAGTCTTCGAGCAGGCCGATCTGGATCGAGACCGCCGGCTGCGTCAGGTGCATCTCTTCCGCGGCGGCCGAGACGCTGCCCAGCCGCGCGACGGCGTGGAAAGTGGACAGCTGGCGGAACGAGGCGCTGCGCGACAAGGGCATCGCAACAGATTACGAAAACCTGATGTCGATGTCAAAACATTTAACTTATCCAAATCTGTTGGCGTGCCTACATTGGGCTTTCGATGTCCAACGATTCAAGGAGACGATTTTGGGTCACATGAACGAAACGGCACAGATCACCGACAGCAAGAAGCGCTACGCCGCCGGCGTGCTGAAGTACAAGCAGATGGGCTATTGGCAACCCGACTACGTGCCAAAGGACACCGACCTGATCGCCATGTTCCGCATCACGCCCCAAGAAGGCGTCGACGAGGAAGAGGCGGCGGCGGCGGTGGCGGGCGAGTCGTCCACCGCGACCTGGACTGTCGTCTGGACCGACCGGCTGACCGCGTGCGAGATGTACCGCGCCAAGGCCTACCGCGTCGATGCCGTGCCCAACACCGGCCCAGGCACCAAGACCGACGCGCAGTTCTTCGCCTACATCGCGTACGACATCGACCTGTTCGAGGGCGGCTCGATCGCCAACTTGACCGCATCGATCATCGGCAACGTGTTCGGCTTCAAGGCAGTCAAGGCACTGCGGCTCGAAGACATGCGCATCCCGGTCGCGTACCTGAAGACCTTCCAGGGCCCGGCCACCGGGGTCGTCGTCGAGCGCGAGCGGCTCGACAAGTTCGGCCGGCCGCTGCTCGGCGCCACGACCAAACCCAAGCTCGGCCTGTCGGGCCGCAACTACGGGCGCGTTGTCTACGAAGGCCTGAAGGGCGGCCTCGACTTCATGAAGGACGACGAGAACATCAACTCGCAGC
>JBDTVC010000102.1:0-15776 GCA_040007475.1 Burkholderiales bacterium
GGGCAGCCCTTGCCGCGACGCGCCGAAGCCGCCGCAGAGCAAACAGTCACGAACGGCAGCAACGGGCCGACAGTTGTCACCGCGATCAGCCCGCGGGTTTCATGCCTCGCGGGTCGCGCGGTACGCGGTGGAGCAGCTGAGATGAAATCGGTCCGCGCCCTCGGCATCGCGCTGCTGGCGGCCTGCGGGCTCGCGTCCGCGGCCGACTACGTGCGCATGCCCGGCGGCCGGTTCGAGAGCGTGCTGCCGCAGGGCGCGGTGCCGACCGCCACGGTGCCGGTCGACATCGCGCCGTTCGCGATGCGCGCTGTGCCGGTCACGGCCGGCGAGTTCCTCGCGTTCGTGCGCGCGCATCCCGAGTGGCAGCGTGGGCGCGCGCCCGAAGTCTTCACCGACAAGCGCTACCTGATCGACTGGCGCGCGCCGCTGCAGCTCGCGAGCGACGATGCGCAGAGCCGGCCCGTCACCAACGTGAGCTGGTTCGCGGCCAAGGCCTATTGCGAGACCGAAGGTGCGCGCCTGCCGACCTGGCTCGAGTGGGAATACACCGCCGCGGCCGACGAGACGCGGCGCGATGCGCGCGCCGATCCGCAGTGGCGCCGCCGCATCCTGTCGTGGTACGAGCGGCCGACGGCGGCCGTGCTGCCGAACGTCGGCGGTGCGCCCAATGCCTACGGCGTGCGCGACGTGCACGGCACCGTGTGGGAGTGGGTCGACGACTTCAACGCGCTCTTCATCGCCGGCGACAGCCGCACCCAGGGCGACCCGGACCTGCTGAAGTTCTGCGGCGCCGGCGCCATCAACGTGATCGACCGCGACAGCTACGCCGTGCTGATGCGCATCGCACTGCTGTCGTCGCTCGGCGCGGCCGACACGACCAGCAACCTGGGCTTTCGCTGCGCCCGCCCGACCGACGGAACACACCCATGAACACACTCTCGCTTTCGCGCCGCGACGCCTTGCTCCTGTGCGCTGCGGTGGGCTTGTCGCTGAACGCCTTGGCGGCCGAGCTGCCCGGCAGCTCGGTCTATCAATACCGCCCGCCGCTCACCGACCAGAATGGCCGCGCGTTCGACATCGCGTCGATGCGTGGCGGGCCGGTGCTCGTGAGCATGTTCTACAGCTCGTGCGAGATGGTCTGCCCGATGATCTTCGAGACGATCCAGATGACTCTGAAGGCGCTGCCGGCAGCCGACCAGGATCGCGTGAAGGTGCTGATGGTCAGCTTCGACCCGGCGCGCGACAGCGTCGCGGTGCTGAAGGAGAAGGCCGACGCCCATCACTGCGACGCGCGCTGGACGCTGGCGCGCACCGATGACGCGAGTGCGCGCAAGCTCGCGGCGCTGCTCGGCGTGCAGTACCGGCGGCTGGCCAGCGGCGAGTTCAACCACTCGAGCACGATCGAACTGCTCGATGCCGAGGGCCGCATCGCGGCGCGCACCGGCACGCTCGCGGCGGTCGACCCGGCGCTGCTGAAGACGCTGCGGGCGTCGATCGCGGCGCGCGGCTGAATCGGGGTGGGTGCACGCAGACGCAGTGCGCCCCGGTCTCTTACCCTGCCGCGAAGATGCCGAGCGGGTTCTTCGTGATCGCCACCGAGACGATCCAGCCGGCGGTCAGCAACGCCGCGACTCCGGCCACAGCGCGCACGCCGGCCGGCCGCCCCGGCTTCATGGCCAGCGTGCCGAGCGCGATGTAGACGAGCAGCCCGATGATCTTCGCCATCAACCACGGTGCATCGAGCGGGTTGATGCGCAGCATCCACGCGAGCGTCAGCGCCGACAGCAGCAGCACCGTGTCGACGACGTGCGGCGCCGTCTTCGCGAGCCGGTCGTTCACCCACGCCGCACCGCGCAGCATGCCGAGCCCGCGCGCCAAGAAGCCCGCGAGCGACAGGGCGACGGCGGTCTGGTGGATGGTCTTGACGACGAGGTAGTCCATGCGCTCATGCCGGCTGGCCATCGACGCGGGCGCGCGTCAGCACCGGCCAGTAGTGCACAGCGTACAGCCCGAAGCCGCTCGACCACAGCGCCGCCGACACGAGCACGGCGTCCACCGTCCACGCCGGCGCGACGAGCGGCACCACCACGCGCACCAGCGCCGCCGCGAGCACCATCACATAGCACGCGACGTCGCTGCGATCCGCGCGCAGCGGCCGGCCCGTGTGGCCGCGCGCGGTGCGCGTCATCATGCCGATGATCAGCCCGCCGGCAGCGCCCGCGGTCAGCGCGTGGGTCGCGAGCGACGGTGTGACCCAGCCGGCCTGCGCGAGCGCGCGCAACGCGAGGTGCACGGGGATCCAGAGATAGGCGGCGTGCAGCACCCACACCACGGGTGCGCGTGCCGTCTTCCACGGCCGCCACAACAGCCAGCGCGCGAGGTGCGCGAGCGCGCACAGCGCCGCGATCGTCGCCAGCACCGCCCCTTCGAGCGAAAGCGCATCGGCGAGCAGCAGCACGAGCACCGCGCCGAGCGCGGCCCTCTCGACCCACGGCTGGCGTGTTGAGCCCGCGCCGGGCACGCCGTTGTTCGTGAACATCGGGATCACGCGCCCGGCCATCACCGTCATGATGAACAGCACGATGTCGAGCGCGAGCTGGATGCCGAGCCAGCCCGGCAGCGTGGTGACGCCGAGCTGCGCGAGATGCACCGTCAGCACCGCGGCCGAGAGCAGGAGCAAGAGGCCGACAAAGAAGTAGTTGCGGCGCGAGCGCGCCGCGATGAACGGGATCGCCAGCGCGATCGCCGCACACAACGGAAAGGCCGCGTTGACGATAGCCGCGGCCCAGCCGAACGGCGTGAGCACGAGCACGCGGCCCGCGACCCACAACACCGCCAGCGCGGCGAGCGGCGCGCCGCTGAGCGTCGGGCGGTTCGCCCAGTTGCGGCCCGCGGTCAGCAGGAAGCCGACGACGACGGCGAGCGTGAAGCCGAACAGCATCTCGTGCGCGTGCCACATCGGCCCTTGCAGATAGGGCCGGCCGAGCCAGCCGGCGAACTGCAGCGCCCACAGGCCGATCGACAGCGCGGCGAAGATGCTGGCGAGCAGGTAGAAGGGCCGGAAGCCCAGTTGCCACAGCGCGAACTGCGGCCGTGCCAGCGGCCGCGGCGCGCGCTCTTCGAGGCGGATCAGGGTGCTCATCGTGTTGTCCTTCGCGCAGGCATCGCGCCCTGGCGCATCCGGCGGATTGCAGCGGCGCCGGCGAGGGTCGCGGCGAACAGCGCGATCGAGGCGGCGTTGAGCACCGCACCGATCGCGCGCAGTGAGAAGTCGTCGCTGCCGAAGCCCAGTCGCAGCAGCAGCGACAGGTGCAGCGCCAGCAACGGTGCGTAGAACGCGGGGCCGAACGCGAGCTTGACGCGCGCGATCGCCGGCAGGATCACCGGCGCATGGCCCATCATCATGCTGACCACGAAGCCGAGGCCGAGGGCGTGCAATGCGATGTCGCGCGCGGGCCAGCCGTACGCCATCGCGATCCACGCGACACCGGCGACCGCGAGCCACGCATAGCCGCCGAGCAGCGCGACCGCCATGTAGCGGCTCAGGCCGTGCGCGCGCACCGTGCGCCGCGCGACATCGAAGACGATCAGCCAGGCCGCGAGGAAGACCAGCGACAGGCCGAACAGCAAACCGCCGCGCGCCGGCGACAGCGCGAACCAGGTCGCGCCCGCGAGCATCGTCGCGAGCACGGCGCACAGCAGGAACGCGACCTCCGGACCCTGTCGCATCAGGCGCGTCATCTCGAGGCGTTCGGCGGCGATCGTGAGGATCAGGAAGGCGAACCACCATGGCAGCGGCGCGGCGGGGCCGACGCCGGCCACCTGCAGCACGCTGCCCACAGCCCAGGCGAGGGCGCCGGCGAGCAACAGCAGCGTGTGGGCGGCGCGCTGCCGCCGCACGACGACGAGGTTGACGCCGACGAACGCGAGGGCTGCGACCACGCCGAGCCACGCCCCCGCGCCCGGCTCGCCGAGCAACAGGCACGCGCCGGACAGGCCTGATGCCAGCGGTGCGAGCAGCGCCACGCGCAGCTTCACCGCGACCGCGCGCTCGATGCCGATCACGGTGCCGAAGAACGCGCAGATCATCAACGCGGCGTGATGCGTCGTCGCCCGCCCGAGCCATGCCGCGCCATCCGCGCCCGGCACGACGATGCCCACGCGCAGCAGTCCGCCGGCGATGCCGGCGCACAGCAGCAGGGCGACGCCGACGAGCAGCGCGCGCTTCACCAGCCCATGAAGCACTTCGCGCTTTCGGTCATCCGATCGGAGGTCCACGCCGGGGTCCAGGTCAGTTCGACGCGGATCTGCAGATCAGCCGGCAGCGCGCGGTCGAGCTCGCTCTCGACATCCTCGACGATCAGGTCGGTGACCGGGCACGCGGCCGAGGTCATCGTGAGCAGCACATGCACGTGGTCGGCGCCGACCGTGACGCCGTAGACGAGGCCGACATCGACGATGCTCAGCGCGAGTTCCGGGTCGACGACGGCCTGCAGCGCCCTGGCGATCGGCTCGCGCCAAGCCTCCGGGCCGGCATACGGGAATGGCGCGTCGTCCACGGCCAATGCGTTCATGCGCTCCGCCGGCGGGCCGGCGGCGGCTTCGGGGGCTCGATGAACAGGATGCGCGCCAGCTCGTCGCGGTTGTGGACCAGATCGGCCAGCGTGTAGCGGTCGAGCACGGCGTAGAAGGCTTCGACCGCCTCGCCGAGCACGCCCGCGAGCCGGCACACGGGGCTGATCGCGCAGCGGCCGCCGCTCGGGGAGAAGCACTCGGCCGGCATGGCCGCGCCCTCGGTCTGGCGCACGATCTGGCCTACGCCGATCTCTTCGGCGCCGACCGCCAGCGACATGCCGCCACCCTTGCCGCGCACGTTGGCGAGCCAGCCGCTCTTGCCCAGTGCGTGAACCACCTTCGTGAGGTGGTGCTCCGAGATGTCGAACGCGACCGCGATCTGCGCGATCGTCACGCGATCATCGGGGCTGGCTGCGACGAAGATCAGCACGCGCAGGCTGTAGTCGGTGAAGGTGGTGAGTTTCATGGGGGCTCTGGAAGGAAACAGGCCGGCGAGGGCCGGCCTGCCGCAGCGATCAGTGTGCCGCAGTCGCCGCCGTCGCCCGCGGGGCGATTCGCTCGGCCCCGGCACGTCTGAGCAGCCTCAGCGCATAGACCGCGAGCAGCAGCGCACCCAGCGCGAACACGATGTCACCGGGGACCCGCAGCCACACCAGCGTCTCCATCACCTTCGAGTGGATGATCTCTGGCGAGCGCGCGTACCACAGGCCCTTGCTGATGCTGGCCCAGGCCTGGTAGATGCCGGCCGGCAGCAGCGACATGAACACCATCATCGCCAGGCCGATGTTCATGCCCCAGAACGCGGGCGCGAGCAGCCGGTCGGCATGCAGGTGGCGCGCATACAGGCCGCGCAGGCAGAACAGCATCAGGCCGATGCCGAGCATGCCGTAAACACCGAACAGCGCAGCGTGGCCGTGTGCGGCCGTCATGTTCAGGCCCTGCACGTAATACAGCGAGGCCGGCGGGTTGATCGCGAACCCGAGCAGCCCGGCGCCGACGGTGTTCCAGAAGCCGACCGCGACGAAGCACATCACCGGCCACTTGTACGCGGCCAGCCACGGGGCGGCCTGCGAACGCCGGTAGGTCTGCAGCGCTTCGAGCCCGATCATCGTCAGCGGCACGACCTCGAGGGCCGAGAACACCGAGCCCACGGCGATCACCGAGGTCGGCGTGCCGGTGAAGTAGAGGTGGTGCAGCGTGCCCAGGATGCCGCCGAACAGGAACACGATGGTCTCGGCGATGATCGCGCGGTTCGCGCTCGCGGTGCGCACCAGGCCCAGCCGCGTGAAGATCAGCGCGACGACGGCGGTGGCGAAGACCTCGAAGAATCCCTCGACCCACAGGTGCACCAGCCACCAGCGCCAGTACTCGACCATCGAGTAGTGCGTGTGCTGGCCCCACGCGAGCGAGCTCGCGTAGAAGCCGCCGATGCAGGTGGCCGACAGGAACACCATCGCGATCAGACCGCGTGACTCCGAGGGCTTCATCAGGGCCGGCCACAGCGCGCGTCCGAGCAGGAAGACCCAGAACAACAGCCCGACGAACAGCAGCAACTGCCAGACGCGGCCCATGCTCGTGTACTCGAGGCCCTGGTTGCCGATCCAGAAGTTGTAGTCGAAGCCGAGGTGCTCGAGCGTGCCGAGCCAGCCGGTGATCGTGGAGCCGACGACGATCGCGACGAGCGCGTAGAACAGCACATCGACGCCGAGCTTCTGGAGCTTGGGCTCGCGCCCCGACAGCAGCGGCGCGACATACAGGCCCGTGGCCAGCCACGCGGTCGCGATCCAGAAGATGCCGATCTGCGTGTGCACCGTGCGGCTCACCACATACGGCAGCACCTGCGCCAGCGGGATGCCGAAGAAGGCCTGGCCCTCGACCGCGTAGTGCGCGGTGATCGCCCCCATCGCGATCTGCAGCAGCATCAGGCCGACGACGACGAAGAAGTACTTGCGCGTGGCGCGCATCGACGGCGTCGCGACCGCACCCAGCAGCGGGTCGTTCGGCAGCGGGGGCGAGGCGGGCTCATGGCCCGTGCTGCCATGCAGCCACAGCATCGCGGCGATCGCGGCGAGCAGCAGGATGATGCTGACCATGCTCCAGATCGCGGCCGAGTCCGACATGGTGTTGCCCACCATCGGCTCGTGCGGCCAGTTGCTGGTGTACGAGAGCCGCGTCTCGCCGGGGCGGTCGGTGGTGGCGGCCCACGAGGTCCAGAAGAAGAACGCGGCCAGGGCCTCGCGGTCGGCGCGGGCCGGCAGCGACCCTTCGGTCATCGCGTACTGGTCGCGCAGCGTGGCGAGCGAGGGCTCGGTGCCGAACAGGCCTTCGAAGTGCGTCGCGACTTCGCGGATCGCCTTCGCACGCTCGGCCGACACGGTGATCGTGCCGAGCGACTCGTCATAGGTGTTGCGGCGCATCTCCTCCTTCAGCGTCGCGGCGATCGCCGCGCGGTCGGCGTTCGTCAGCGTCGCGGCGGCCTGGTGCTGCTGCGAGCGGATCGCCTGCAGTGCAGTCGCCTCGCGGTGCAGCCAGTCGGCCGACCAGTCGGGCGCGACATAGCTGCCGTGGCCCCAGACGGTGCCGAGCTGCTGGCCGCCCGCGGCCATCCACGCCTGCTGGCCGGACTGGATCTGCTCTCCGGTGAAAAGCACGGTGCCGTCGGCCGTGACGACCGACTTCGGGATCGGCGGCGCGGTCAGGTAGATCTGGTAGCCCAGGTAGCCGAGTGCCCCGAAGGACAGCACGAAGATGAAGGCAAGCCATCTCCACAGCCGGTTGTTGTTGTTCATGAGTGCGCTCCGTTCCCGTTCGCATAAGGTGTATTTGGAATGCACCTATGCTATGAACAGGCTCATGGCCCCACCTTGATCGATATCAAGGTTTGCGCGATCGGGGTGCGAGAGGCCCAAGGGTGCCGCGTGTTGATCTGCCGCAAACCCGGCGCCGGTGCGCGCCGCTACATTGATCGTTCAGCAGACGATCACCGAGCGAGCACCATGAGCAAGCACCTTCTCCACATCCTGCGCATCACAGGCTTCGTGTTCGCCACACTCGGCGCGACCAGCGTGCTGGTGGTTGCCGGTCTGAACGAGCACGCACCGAAGCCTTCAGCGCGGCAGGTGCGCTGAAGGCCAGATCTTGCAGGGCGCCCTCAGCGGCGCCCGGGGCTCACGCCTTCTTCGCGTAGGCGCTGCACCAGCCCTTGGCGGCCACGGTCTTGCCGGCGAACAGCGGGCAGCCGCCCGACGCATCGCCCGCCTTGCCCTGATAGAGCTGGCAGTTCGCGCAAGTCTGACCGGCGGCGTACTTCGGGTACTTCGTCTTGTCGGCCTTCGTGGCATCGGCGACGTAGCCGAGCGCAGCGGCCTGCGGGTCCTTGGGGTCGACATCCGCGGCGATGGCGTGCTGCGACGCTAGCATCGCCAAGCCGGCGATGGGGACGATCTGGATGAAGGTACGGCGTGAGGTCATACGGTGAGCTCCGGTGGAAAAAATGTGGACTGGCGGCCTGCGTGCAGGCGCACGCGGTCAGCATCATGCGCTCGCATCGGGTGCTCGGCGACGTGGCCGCCGAGTAGCCGAGTCAACAGCTCGCGCACACTGCGGATTTGGCTGCCGAACGGCAGCGCGCCACGGCCGCTGAAGAACAGGCCGGTCTTGACGTCGCCGCGCAGCGCGGCGGCGAGTTGCTGGTCGATGCAGAACTGGCCCCACGTCGCCTTGCCGTCGCGCAGGCCGCACTGCGCGAGGCAGTCGAAGACCTTGGTGCAGCGCGGCTTGACATGCGCCACCGACTGCAGTTTCGCTTCGGCCTTCAGGTAGGCCCTCAGCCACGGCGTGCCCACGGCACGCGCGGGCAGTCCGGCGACGCTGGTGAACTCGACCATGTCCTCGTCGCGCGCCTCGGCGAGCACGCGCTTGAACTCGGGGTGCGCATCGCCCTCGGTCGTCACCGCGAACGGCGTGCCCAGCTGCACGCCGGCTGCGCCGAGCGCCTGCAGGCGGCGGATGTCGCTGAAGCTGCGGATGCCGCCGGCCGCGATCACCGGCGTGTCGCGTTCGAGGCCTGCCGCGCGCAGCACCGCGAGTGTCTCGGGCACGGTGCGCTCGAAGTCGAAGCGCGGGTCGTGCAGATCGGCGATGCTCGCCGCGCCGAGGTGGCCACCGGCGTGGCCGGGGTGTTCGAGCACGATCGCGTCGGGCATGCGCTTCTTGCGCTCCCACTTGCGCACGACGAGCTGCACGCCGCGTGCGTCCGACAGGATCGGGATCAGCGCCGCGTCGGGGTGATCGGCGGCGAGTTCGGGCAGGTCCAGCGGCAGCCCCGCGCCGACGACGATGGCGTCGATGCCGGCCTGCAGCGCCCGCGTGACGTAGGCGCTGTAGTCGCTGACGGCACGCATCACATTCATCGCCACCAGGCCTTTGCCGCCAGCGATGCGCCGCGCCGCGGCGACCTCGCGGTCGAGTGCTTCGAGGTTGGCCGCGTTGATCGCGACCTTCGCGTCAGGCCCGATGCCCAGGCCGCGCGTGCGCTCCATCAGATCGGGGTGGTGACGGCGCAGGTCGACCGCGCTGAGCGTGCCGACCGCGCCCGCGGCGGCCACGCTGCCGGCCAGACGGTGCGCCGACACGCCGATGCCCATGCCGCCCTGCACGATGGGGAGCACGGTGTGGCCCTTGATGCGCAAGGGTTGCAGCCCGCTGCGCTCGAGCAGCGTGTTCAGGTCGGATGGGATCAAGCAGGTCTCCGCAAGGCGACTCGCACTCTAGGCGAGCGACGGCCGTGCCGCACTGATGCAGATCAAACCGCGGGCCTCCGGGCCTGCGGCGAGGGTGCGGCAACGGCGCGGCACAATAGCGGCGGCCGGGCCCCGTCGCACAATGGATAGTGCAGCCCCCTCCTAAGGGGCAGATACAGGTTCGATTCCTGTCGGGGCCACCACCGCACTCACGCGCTCGTTCACTTCCAGCGCCAGGTCCAGATCAGGTCCACCGCGTTGTCCGAACCCGATTGCGCGCGCAGCGTGAAGCGCTGCGCGATGCGGTAGATCAGCTGGAAGTTGCCGGTCGTCGCATTGAGCCCGCGCTCGTAGCCCACGTACCAGCGGCGCGAGATCTGCTTGCCGAGCGAGATCACCGTTTCGCGCACCTCGCCGTCGGTCTGGCGCACGCCGATGTCGTCCAGCCCGATCGCCTTGGTGAGCTGGTCGGTGATGCCGCCGCCTTCACCGGCGAGCAGCGCGAGCGCGGCGCGCTGCACCAGCGCGGTGTCGGTGCGGCCCAGGCCGTCGCTCGCACGGCCCATCACGAGCCAGCTGAGCTTGTCGATCTCCGACAACTCGGGCTCGGAGAACAACCGGATGCGCGGGTTCGTGGCCAGGCCGGTGACCGCGACGCCGACACGCACGTCGATGTTCGGCCGCGTTGCCTCGATGTCCAGCCGCGGGTTCTCGATCGGGCCGTTGAAGGTGATCAGGCCCTTGTCGATCGTGAGCTTCTGGCCGTAGGCGGCGTAGGTGCCTTCGGTCGCGCGCACCGTGCCGTTGACGGCGAGGCGCCCGCCCGGCGAGGTGATGCGCAGGTCGCCGCCGAGGTCGGTGTCGATGCCTCGGCCACGCAGGTGCAGCTTGTCGCCGAGCTCGACGCGCAGGTCGAGCGCGACCGCGCGCTTCGGGTTCGACACCGGCGGCGCCGAGGCTGCATCGCCCGGCGCCGGCACGCCCTTCGCGCGCACGACCTCGACATCGTCCGACAGCGCCGGGGCGTCGCTGCGCGAGAAGTCGATCAGCCCTTCGTCGACGCCGAAGCGGCCGTCGAACGCGAGCGAAGTCGCGTCGAGCTGCAGCTTGCCCTGGCCGCTCGTGACGATGCGCCGGTCGACCCGGCCCAGCAGCTGGAACTTGTCGGCCGTGACCTGCAGCACCGCCTTCGGCGCATCGCCCAGGCTGGCGCTGCCTTCGAGCTTCACGGTGCCGTTGCCGCCCTTCGCATGGAAGCGCTCGATGCGCGCGCTGGTGCCTTCGAGGTGGATCGCGACGTCGCCATCGCTCACGTTCACGCCCTGCAGGAAGTTGCGCACCCCGAGCTGCGTGCCGACGACCTCGCCGCTGTACTCGGGCGCGCCGAAGCGCCCGTTGATGCCCGCACTCGCGTGCAGCGCACCGGCGACGCGCCAGCCCGGCGGCACCCAGGTGCCCCAGGTGCCGAGGTCGGCGACCTGCAGTTCGAGCACGCCCTGGATCGGCGCGTCGGCGGGTGGCCACGTCGCCTCGGGCCGCGTGCGAACGACCACCGCGCCGGCCGCGACGCCGAGCGTCTTGCCGGCCAGGCCCTGGGTGAAGTTCCAGACGCCGTTGTCCGCGGCCAGGCCGAAGCGCAGGTCGGTGAGGCCGAGTGCGCGCGTGCCGAGTTCCTCGGTCACGGTGAGGTCGCCGCTGCTGCGCTCGATGACGATGTCGGCGCTGAAGGTCGGCGCACTGCGCAGCTTGAGGTGTGCACTCACCGCGAGGTCGCCGCCCCAGCCGAAGTCGGGCTGCGCGCGCGCGAGCAGCGGCGCGATGCGCAGCGGTTCGACTTCGGCCTCGGCCTCGATCTGCGCGAAGCCGCCGCTCGTCGCCGCGGCCTGCCACGCGATGCGGCTCCAGCGCACCGCACCGCCGAGCACCTCGGCGCGGCCGGGCTGCACCGTGGCGCGCAGCGGGCCGCCGGACCACAGCGCCTCGACCGCGACATCGCGCGCCTGCAGCAGCGGCGAGCCGCTGCGCACGTCGAGCTGCTGCAGCGTGCCGCGCCAGCCGGCGACCGGCGCTCCGGGTGCGTCGATCAGGCCGCCTTGCGCCTGCAGCACGGCGAGGGTCGGCGCGGTGCCGGGGGCAGGGGTGGCCTGCAGCGAGTCCACCCACGCCGGCGGGCGGGCCTTCGATTCGGCGTGCACGGACAGCATGTGAGCACGGCCCGTGCCCTTGAGCTGGAGCTGCGTGCTGGCCAGCGACGGGCCCGGCGCCGCGCCATGGGCGATGCCCGCGTTGGTCAGCGTGAACTGCGCGTCGACCGCAGCATTCATCGAACTGCCGAGCGTCCACGTGCCGTGCGCCTTCTCGACCGACAGCGCGCCGACGCGCAGCGCGTTGGCCTCCAGCGTGCCGGTCGTCGTGAACGCGGGCCAGCGGCCGGCGACGTGCGCGTTCGCGCTCAGCGTACCGGCGAACGTCGCGTCGCTGCCGGCGGGTTGCAGCAGGCGGTAGACCGGCGCGAGGCGTGCCAGCGCCGGGCCGTCGATCTGCACGTCCCAGGCGTCGCCCGCGCCGTTGCCGGTGGTGCCGAGCTGGCCGGCCACGTGCACACGGTTGCCGTCGGCCAGCAGATCGAGCGTGGCCGCGGCCTGCGTACCGGTGCTGCTGCGCAGGCTGGCGCTGCCGCTCAGCGGCACGCCGGCGAGCTGGCTCGGCTGGAGCGTGATCGCGGCCTGCCCGCGCAGCGCGGCGAGCGCATCGAGCGGTGCGCGTGCGGCAGCAGCGGCCGGCACCGAGAGGTCCACGTCGCCGGTCGCGTTGAGGTGGTTGCTTGCGCGGCGCCACGGCGAATCGTCGGCGCCGGGCCACCACAGGGCTGGGTCGAAATCGACCAGCGTCGCCTTGGCCTTGACGGCCCACGGCGCATCGGCTGCGGCGTGCGTGGCCAGACCCGAGAGCTGCGCGCGCGCGCCGCCGGCGAGCGCCTGCACGTCGCGCAACTCGATACGCCCGGTCGCCAGCGTGGCATCCACCTTGAGCTGCACCGCGCGAACGGGCTTCGGGCCATCGACCTGGCCGGCGAGGTCGGCCTGCACGCGCGTGGTCGCCTCGCCGTTCAACGTGAGCGGCCCGCTCAGGTGCATCGCGGGCGCGCGTGCATCGAGCAGCGCCGGCCGCACATCGAGCAGCTTGGCCGTGAGCGACCAGCCGGTGGGCGACCAGCGTCCCTCACCAGTGACACGGCCCGCGCTGGCCTTGGGTGTGCCGAGTTCGGCGCTGAACTGCCGCAGCGTCAACGCGTTCGGCTGGTCGGGGCGACCGGCGAGGTCGGCACTGAGCCGGACCAGCGGCAGGCGCCCTTCGTTCCAGCGGCCGGCGAGTGAGTTGCTCAGGTCAAGCTTGACCTGGGCCGGTTGATTCGCGGCGGTGCTCGTCGCGACCGCGGTGCCGGTGAGCGCCGTCGCCGGCGCGGCGCTGGCGAAAGCGGACAGGTCGAGCGCCGTCATGCTCGCCTGCAGTTCGCCGAGCGGCCACGACGCGAATGGGTGGACGGTGCCGCGCGCGTCGAGCGTCTGCTCGGCGCGGTCGGCCGACGACGGCGCGGCGCGCAGCGTGGCCTGCAGCAGCGGTGCGGCGAGCGGGCCGGTCAGCGTGGCGCTCGCGTTCCAGGGGGGCAGGGCATCGGCACCAAGTTGCGCGAGGCGCAGCGAGGCGGTGAGGGGCATCGGTGCTGCGCTGCCGACGTGCAGCTCGCCGCTGGCCTGCAGCCGGTCCCAGCCGAGCGTGAGCTGATCGATACGGTGCTCGGCGCCGCCATTCGCGCCGAGGTGCAGCTGTGCGCGCAGCTCGCGCAGCGGCTGCGGGCCGAGCGGGGCGGCGTGCACCGCGCCGACGTGCAACGCGCGCAGGTCGAGCTCGATCGGCAGCGCGAGGTCGGCCGGGGCCTTCGCCGGCTCGGTGCTTGGCGCGAGGGCCAGGTCGATGCGTTCGATCTCCAGGCTGTCGATGCGCACGCTCGCCCACAGCGGTGCCGACGCGCGCGTGACGCTGAGGCCGCGCCACGCGAGGCCGGTCAGCGTGACCGTGTTCGGCCCGCCGGGCAGGTGCACGACGACCTTCTGTGCATCGAAGTCGCCGAGCAGCCTACCGCGCGGCGCCTCGACCTGCACACCGGGCAGCAGCGTCAGCAGCCAGGCGCTGCCGCGCTCGGTGCGAACGCTCCACCAGAGGGTGGTCGCGGCGATCGCGATCAACGCCACGATCGCGAGCACCACCGCTGCAGCGACGCGCCATGCGCGCATCAGAACGCGATCCCCACGCTGAAGTGCGTGCGCACCTGTTTCGTCTGCTGGCCATAGGCCAGGTCGATGCGCAGCGGGCCGACGGGGCTGCGCCAGCGCAGGCCCACGCCGTAGCCATACGCGGGCTTCAGGTCGGTGAAGCGGTCGGCTGCGTTGCCGGCATCGATGAACGCGGCCCACCAGTAGGCCGGGTAGCGCGGCGAGATCGGTCGCGCGATCTCGAGGCTGGTCGTGAAGAGCGTGCGCCCGCTGGTCGTGACGCCGTCAACGCTTGGCGCGAGCGTGCGGTACGCGTAGCCGCGCACCGACTCGTCGCCGCCGGCGCGAAACAGCAGCGAATCAGGCACGCCGATCACGCTGTGCGTGAAGACCTGGCCCGCCTCGACGCGCGCGGTGCCGTACCACGCATCGCCGAACGGGTGGTACCAGGTCAGCCGTGCGTACAGCCGCCCCAGCGGGCCACGTTCATTCTGGAGCGCTTCGCCGAGCACCGACTGGCTGCCGCGCGAGTAGCCCAGCGCGGCCTGCAGCGAGGTCGTGAGGCCGCGCGTGGGCAGCAGCACGTTGTCGACATCGCGATAGACCCAGTGGTAGTTGTAGGTGAGGGCGTCGGCCTGGCTCGTCAGCACGTGATCGTCGCTGTCGATGCGGGTGTGCGCGAACTCGGCGAAGTAGAGCCGCTCGATGCGCGGCGTGTCCTGCGTGCGGCCGATGCGGGCGTTCCAGCCGAGCAGCGTCTGGTCGTCGGCGTGCAGGCGCTGCGCGCTGCCCGAGAGGAGGTTGCGGTAGAGGTTGTCCTGCGGGTAGGAGGTGAGGTCACCCTGCCACGTCTGTTGATCGGGGCCGAGCTCGACCTTGTTGTGCAGCACGAACGGGTAGCCGAGGATGCGCCGGTTGGTGTGCGCCAGCGACACGCGCGGGCCGGTGTTCGCGCTGTAGCCCACGCCAATCGTGGCCTGCTGCTGCGTCTGCTCCTTGACGTGCACGATTACCGTCGCGGCGCCGGCGTGCTCGACGTTGGCATCGAGCTCGACGCTCGCGCCTTCGAACAGGCCGACCTTCTGCAGGCGGTCCTGGAAGTCCAGCAACGACTTCTCGGTGTACCGGTCGCCGATGCCGATGTTGCTGAGCCGGCGTACCGCGTCTTCGTCGTAACGCTCCAGGCCTTCGATGCGCACGGCGCCGATGCGAAACAGCGGGCCGCTGTCGATCACGAGCTCGATCTCGACACGGTTCTCCGGCGCATCGACACGGGCCTTGGTGCTGCGCCATGTCGCGGCGGCGTAGCCGTCACCCCGCAGCCGCGTCAGCGTGGCGTTCTTCGCCGCGCTCCAGGCGGCCTGGCGAAACGGCTCGCCGACGCGCAGCGGCCACTGCGCCTGCAGGGCTTCGAGCTCGGGGCCACCGCGCAGTTCGTCGTTCGCGTCGAGTGCGACGGCACTGACCAGCGTGCGCGGCCCCGGCGCGACGATCAGGCGCACGCGCGGCAGGCCGTTGTCTTGGGTGATCGGCGGCACGGTCACCACGGCGTTGAAGTAGCCCTCGGTCTCGAGCAGTTCGCGGGCCTGCGCCGGTGCTGCGCGCATCAGGCGTTCGAGCTCGACGTCGCTGACGCGGTCGTTCTCCGGCACGTTCTGGAAGCGGGCGATGTCGAGGTAGTTCGCGAGCAACGGGCGCAGCGCGTCCGGCGCCTCGACCTCGAGGCGGTATTCGGTGTGCAGCGGCACCGCCGCAGGCGTCTTCGGCTTCGGTTCGCCGAACGGCAGGCTGGCGCAGCCGGCCAGAACGACCACCGCGAGCACCGCGAGCGCGGCGCCCGCGTGTCGCCAGCCGGTCATTTGCTCAGCAAGCGCATGGCCCCTTCCAGCCCGGCGAGCGTGAGCGGGAACATGCGCTGGTTCATCAACTGCTGGACCACCGCGATGCTTTGCCGATAGCCCCACACGCCTTGCGGCTCGGGGTTGATCCAGGCGAACTTCGGGAACGCCTGGGTGAGCCGCGCCAGCCACTCGGCGCCCGGCTCCTCGTTGTTGTATTCGACGCTGCCGCCGGGCTGCAGGATCTCGTAGGGGCTCATCGTCGCGTCGCCGACGAAGATCAGCTTGTAGTCCTTGTTGTACTTGCGGATCACGTCCCAGGTGCTGAACTTCTCGCTGTAGCGGCG
>JBDTVC010000103.1:0-15703 GCA_040007475.1 Burkholderiales bacterium
CCGGCCGGGCCGACGAACTTGTCGGGGTTCCACCAGAAGCTCGGGCAGCTCGTCGAGCAGCTCGCGCACAGGATGCACTCGTACAGGCCGTTGAGCTCATCGCGCTCTTCGGGCGATTGCAGGCGCTCCTTCTCGGGCGGCGTCTCGTCGTTGACCAAGTAGGGCTTGATCGAGTTGTACTGCTTGAAGAACTGCGTCATGTCCACGATCAGGTCGCGGATCACCGGCAGGCCCGGCAACGGCTTCAGCACGACCACGCCGGGCAGCATGCGCATGTTGGTCAGGCAGGCCAGACCATTCTTGCCGTTGATGTTCATCGCGTCGGAGCCGCACACGCCTTCGCGGCACGAACGGCGGAAGCTCAGCGTCGGATCGACCTGCTTCAGCTTGTTGAGCGCATCGAGCAGCATGCGCTCGCTGCCGTCGAGTTCGACCTCGATCGTCTGCATGCGCGGCTTGGTGTCGGTGTCGGGGTCGTAGCGGTAGATCTGGAACACACGCTTGGTCATGGCAGATTTTCCTGGGAAAGACTTAGAACGTGCGAACCTTGGGCGGAACGGATTCGACGCTGAGCGGTTTGAGCTGCACCGGCTTGTAGTCGAGACGATTGCCTTCGCTGTACCAGAGCGTGTGCTTCAGCCACACCTCGTCGTTGCGACCGTTCGGGTGCTCGGGCGTGTCGGCGTAGTCGTCGACCGTGTGCGCGCCGCGGCTCTCGCGGCGCGCCGCGGCCGAGATCATCGTGGCCAGCGCCACCTCGATCAGGTTCTCGACTTCGAGTGCCTCGATTCGCGCGGTGTTGAACACCTTGCTCTTGTCGGCCAGGTGGATGCCCTTCACGCGTTCGGCCAGCGCCTTGATCTCGACGACGCCGGCGTCCATCAGCTTCTGGGTGCGGAACACGCTGGCGTGCTGCTGCATCGAGTTGCGGATGTCGTTGGCCACGACCTGGGCGTATTCACCGCTGGCGGAACCGTCGAGGCGCGCCAGGCGCGCGAGCGTGAAGTCGGCTGCATCGGCCGGCAGCGGCTTGTGGGCCTTCGCCTTCAAGGCACTCGCGACGATGTGATCGCCGGCCGCCTTGCCGAACACCAGCAGGTCGAGCAGCGAGTTCGTGCCCAGCCGATTCGCGCCGTGCACGCTGACGCACGAGCATTCGCCGACCGCATACAGGCCGTTCACGACCGTGTTCGGATTGCCGCCCTTCGGCGCCACGACCTGACCATGGATGTTGGTCGGCACGCCGCCCATCTGGTAGTGGATCGTCGGTACGACCGGGATCGGTTCCTTCGTGATGTCGACGTTGGCAAAGTTGTGGCCGATCTCGAGCACGCTGGGCAGGCGCTTCGCAATGGTCTCGGCGCCGAGGTGCGTCATGTCCAGGACGATGTAGTCCTTGTTCGGCCCGCAGCCGCGGCCTTCCTTGATCTCCTGATCCATGCAGCGCGAAACGAAATCGCGCGGCGCGAGATCCTTGAGCGTCGGCGCGTAGCGCTCCATGAAGCGCTCGCCATCGCCGTTGCGCAGGATCGCGCCTTCGCCGCGGCAGCCTTCGGTCAGCAGCACGCCGGCACCGGCCACGCCGGTCGGGTGGAACTGCCAGAACTCCATGTCTTCCAGCGGCAGGCCGGCCCGTGCTGCCATGCCCAGGCCGTCACCGGTGTTGATGAACGCGTTGGTCGAGGCCTGGAAGATCCGTCCGGCGCCGCCGGTGGCGAGCAGCACGGTCTTGGCCTCCAAGATGTGGATCTCGCCGGTCTCCATCTCGAGCGCGGTGACGCCGACCACGTCGCCATCGGCATCGCGGATCAGGTCGAGCGCCATCCACTCGACGAAGAAGTTCGTGCGCGCCTTGACGTTCTGCTGGTACAGCGTGTGCAGCATCGCGTGGCCGGTGCGGTCGGCCGCGGCGCAGGCGCGCTGCACCGGCTTCTCGCCGTAGTTGGCGGTGTGGCCGCCGAACGGGCGCTGGTAGATCGTGCCGTCGGGGTTGCGGTCGAACGGCATGCCGAAGTGCTCGAGCTCGTAGACGACCTGCGGCGCCTCGCGGCACATGAACTCGATCGCGTCCTGGTCGCCGAGCCAGTCGGAGCCCTTGACCGTGTCGTAGAAGTGATAGTGCCAGTTGTCCTCGCTCATGTTGCCGAGCGACGCGCCGATGCCGCCCTGCGCGGCCACCGTGTGCGAGCGCGTAGGGAACACCTTCGAGAGCACGGCCACGTTCAGGCCGGCGAGCGAGAGCTGCAGCGACGCGCGCATGCCCGAGCCGCCGGCGCCGACGATCACGACATCGAACTTGCGCTTGCTGAGGGACGCCGTGCCGGCCGTCATTTGAGTGGTACCGGCTTGCATCAGAGTCTCCAGAGAACCTGCACGGCCCAGCCGGCGCAGCCGACGAGCCAGACGATCGTTGCCACCTGCAGCGTCAGCCGCGCGCCGACGCTCTTCACGTAGTCCATCAGGATGTCGCGCACGCCGACCCACACGTGCACGAACAACGCCACGATCACGACGAAGGTCAGTACCCTCATCCACTGGCGCGAGAAGATGCCGGCCCACTTGTCGTAGCCCATCTCGCCGGGCATCAGCACCTGCACGACGAGTGCAAGCGTGAACAGCGCCATCAGGGCCGCGGTGACGCGCTGCGAGAGCCAGTCGCGCAGGCCATAGTGCGCGCCGACGACGGTGCGCTTCGATCCGAAACTTTGTGCCATGACCGGTGCCTCAGAAGAAGAACAGCTTCGCGCCGAGCGCCAGCGTGAGCACCACGCTCGCCGCCAGCGTCACGATCGCCGACTGGCGGCCGAACTCCTTGGAGACCGAGTGCGTCGCATCCATCCACAGGTGCCGCAGCCCGGCAATGATGTGGTGCAGGTAGGACCAGATCAGCGCCAGCGCCACGAGCTTGTAGAACCAGCCCGGAAGTAGGCCGGTGCCGCTCCTGAACACCGAGGTGAACTGGCTGTAGCTGATCTCGGAGGTGACGCTGGTGTCGAACATCCAGATGATGAACGGCAGCAGCACGAACATCACCAGACCGCTGGCGCGGTGCAGGATCGAGACCACGCCGGCCAACGGAAGCCGGTATCCCAACGCGTCGATGAGCCGCATGTTCTCACCGGGTCTTGCCACCTTCTTGGAATGACTTGCTGTATTTGCCATGAAGCAACCTTGTTGTTTTGTCTGTCCGAAACCGCCGTGTAACCGAAAGATTTTATTGCAACGCAGCAGAGATTATCGGCCGCTGTCAATGACCGGAGTCAACTCAGCTCGTTTCGATAGTGGTGCGCGGCCGTGGTGTAGAGGCCGCGACGAAGCTCCACCGGCTTGTCGCCATAGGTGAGCGAGAGCCGTTCGACGCTCAACAGCGGCGCGCCCGCCGCCAGCCCGAGCAGCCCGGCACTCGCTACGTCGGCCGCGACGGCGCGGATCTTCTCCTCCGCACGGATCATGCGAACACCGAACTCGCTCTCGAACAGGCCGTACATCGGCCCGCGGTGCGCCTCCAGGCGCTGCGCGCTCAGGCCCTTGAACAACTGCGCGGGCAGCCAGATGTCGTCGAGCACCACTGGCGAGCCGCGCGAGGACAGCACGCGCGTCACGCGAATCACCGGGTCGCTCGCGCGCAGGTGCAGCGCGCGGGCAATCTCGACCGGTGCGCGCTGGCGCTTGCAGTCGATCAGCCGGCGCGCCATGTTGGTGGGTTCGCCGTCGTCGGGCATCAGGCGCAGGAAGCGGAACTGGACACGCTCCTCGGCATGCGTCGCGACGAACGTGCCCTTGCCCTGCCGTCGCACCAGCAAGTTGTCGCCAGCGAGCTCGTCGATCGCCTTGCGCACGGTGCCCTGGCTCACCTTGAATCGCGCGGCGAGCTCGGTCTCGCTCGGGATCGCCTCGCCCGGCCCCCACTCGCCGCGCTGCAGGCTGGCGACCATCAGCGCCTTGATCTGCTGATACAGCGGGCTGAACGCAGGCTCCGGGGCGGCCAGGGTCATCGAGTGGGCGGGCATGACGTGATTGCAGCACAAAGCGATGACGCGCGCCTGACACCCATGTCTTATATAAGACAAAAGATATGATGCCACCCGACACCACACGCGGGTCAACCCGTATTCCGCGGGCATCTCTGACTTAGACTCGCAGACACGCCACAGCGCACCGCGCCCACCTCATCCTTATCCTTCGGAGAATCCGCATGAGCAAGAAACCCGTTCGCGTCGCCGTCACCGGTGCCGCAGGCCAGATCGGCTACGCCGTCCTGTTCCGCATCGCCTCGGGCGAGATGCTGGGCAAGGACCAGCCGGTGATCCTGAGCCTGCTCGAAGTGCCGATGGAGAAGCCGCAGGCGGCGCTCAAGGGCGTGATCATGGAACTCGAGGACTGCGCGTTCCCGCTGCTCGTCGGCATCGAGGCCCATGGCGACCCGATGACCGCGTTCAAGGACGCCGACTACGCCCTGCTGATCGGCTCGCGCCCGCGCGGCCCCGGCATGGAGCGCGCCGAGCTACTCGCCGTCAACGCCGAGATCTTCACCGCGCAAGGCAAGGCGCTCGACAAGGTCGCGAGCCGCAACGTCAAGGTGCTGGTGGTCGGCAACCCGGCCAACACCAACGCCTACATCGCGATGAAGAGCGCGCCCAGCTTGCCACGCAAGAATTTCACCGCGATGCTGCGCCTGGACCACAACCGCGCACTCAGCCAGATCGCCGCGAAGACCGGCAAGGCCGTTGCCGACATCGAGAAGCTGACCGTCTGGGGCAACCACTCGCCGACCATGTACGCCGACTACCGCTTCGCCACGATCGGCGGCGCAAGCGTCAAGGACATGATCAACGACCAGGTCTGGAACGCCGACACCTTCCTGCCCACCGTCGGCAAGCGCGGCGCGGCGATCATCGCCGCGCGCGGCGTCTCGTCGGCCGCCTCGGCCGCCAATGCCGCGATCGACCACATGCGCGACTGGGCGCTCGGCACGAACGGCAAGTGGGTCACGATGGGCATCCCGTCGGACGGCCAGTACGGCATCCCGAAGGACGTGATGTTCGGCTTCCCGGTCACCTGCGAAGGCGGCGAGTACAAGCTCGTCGAGGGTTTGCCGATCGATGCCTTCAGCCAGGAGCGCATCAACGTCACGCTCGCCGAGCTGCAGGGCGAGCAGGACGGCGTCAAGCACCTGCTGTAAACCGCACGGCCGCGTGCGGCCGTGTGCGCACGTCTCTCGCCGGGAGCTTGATCATGAGTGACTGGAACCCCGAGCTGTACCGCAAGTACGAAGACGAACGCACCCGGCCCGCGCGCGACCTGCTCGCGCGCGTCGCGCTCGAAGACCCGAAGCGCATCGTCGACCTGGGCTGCGGCCCGGGCAATTCGACCGAGTTGCTGGTCGAGCGCTTTCCGAACGCTCAAGTCATCGGCACCGACAACTCCGAGGCGATGCTCGCCGGCGCGCGCAAGCGCCTGCCCGCGTGCACGTTCGAGCTCAGCGACATTGCCCAGTGGCAGCCGGCCGTCGCTCCCGACCTGATCTACGCCAACGCCGCGCTGCAATGGGTCGGCGATCATGCCGCGCTGCTGCCGCGGCTTTTCAACTGCCTGGCACCGGGCGGAACGCTCGCGATCCAGATGCCGGACAACCGCGACGAGCCGACGCATCGCCTGATGCGCGAGGTCGCCACGCTCGACCCCTGGTCCAGCGTGATCGGCGACGCCGCGATGGTGCGCACCAAGATCCTGGCGCTGAACCAATACTACGACCTGCTCGCGGCCGACGCGGCCGAGGTCGACGTCTGGCGTACCGCGTACCAGCACCCGATGGAGACGCCGGCCGCCATCGTCGAATGGGTGCGCAGCACCGGCCTGCGCCCCTTCATCGACCCGCTGACGCCTGCATATCGAGACGGCTTCCTCGCCGAATACGAGCGGCGCATCGCGCTGGCCTACCTGCCACGCGCGGACCGCCGGCTGCTGCTCGCCTTCCCACGCCTGTTCATCGTCGCGCACCGCCGGGGATGACAACCCCCACGTCACTTCGTTCCTGCCCCCCAAGGGGGCGCTCAGGCCGCTTGGGGCAGCCCGGCGCTGCCTGACTCCAAACACCCATGCCGACCCTGCACCCGCGCGACGCGCTGTTCGACGCCGACGAAGCGATCTCCGCCCTGCCCGTCTGCGACCACTATTGCGGGGTCGAGGTCCGCATGCGCAAGAGCCTCGCGCTGCAGGCCGAGCTCGGCCCGGTGTTCGACATCACCCTCGATTGCGAAGACGGCGCACCAGTTGGCGGCGAAGCAGCGCACGCCCACATGGTCGCCGAGCTGGCGATGTCGGCCGAGAACCGCTTCGGGCGCGTCGGCGCGCGCGTGCACCCGGTCGATCACCCGAGCTTTGGGGACGACGTTGCCACGCTGGTCGGCCGCGCCGGCGAGCGGCTCGCCTACCTGATGGTGCCCAAGCCGCGCAGCCTCGCGGATGTTGAACGCGCGTGCGCCGAGATCGACCACCAGTCGCGCGTGCGCGGGCTGCGCCGCGCCCTGCCCGTTCATGCGCTGATCGAGACGCATGGGGCATTGCGCGAGGTCGAGGCCATCGCCGCACACCCGCGCATCGAGTCGCTGTCGTTTGGCCTGATGGACTTCGTCTCGGCGCACCGCGGCGCGATCCCCGCGTCGGGGATGAGTGCCGAGGGCCAGTTCACGCACCCGCTGGTGCTGCGCGCCAAGCTCGCCATCGCCGCGGCGTGCCATGGCTTCGCGAAGACGCCGTCGCACTGCGTCGTCACCGAATTCAACGATGCGCGGGCGATCACCGCCGCGGCGACACGAGCCTCGCGCGAGCTCGGCTACACGCGCATGTGGAGCATCCACCCGAATCAGATCGCACCGATCGTCGCCGCCTTCGCGCCGCGCGCCGACGAGATCGAGCAAGCGGTCGAGATCGTGTCGGCGGCACAGGCCGCCGACTGGGCGCCGATCCGGCACCGGCACGGCGGCCAGGACACGCTGCACGATCGGGCCAGCTATCGCTACTTCTGGCAGGTGCTCGACCGCGCCGCGCGGACCGGCCAGGCCATGCCGGATGCCGCTCGCCTGGCCTGGTTCGGCGCACTTTCCCGCTGAGGTCGGCGACGAGATGTGTCGGTTCTGTTTCCGAAACGAAACGGTGTGCCGCGCGCCCTCAGCTTTGCGTCAACGCGGCTGGAGGCGCGCGGCGTGATCTTGCTCACGCGGTGCAGAATCGCGATGCTGGCATTCCGGCAGTTTTGCGCACAGTGGCCTGGCCGGGAAGCAACCGCAGGCACCGGGCTGTCGGCTGCGTCTTGTTGCAATCGCTGCGCCGGTTGTGTGTCGGGGGCGATTCATCTACCGACAATCCGCACGCATCACATCTTTCGTTGAGGAGACCCCCGCATGAAACTTTTGTCGACCATTGCCATCGCCGCCGCCCTGAGCGCGGCCAGTTTCGCCTCGCTGGGCGAGACCGCCACGAAGCACGCCAAGAAGGCGACCAAGCCGGCCGCCACCGCAGCAGCGTCAGCCGAGCCCGCCGCCGCCTCGCCGGCCCAGCTCGCCGCTGCCGAGCGCGTCTACTACGGGACCTACAACTGCGACCTCGCCAAGACGGTCGAGGTCTCGACGCTGCCGAAGTTCCCGGGCTACGCCGAGCTTCGCTTCGGCAAGTCGGTCTACGTGATGAAGCCGATCGAATCCACGACCGGCGCGATCCGCCTCGAAGACGTGAAGGGCGAGACGCTGGTGGTGCAGATCGCCGCCAAGTCGATGCTGCTGAACGTCAAGACCGGCCAGCGCATTCTCGATGGCTGCGTCAACGAGAAGCAAGGCAAGGTCGCCTCCGCGTCCTGATCTCGTCCACTCCGACAACAGCCCCGGTGCGCCACGCACCGGGGCTTTTTTATGCCCGATCGGCTCCGGATTCCGCGCCAAGTACGGGCCAGAAAGTATGTATAATTCGCGCATACTCAACCGGAGCCCCACATGGAAGCGACCGTTGCAGAACGCGGCCAGATCACCCTGCCGAAGGCAGTGCGTGACGCCCTGGGCCTGACCAAGGGCACCCAGCTCAAAGTCGAGCTCGACGGCGGGCGCATCATCCTGCGCAAGAACGTCGACGATGCCATCTCGCGAGCCCGCGGCAAGTTCAAGCTCGACGGGTTCGCCAGCGTCGACGACGCCATGCGCGCGATCCGGGGCCGCGCGCCCGGCGATCCGGTCGATGTCTGACGCGGCGCGATGATCGCTGTCGACTCCTCCGTGCTGATCGAGATCCTGATCGGCGCCGCCCAGGCCGAAGCGGCCGAGGACGCCTTGCGCGCGGCCCTCTCGCTCGGCCCGGTGCTGGTCTGCGATGTGGTCGTGGCCGAAGTCTGCAGCTCGCTGCGCGACGGAGACCAGTCGATGCAGACGCTGGAGGACATGGGCATCCGCTTCAGCGAGGTCGAACGCAAGTCGGCGATACGCGCCGGCGAGATGCAGCGCCGCTACCGCGCCCGCGGTGGCGCAAGGCTCAGAACCGTGCCCGACTTCATCGTCGGGGCACATGCCTTGCTTCAGTGCAGCGCACTGATCACCCGTGACGCGGGGTTCTTCCGCGACTATTTCAAAGGTCTGAAAGTCATCGTGCCGAAAGCCTCCTAGGTTCCGCATCCTGACGCTCAACCCCATCCATCCGACCACCTCAGGAGCCATGACCATGCTTCACGCCTACCGCCAACACGTTGCCGAGCGCGCTGCCCTCGGCATCCCGCCGCTGCCGCTGTCGGCCCAGCAGACCGCCGACATGATCGAACTGCTGAAGAATCCGCCCAAGGGCGAAGAGGCCGCGCTGGTCGAGCTGATCACCTACCGTGTGCCGGCCGGCGTGGACGACGCAGCCAAGGTCAAGGCCTCGTACCTCGCGGCGGTGGCCCACGGCACCGAGACCTGCCCGCTGATCGACCGCGTGCGCGCCACCGAGCTGCTCGGCACGATGCTGGGCGGCTACAACATCAGCCCGCTGATCGACCTGCTCGATGACGCCGTCACCGGTGCCGCCGCCGCGGCGGCGCTGAAGAAGACGCTGCTGATGTTCGACCAGTTCCACGACGTGCAGGCGAAGGCCGCCAAGGGCAATGCGAACGCCAAGTCCGTGCTGCAGAGCTGGGCCGACGCCGAGTGGTTCACCTCGCGCCCCGAAGTGCCCAAGTCGATCACCGTGAGCATCTTCAAGGTCACCGGCGAGATCAACACCGACGACCTCTCGCCCGCCCCCGACGCCTGGAGCCGCCCCGACATCCCGATGCACGCACTGGCGATGCACAAGAACCCGCGCCCCGGCATCACGCCCGAAGAAGAAGGCAAGCGCGGACCTGTTCGGTTCATCGAAGACCTGCGCGCCCGCGGCAACCTCGTGGCCTACGTGGGCGACGTGGTCGGCACCGGCTCGAGCCGCAAGTCGGCGACCAACTCGGTGCTGTGGTTCACCGGCGAGGACATCCCGTTCGTGCCGAACAAGCGCTTCGGCGGCGTCTGCCTCGGCAGCAAGATCGCGCCGATCTTCTACAACACGATGGAAGACTCGGGCGCGCTGCCGATCGAGCTCGACGTGAGCCAGATGAACATGGGCGATGTCGTCGAGCTGCGCCCGTATGAAGGCAAGGCATTGAAGGACGGCAAGGTCATCGCCGAGTTCACCGTGAAGAGCGACGTGCTGTTCGATGAGGTGCGTGCCGGCGGCCGCATCCCGCTGATCATCGGCCGCGGCCTGACCGCCAAGGCGCGCGAGGCGCTGGGCCTGCCGGTCTCGACGCTGTTCCGCCTGCCGGTCAGCCCGGCCGACACGCACAAGGGCTTCACGCTCGGTCAGAAGATGGTCGGCAAGGCCTGCGGCCTGCCCATCGTCAACGGCAACCAGCAAGGCGTGCGCCCCGGCACCTACTGCGAACCGCGCATGACCAGCGTCGGCTCGCAGGACACGACCGGCCCGATGACGCGCGACGAGCTGAAAGACCTCGCTTGTCTCGGTTTCAGCGCCGATCTGGTGATGCAGTCGTTCTGCCACACCGCGGCCTACCCGAAACCCGTGGACGTGAAGACGCACCACGAGCTGCCCGCCTTCATCAGCACCCGCGGCGGCATCGCGCTGCGTCCGGGTGACGGCGTGATCCACTCGTGGCTGAACCGCCTGCTGCTGCCCGACACCGTGGGCACCGGCGGCGACTCGCACACGCGTTTCCCGATCGGCATCAGCTTCCCCGCGGGCTCCGGCCTCGTCGCGTTCGCGGCCGCCACCGGCGTGATGCCGCTGGACATGCCCGAGAGCGTGCTGGTGCGCTTCAAGGGCAAGCTGCAACCCGGCGTGACGCTGCGCGACCTGGTCAACGCGATCCCGCTGTACGCGATCAAGGCCGGGCTGCTGACGGTCGAGAAGAAGGGCAAGAAGAACATCTTCAGTGGCCGCATCCTCGAGATCGAAGGCCTGCCGGATCTGAAGGTCGAACAGGCCTTCGAGTTGAGTGACGCCTCCGCCGAACGCTCGGCCGCCGGCTGCACCGTGCACCTGAACCCGGAGCCGATCAAGGAGTACATCACCAGCAACATCACGCTGATGACGTGGATGATCAAAGAGGGCTACGCCGACCCGCGCAGCCTGCAGCGCCGCATCGACGCGCAAGAGGCCTGGCTCAAGGACCCGCAGCTGCTCAAGGGCGATGCCGATGCCGAATACGCCGCGGTGATCGAGATCGACCTGGCCGACGTGCACGAGCCCATCGTCGCCTGCCCGAACGATCCGGACGACGTGAAGATGCTCAGCGAGGTCTCGGGCGCGGTGATCGATGAAGTGTTCATCGGCTCGTGCATGACCAACATCGGCCACTTCCGCGCCGCGAGCAAGCTGCTCGAAGGCAAGCGCGACATCCCCGTCAAGCTGTGGGTCGCACCGCCCACCAAGATGGACGCGAAGAAGCTCAGCGACGAAGGCCACTACGGCGTGCTCGGCAATGCCGGCGCGCGCATGGAGATGCCAGGCTGCAGCCTGTGCATGGGCAACCAGGCGCAGGTGAAGGAAGGCGCGACGGTGTTCAGCACCAGCACGCGCAACTTCCCGAACCGCCTCGGCAAGAACTCGAACGTCTACCTCGGTTCGGCAGAGCTCGCGGCGATCTGCTCCAAGCTCGGTCGCATCCCGACCAAGGCCGAGTACATGGAAGGCATGGGCGTGCTGACTGCCGCCAGCGCGTCGGTCTACCAGTACCTGAACTTCGACAAGATCGAGGAGTTCACCGCGGCTGCGTGAGGTTGCTCGCCGGCTGCCGTCACTGGCAGCCTGCGAGGCCCTGAATCCATTGACGCAGCACCGCGACCGACGCGGTGTCGACGAGGTTGCTGCCCAGCGGCGGCATCGCCGACGCATCGCGTCGATTCACGCGCGACAGGAGCACGGAGCTGTCCGGCGCCCCGGGTGAGATCACCTTCGCGTTCGTCAGCCCGAGGTCACCCGAAGTCGGCACCACGTTGCATGTGCCCGTCTGCGCCAGCGGCGTGCTGTAGCGCAGGTCCAGCGCGACCGGCGTCGGGCCGTTCGGCTGGTGGCACTGCGAGCAGTTGGCGTGCAGGAACGCGCGTGCGCGCTGCTCGACCGTGCCCGCCGAGCCGTGCGGATCGACGTAGGCCGACAGCAAGCTCGTGTCGCCCGCGATCGTCGAGCTCAGCATGCCGATCGCGTTGAGCGTGGTGATCTGGTTCGCGCTGCGCCCGGTGGTCGGGTAAGTGATCGAGCCGTTCAACTGCGCGGTCTCCAGTCCGAGCGTGCGGCCCGCCACCTGGGTGTGGCACGTGAGGCAATCGGTCTCGCTCGGATAGATCCAGGTCTGCGTTCCGCTCGGACCTGCGACAGCCTTGCTCTTGCCACCGACGACACGCGTCGCATCGGTCTGTGCCGTATTCCATTCGTAGGTGTAGCCGGCCCAGACGCCATCGGGGTGTCGCATCAGCAGCCGGGTCTCGATCAACTGGTTGTTGAGCTTGAAGCTCTTGACCAGCACGGTGCCATTGGGCGGCGTCCAGCGCGCGGTGCTCTGCGGCGTGATCGACGTGCCGTTGGGCACAGCCAGCCAGCGCAGCTTGTCGGCACCGTCCGCCCAGAACGGCGCATTGGGCGTGAACGGGATGAGCCCCGAGGCCGGTTGCTTCGCATCCGACGCGCTCACGCAGCCGGTCTGCGACAACAGCGTCGGGATGGTATCGACCGCACCCGAGGTGGCCAACTGCATCCTGTACAGGCCCCCGGCATAGCCCACGGCATACAGTTCGCCGTCATTGCCCTGTCCGAACGAGGTCACGTTCTCGGGCACCGTCAACACCGCATCGCTCGCACCCATGACTCGAGGCGCAGACGCCGTGAGCGGGCTGGGCGGCTGCACGACGAAGAGCCGGCTGGTGCCGTAGTCGGCGAAGAAGTAGCGGCCCACCATGCTCGGCATCGCCGCACCGCGATACACATAGCCGCCGGTCACCGCGATCCCCACGCTGCGGTCGTATTGGAACAGCGGGCCGATCAACGGCTCGCCGCTGGCGCCGGTCGTTCCGCAGCCGGTACCCGGGTTGTAGCACTGGCCGCCCTCGCGAATGCGCCAGCCGAAGTTGCCGCCCTTGGTGATGACGTCGACCTCCTCCCGCTGATCCTGGCCCACATCCCCCGCCCACAACGCACCGGTGGACTTGTCGAAACTCCAGCGCCATGGGTTGCGCAAGCCATAGGCGAAGATCTCGGCGCAGGCCGCCGACCCCGTGCCGGCGGCGCACTTGGCATTGCCCGCGAACGGGTTGTCCGATGGAATGTTGTAGCCGGCACCGGTGCCGTTGACGTCGATGCGCAGCATCTTGCCGAACAGCACATTGCGGTTCTGCGCGTTGTTGTTCGGGTCGCCGCCGCTGCCACCGTCGCCGAGGCCGGCATACAGAAAGCCGTCGGGGCCGAACGCGATGTTGCCGCCGTTGTGGTTGCGGTCCCCCTGGTTCTTGGTCACCTCCAGAACGATCTGCTCCGACGCGAGGTCGAGCGAGACCCCGCCGTTGTTGCTGGTGAAGCGCGAGATCCGGTTGTGCACCGGGCTCGTTCCGGCCACCGAGTAGTAGACGAAGACCTGCGGCGTCGTCGGCCAGTTCGGATGGAAGGCCAGGCCCAGCAGGCCCATCTCCTCGGCGGTCTGGATCTTGCCGCCGAGGTCGAGGAAGGTGGTGACGTCCGCCGGCTCGGCGCTCGGGTCGTTCGGGAAGCTTCGCACCAGCCCGCTCTGCTGCTCGATGACGAACCAGCGGCTGCTGTCGCCCGGTGCCTGGTAAAGCCCGACGGGCAGGCTGAAGTTGAGGTTCGGGAATGCGCGCACCGCCTGCAACGTGCCGGTGCCCGGCTGTGGGCGCGCGGGCGCGACGCAGGTGGTGTTGCTCGGCCGCGTGTCGAGCCCCGAGATCGCCGGTGCCGGTGCCGGTGCCGGTGCCGGTGCCGGTGCCGGTGATGGCGACGGCGACGGCGCGGGCGCCTGAGACACGGGTGCGGAATCGCCACCGCCTCCTCCGCCACACGCCGCGAACAGCAGCGGCAGGGCCAAAGTCGTCAACCTCAGCTTTGTCGAAATCGCCATCGCGAACTCCCGTGCCCAGCCCGACGTGCCGGCAACGCCCCGATTGTGACCACACCCTCACGCGGCGGTGTGAACGCCTGTTCCACAGGCGATGCGCCGATCCGTCACTCCCGCTCGGGCGCAATCGCGGTCGCGTAGTCGACCAAGGCACCGAGAATGTCTTGCCCTCGCTCGTCGGCCTCTTCACCCAGCGCATCGATCTGCTCCATGAAGGCCTCGAGCGTGAGCCCGCCACCCGCACCATCGTGCAGCCGATGCGCGCAATGCTCCAGCCATTGCGCGCGCTGTGCGTCGTCGAGCGAATCGGGGAAGTTGCGGGCGCGGTAGCGGAACAGCAGCTCGTCGAGCCGCGCATCGCCGAACGCCGGTCGCGCGGCCGCGAGCTGAGTCGCGTTCATGCGGCTGAGCCGCTGCAGTGTGCGTCGATCCTCGTTGCCGAGGAAACCACCGTAGAGGTCTTCATCGACATCGGTCGCCCCTTCGCGCGGGGGGCGCTCGAAGACGGCCGGCCACATGCCGGCCAGCTTGGGGGCGACCCGGGCCGCGGTCTCGGCGTGGCGCAGGCCCTGCTCGATGTCGATGCCCCACTTTGCGACGGCCTCGGCGCTCAGCGTCTTCAGACTCGCGATCACGATCGGCGACTTGTTGATGTGGATGGTCTTGATCGGCAGCCGTGCCACGCCCTCGGGCAGGTCCTCGGACTTGCTGAACATGCGCGTGCGCAGGGTCTCGACGTCGAGGCTCAACAGTTCGGCCGGGTCCTCGCGCAGATCCCACACGACGAGCTCGTTCTTGTTGGTCGGGTGCGGTGCAAGCGGCCACACCAGCGCGATGCATCCACGCTCGACGCCGTACATCCCCGAGATGTGCAGGAACGGGCGGCCCTGCGCCTGGGCGTTCTCGATCTCGTGCAGCACCGCGTCCTTCCTGCGCAGCCGCAGGCAGAACTCCCACAGGCGCGGCTGGTGCAACTTGATCAGCTTCGCCATCGCGATCGTGGCGCGCACATCCGAGAGTGCATCGTGCGCAGCCTCGTGCACGAGCCCGTTGGCCTGCGTGAGGTGTTCGAGCTTGAACGACGGCCGGCCATCCTCGTGCAGCGGCCAGGTGATGCCTTCGGGCCGCAGCGCCCAGGTCGCGCGCACCACGTCGAGCAGGTCCCAGCGCCCGCACTCGTTCTTGTACTCGCGCTCGTACGGGTCGATCAGGTTGCGCCAGAACAGGTGCCGCGTGACCTCGTCGTCGAAGCGGATCGAGTTGTAGCCGACGCCGATGGTGCCGGGCTTGGCGAGCTGCTCCTCCACGATCGCGGCGAACGCGTGCTCGGGCACGCCCTGCGCGAGGCAGGTCTGCGGCAGGATGCCGGTGAGCAGACAGGCCTCGGGTTCGGGCAGGAAGTCGGGCGCCGGCTGGCAGTAGTGCATCACCGGCGCGCCGACCTCGTTCAGTTCGACATCGGTACGCACGCCGGCGAACTGCGACGGCCGGTCGCGGCGCGGCACGCGGCCGAAGGTTTCGTAGTCGTGCCAGAAGAACGTGGAGTCAGCCATGCAGGCAATCTAACAGGGCTTCGGCTAAGCTTGCGGGCCCATCCACCGGAGCCCCAGCTCATGACCCGTGTCTTCAACTTCAGCGCCGGCCCCGCCGCCCTGCCCGAGTCCGTGCTTCGCCAGGCCGCCGACGAAATGCTCGACTGGCACGGCTCCGGCATGTCGGTGATGGAGATGAGCCACCGCGGCAAGGAGTTCATCGCGATCCACGCCGAGGCCGAAGCACTGCTGCGCGAGCTGATGAACGTGCCGGCCAACTACAAGGTGCTGTTCATGCAGGGCGGCGCGATGGCCGAGAACGCGATCGTGCCGATGAACATGCTGCGCGGCAAGACCGGCGCCGACTACATCAACACCGGCGAGTGGTCGAAGAAGTCGATCAAGGAGGCCGGCAAGTTCGCGAAGGTCAACGTCGCCGCGAGCTCCGAGGCGACGAACTTCGACCGCATCCCGAAGCGCGAGACGTGGAAGCTCGACCCCGACGCGGCCTACGTGCACATCTGCTCGAACGAGACCATCG
>JBDTVC010000104.1:0-15700 GCA_040007475.1 Burkholderiales bacterium
GTGCCTTTGCTCGCGCAGACGGTTGCATGCAATGCGGTCATTCACGAACGACAGCGACAGGCCGGCAGCCGTCACCGGCAGCGCCCTCGCGTTTCCGGCGTCGTGGGTCGCGCAAAGCGCGGAGCGACTGACATGGCCTTGCAACTCAGTCGCGCTGCGGTGGCGCGCATCGTCCCGTTCGCCGCGTTCATGGTCTTGCTGGCTGCCCGTGGCGCGTTCCCGGAAGACGGGTCGATGGGCATCGACCCGCGCTGGATCTACGGCGCGACCGTCATGGTCGTCGGCGGGCTGCTCGCGTGGTTCTGGCGCGAGTACGGCGAGTTGGTGCCGCAGACCTGGCCGAGCTTGTCGGAGCTGGCGCTCGCGGTCGGCGTCGGCGTTGTGGTGTTTGCGCTGTGGACCCTGCTCGACGCGCCGTGGATGCGCATTGGCGAGCCCAGCGCCGGCTTCGTGCCGATCGACGCGGCCGGCCAGCTGATCTGGCCGCTGATCGCGCTGCGCTGGATCGGCGCGTCGCTGCTCGTGCCGGTGATGGAGGAACTGTTCTGGCGCTCGTTCCTGATGCGCTGGATCGACAGCCCACAGTTCGAATCGGTCGTGCCGCAACGCGTGGGCCTGAAGGCGATCGCGCTGTCGACCTTCGTGTTTATGCTCGCGCACACGCTCTGGCTGGCCGCGATCATCGCCGGCCTCGCCTACGCTTGGCTGTATGTGCGCACCGGCAAGCTGTGGGTGCCCGTCATCGCGCACGCAGTGACCAATGGCGCCCTTGGCGTCTGGGTGGTGTGGACGCACCAGTGGGCGTTCTGGTGACGCGGCCGAGCTTCTCGCTGAGTTGTTCGTACTGCGCGATCACCTGCGCGCCGAGCAGCAGCAGCGTCGCCGCGATCTCCAGGCTCAGCAGCACGACGATGGCGGTGGTCAGCGAGCCGTAGACGACGTTCACCTGCGACAGCGTCGCGAAGTACCAGACCAGTGCGTGCCGGGTGATCTCCCACAGCAGCGCGGCGGTCACGCCGCCGATCAGCGCATGGCTCAGGCGCAGCCGGCCGATCGGCATCACGAGGTACACCGAGGTCAGCACCAGGATCTCGCCGGCCAGCCCGAGCAGGTACAGCAGCGCCCCCGACAGGCCGCTCAGCGACCAGCGCCGGCCAAACAGTTCGACCTCTTGCTGGCCGATCGCCTGCAAGCTGCCGGCGACCAGCGTGACCAGCAGCATGCCGACGCCGAGCGACAGGATGTACAGGTACGGCAGCACGGCCGAGACGAGCGCGTGACGCCGGCGCACCTCGGCGCGGTGCAGGAAGATCACGCTCATCGCGCTCTCGAGCACCGTGAAGGCCAGCGAACTGAAGAACAGCATCGTCAGGAGCAGCACCGGCCCCATCAGGTCGCGGTGGTCGAGAAAGTTCGCGAGCTCGCGAACGATCGCGGCGGATTGACCCGGCACCAGCCATTCGAGGTAGCGCTGCAGCGTCTGCAACAGCCCGGCCTGGTCGGTCAGGTGCGACAGCGCGATCACGATCAAGATCAGCAGCGGCACGATCGACAGCAGCGCGTAGTACGCGACCGCGCCGGCCAGCAGCAGGCCCTGGTTGGCGCGGAAGGCCTTCAGCGTCTCCCAGACGAAGCCGACCGGGTGACGCAGGATCCGCCGGGCCTGCGGCGGCATGGCGTCAGCCCGTCGGGCTGCGCTCCGAGATCTCCCGCAGCGTGGTGTCGACGTGCTTGGGCTGGCGCGTGGCCAGGTCGCCGAGGGCGACGATGCCGGCGATCTTGCGATCGGCACCGATCACCGCGAGACGCCGGATCTGCGCATCGCCCATCAGGTCCATCACCTGCTCGACCGTGTCGGTCTCGCTGCACCAGCGCAGCTCTGGCGTCATCACGGCCGACACCTGCGACTGGTCTGCCAGCATGCCGGCGGCGACACCGCGGATCGTGATGTCGCGGTCGGTCACCATGCCGACGAGCTTGTCGCCCTCGCACACCGGCAACGAGCCGACGTTCAGCCTTTCCATCTTGCGCGCTGCGCTTTGCAGCGTGTCGTTGCCTTGCACGGTGGCCACGCCGCGCGTCATGATGTCCTGGATCGTCGTCATCGCACTCTCCGGTGGGGGAATGCGCTGAGACTAGCCAGCGCGGCGTCGGCGAGTAAGGCCGCGACGGCGCGATCGCGTGTCGGACAACGCCGACGGCTGCGGGCGCGGCGCGCTAACCGATCCCGCGGGCGCGGTCTTCCGCGAAGCGCGCGCTGAACGACGCGAACGTGCCGGCGTCGAGCGCCTCGCGCACTTCGCGCATCAGGTTCACGTAGTAGTGCAGGTTGTGGATGCTCGCGAGCATCGGCCCGAGCATTTCGCCGCAGCGGTCGAGGTGGTGCAGGTAGGCACGCGAAAAGCTCGCACAGGTGTGGCAGGCGCAGGTCGAATCGAGCGGCCGTTCGTCGGTCTTGTGGCGCGCGTTGCGGATCTTCAGGTCGCCGAAGCGCGTGAACAGGTGGCCGTTGCGCGCGTTGCGCGTCGGCATCACGCAGTCGAACATGTCGACGCCGCCCGCCACGCCGTCGATCAGATCCTCCGGTGTGCCCACGCCCATCAGGTAGCGCGGTTTTTGCGCCGGCAGGCGGTGCGGCGTGTGCGCGACGATCTGTCGCATCAGATCCTTGGGCTCGCCAACGCTGACGCCGCCGATCGCGTAGCCGGGCAGGTCGAGCTCGACGAGGTTGCTGAGCGACTCCTCGCGCAGGTTCTCGAACATGCCGCCCTGCACGATGCCGAACAGCGCGTTCGGGTTCTCGCCGCGCCGAAACTCATCGAGGCAGCGCCGCGCCCAGCGCAGGCTCAGCTCCATCGACACGCGCGCCTCGCGCTCGGTCGTGATGTGGCCCTTGGTCTCGTAGGGCGTGCACTCGTCGAACTGCATCACGATGTCGCTGTTGAGCACGCGCTGGATCTGCATGCTGACCTCGGGCGTGAGGAACAGCTTGTCGCCGTTGACCGGCGACGCGAACTTCACGCCCTCCTCGCTGATCTTGCGCATCTCGCCGAGCGACCAGACCTGGAAGCCGCCGCTGTCGGTGAGGATCGGCTTCGTCCACGCCTCGAAGCGATGCAGGCCGCCGAACTGCGCGAGCACATCCAGCCCCGGTCGCAGCCACAGGTGGAAGGTGTTGCCGAGGATGATCTGCGCGCCCATCGCCTCGAGCGACGCGGGCATCACGCCTTTCACGGTGCCGTAGGTGCCGACGGGCATGAACACCGGCGTCTCGACGACGCCGTGGTTCACCGTGAGGCGGCCGCGACGCGCGTGGCCGTCGGTCTTGAGGAGGTCGAACTGGAGCATGCGGCGAATTGTCGCAGGCGCCCTCCATAATTTGCCGATGCCAACGACTTGCCGCACGAGACCATGAAGAAGGCGCTGCTCATCGATGACCACGCCTTCCTGCGCGAGGCACTGGCGCTCGTGATGGCGCGCGAGATGACGTTCCTCACCGTGCTTCAGGCCGGCGATCTGGCGCACGCGCGCGAATTGCTCAGTGTCCATCCCGACGTCGAACTGGTGCTGCTCGACCTGACCCTGCCCGACGGCCATGGCCTGGACCTGTTGCCGGAGTTGCGCGATGCGACTGCGGCCCGGTTGGTCGTGATGTCGGCCGACGACTCGGAGCACACCATCCTTGCCGCGATCCAGGCCGGTGCGGCGGGCTACATCCCCAAGACGCTGGATTCGGCCGGCATGCTGGAGGCCCTGCGCCTCGTGATGGCGGGCAGCGTGGTCCTGCCACCGCGCTTGCTGGCGGGCACGGCACAGGGGATGCACGCGGCCGCGCCACGCACCCGCGACGTGGCCGATCTGGGCCTCTCGCCGCGCCAGGGCGAGGTGCTGCGCCTGCTCATCGAGGGCCGGCCGAACAAGGCCATCTCGCGCGAGCTCGAGATGTCCGAGTCGACCGTGAAGACGCATCTCGCGGCGATCTTCAGAAAGCTCGACGCGACGTCGCGCACGCAGGCCGTCGTCGCGGCGGCGCGCCTCGGGCTGCGGCTGGTCGCTGAACATCCCCGCGACTGAGCGCGCGATCGATCACCTGGCCGGGGCGTGGGCCGCTGCCGGCAACGCCGCATGCAGCAGGGCCAGCAATTCGGCCGCGCGAAACGGCTTGTGCAGGACCGGCAGGCCGGCGCGGTCGAGCACCGCCAGCTCCGACGGCGCGGTGTTGCCGGTCACGACGACCACCGGCACCTCGCGCCCGGCCTGGGCGCGGATCAGCGCGATGCAGTCGAGGCCGCTGCCGTCGGCCAGACGTTGGTCGCTGACGACCAACCCCGGCAGTGCCAGCCCGCCCTGCGCGCACACGGCGAGGTGGCGGCGCAGATCGGCCAGGCCGGCCAGCGCCGTCACGCGTGCGCCCCAGTCGCTCAGGCGCAGCGCGAGCGCGCTGCGCACATCGTCGTCATCGTCGATCAACCACAGGTCGCAGGCATGCAGCGGGTCCGGCGGCGGCGAGACCGCCGTGCCTTGCGGCAGTGGCTCGGTCGACACCGGCAGCTCGATGCTGAAGCACGAGCCACGCCCGAGCGCGGACCGCAGCGAGAGCGCGTGCCCGAGCGCGCGGGCGCCGCGCTGCACGATCGCCAGGCCCAGGCCCTGACCGCGTTGGCGGTCGCGACCGGAGCCGCCAAGTTGCACGAACTCCTCGAACACGCGGGACTGCTCGGCCGGTGCAATGCCCACGCCCGTGTCCCAGACCTGCAGCAGCACGCGGCCGTTGGCGCGCCGCCGGGCCGTCACCAGCACGCCGCCGCGCTCGGTGTATCGAACCGCATTGCTGACGAGGTTGCGAACGATCTGGTCGAGCAACACCGGGTCGCTGTGGACGACCAGCGATGTCGGCCGAAAGTGCAGGCGCAGTCCCTTCTGCGCCGCGCCCGGCTGCTCGTGCATGCCGATCGCGTTGAAGATCCAGGTCAGCGGCACCGGCTGCAGTCGCGCGTTGAGCGTGCCGGGTTCGAGGCGCGACAGGTCCATCAGCCCGTTCAGCAAGGCTTCCATCGAGCCGACCGCGGCATAGATTCGATCGACCAGCGCGTGCACGGCAGGCAGCGCGGCGACCTGTTCGCGGACCAGGCCGACGAGCAGCCCGATGGTGACGACCGGCTGGCGAAGGTCGTGACTCGCGGCGGCGATGAAGCGCGTCTTCGCGGCGTTCGCGTCGGCCAGCTCCAGCGTGCGCTGCGCGACACGCTGCTCGAGGTCGACATTGAGCCGCTCGACCGCAGCGCGCGCGGTGACGAGCTGCGTGACCAGGCTCCAGACGATGGCCACCAGCATCAGCGCGCCGGTGTAGTGCGAGATGAAATAGGCCTCGTAGGGCAGCCGGCTATCGAGCAGCAGCGCGTCGCGCAGCGAGAGCATGACGAAGGTCATCGTGGTCGCGGCGATCAGCGCCGACCCGACGCTGCGGTCACGCCAGCCCTTGCGCCACAGCAGCGCCACAAGCACCAGGTACAGCGCCACGCCCGGGATTGCGAGCAGGCGCACGACGACCTCGAGGCGGGTGAGTTGGCCGCCGAGCATCAGGCCGGTGTTGACGAGGGCGAACGCCCAAAGCGCCCACTCGAACCAGCGCCAGCGCGTCCCGGTGAAGCGCAGCACGAACAGGCCGAACAGTGCGCCGAACCAGGCGTGGCCGCCCTGGACCGTCGCAGCCCACGCGTTGATCGAAATCGGCAGGCCGTCGAGGAAGAGGTTGCTGTTGCGCGCCGTCCAGGCCACCGTGGCGAGGCCGAAGTACAGCAGCATCGTGTCGGCCCGGTTGCTCAACCAGGTCAACAGCAGCATCAGGCCGGCGAGCAGCGCGAGGCTGCACGACAGCAAGGCTCCGTCGTGTTGCCAGAACTGGCGCCAGTGATAGCGCGGCGCGAGCGTCTCGTACGAGGCCAGCTGGATCGCCGACAAGCCGGCGCGCAGGCGCGGTTGCCCCAGCACCTGGATCAGCAGCTCGTTGTCCGACGCGTGCATCAGCCCGTCGGGCAGGCGCAGCAGCAGCGGCGCGTTCCAGCTCCGCGTGACGCCAGCGGAACTGCGGCTGTCCCACAGCCGGGAACCGTTCAGCAGCACCTGGCCACTGGCGGCCAGGCGGGGGATCAGGACGGCCGGCGCGGCGAGCTCGTGGGAATCGAAGCGGATGCGGTACCAGACACCGCCGGGCGGGCCATCGGCGCGGGTCAGCTTCCAGTTGTCGGGCAGCGCCGTGGCCCGCCAGTGCGCGGCATCGGGCGGCAGCGCGTCCGGATGATCGGCGGTCGCAGGGGCCCAGGTGTCGGCGCTGGCGAGCTCGCGGCCCAGGCCGGCATCGCGGTCGTAGGTGAGCCACTGCGACCACGCCAACGCGATCGCCAGCACTGCAAAACAGACCAGCGGCAGCAAAGCGCGCCGCCACCGATGCATCGGTGCGGCGCCTCCCAACATCTCGTTCATCACGACCCTGCAACAGAGGCCGGTCTGCGCCGGCGAACTTCGCCCAGCTTAACCGGCCTCGTGCACGTCACTGCTGCACCGAGAACATCATCTGCTTCTGCGCCGGCCGGATCAGTGCATTCACGCCCATCCCGCGAAGCGACAGGTTGGTCCACTCGGTGATGTTGAACGGCGCGCCCGCGGTCGTCGTCGTTGCCGAGGCGGCGCGGAAGTTGTAGCCGTTGCGCGGGCTGTTGATCGCGACCGTCTCCTGCCGCTCATCGACACCACCGACCGTCTTGGCCAGACGAACGAACGTGCCTGCCACGCTGTCGACGCTGCTGACCGTGTTGGTCGACTCGGTGATGACCGGCGTGGCCAGCAGCTGCTTGTTGATGATCACGTCCCAGCCGGTATAGACCCGGCCGACTGCCGGCATACCGTTGGTGCGCTGCGGGGTGCGGACCTCGAAGCTGCCGTCGGCGTCGACCTGCACCATCATCAGGTCGCCGGTGCCCGAGCGGTACACGAAGTTGCGACCGCCGGCCACGGTGGCGCCCGGGGGGGTGGCATCGAACCCGCCATCGGCATTCACGGTCCAGGTCGGGAAGCCGGTCGTCTGGGCGACGCAGCTGGTCACGCTCCAGGTGCTGGTGTTCTCGCAGAGCGAGCCCTCTGTCAGCGTTCCGGTGGCGGAGACGGTGCCGGAATTGGAATTGCCCACGTAGGCGGCGCCGGCCGCGTTGTAGCTCAGGCCTGCCGTGTTCCAGCTGCCGGCCAGTTCGGCCACCGTGTGGGTCTGCTCGGGGAATCCGATCCCGATCGCGGTGGTGTTCGTGGCCGAGTCGAACGCGCGCATCACGATAACGCCGGCCGGCGAAACGACGATGTCGGACTTGCCGTTGTCGTCCAGGTAGCGGCAGTTGCCGTTCGGCACCCAGGTGCCGGTGCTGCCGTCCGTGAACACGAGGCCGAGCGTCTTCGCGTCAAGCGTGATCTTGCCGGTCTGGTCGGCCAGGGCATGGCCCGTCTGCGGCAACACGATGCGGTAGGTGCCGCTGCGCAGCGCTGCGCAGTTGCTGGCCGCGGGCTTGAGCAGCAGCTCGGCGGGCAGCGAGGCGGTCGGGCTGGTTGCCGTCTCGACCGGCGCGGGGGCGGCCGGCGATGTCGCCACGACCGTCCCGGTCAGCGTGGCGAGCGTGGTGCCGGCCGCGGCGAGCTGGGCGGCCAGTGCGTCCAGCGCCTGGTCGTAGGTGTTGCCCGCCGAGGTGGCGGTGGCCGGGGTCAGTGTGCCGGCCAGCACGTCGATCGAGCTCAGGTCGACGCCGGCGGCGGCGAGCGTGGTCTTGACGGCGCTGACGGCATCGGTGACCTTGGTGGTCGTCATGGCAGTGGCCGCGCTGCTGTCGAAGCCGGTGAAGTAGGCCGCCGGATCGGCGCCCGCCATGCTTGCGACGATCAGCTGCGTGACCGGGTTGATGTTGGCCACGGCCGTGCTGCCGGTGCCGGTGGCGACCGAGAAGAGATCGGTGCCGTCGGCAGCGGTGACCTTCAGTACGCAGGGCAGCGTGCCGTCCGTGACCGTGACGGTGTAGCTGCCGTCGGCGTTCGACGTGGCGGTGCCGGTACCGGTGGCGCACTTGGCCGAGACCGGCTGGTTGGCGATGGCCGCGCCGGTGGCGGCGACGCCATGGAGGCTGAGCGCTGCCGGTGTGACGATGGGGCTGGGGCCTGCGCCGGTGTCAACGGGTGCCGGGTCCGAGGAGCCGCCGCCGCCGCAGGCGGCCAATGCCGCGGCGCTGACCGCTGCGAGGATCCAGATCGATTGCTTCATGTTGTGTTTCCTTGTGTCCAACGAGGGGGCGCTGGTGCGCGCTGCGGCATCGCGGCGTTCACCTGTTCTTCGGCTGGGGTTGCCGGCTGGACGCATTCTGAAAAGCGCGCTCGCGGCCGGGCATCGGCCAAACGGCTGAGCCGGGCACGCGTGCAGCGTGGCTTCGTGAAGAACTGCGCGGCGCAGCGACGTCAGCGCGGGTCGTCGGCCGACTGGCGTTGCAGCAGCATCGCGTCGCCGTAGCTGAAGAAGCGGTAGCGCTGCTCGATCGCGTGGGCATACAGCGCGCGGATGCGCTCGAAGCCGGCGAAGGCGCTGACCAGCATCATCAGCGTGCTCTTGGGCAGGTGGAAGTTGGTGACCAGCAGATCGACGACGCGGAACGGGAAGCCGGGCGTGATGAAGATGTCGGTGTCGCGGCTGCCGGCCAGCAGCGTGCCGCCGAGCGCAGCGGATTCGAGCGCGCGCAGCGTTGTCGTGCCGACGGCGACGATGCGCCCACCGGCGGCGCGCGTGCGTTCGACGGCCTGCACGGTCGCCTCCGGCACGTCGAACCACTCGCTGTGCATGCGGTGCTCGGCCAGGTTCTCGGTGCGCACCGGCTGGAACGTGCCGGCACCGACGTGCAGCGTGACGTTGGCGGTGCGGATGCCGCGCGCGTCCAGCGCGGCGAGCAGCGGCGCGTCGAAATGCAGCGCGGCCGTCGGCGCCGCCACGGCGCCCGGGTTCGCGGCGAACACGGTCTGGTAGCGGCGCTCGTCGTCGGCCGTGTCGGCGTGCGTGATGTAGGGCGGCAGCGGCACATGGCCGTGGCACTCCAGCAGCGCGAGCGGCTCGTCCGGAAAGCGCAGATGGAACAGCGCGGCTTCAGGCCCGCCACGGCCCAGCACCTCGGCATCGAATCCATCGGCGCCGTCTCGTCCGAAGAACCGAACCCGGCTGCCGGGCTTCGGCGACTTGCTGGCGCGCAGGTGCGCCATCACCTCTCGGTTCGGTAGCACGCGTTCGACCAGCGCCTCGACGCTGCCGCCAGTGGCCTTCACGCCGAGCAGCCGCGCCTTGATGACGCGGGTGTCGTTGAAGACGAGCAGGTCACCGGGCGCGAGCAACCCGGGCAGGTCGCGGAACGCGCCATCCACCGGCGGCGTGTCGCGGCCGTCGAGCAGCCGCGAAGCGCTGCGCTCGGCGGCGGGGTGCTGGGCGATGAGTTCGGGCGGGAGCGAGAAGTCGAAGTCGCTCAGTCGGAAATTGCGGGGCATGGAGGCTGTACCGGCCTGTGGAGGAGCCGGATTGTTCCATGCCCGCCCGGGCCGATCAGCGCGGGTCGGTTGTCGTCGCCGCGCTGGCCTGATCGCTGCGGTCCCAGGCCAGTGCGGCGCCCGCGCTGACGACGAGGATGGTGAGGGCACAAGCGGCGAATCGAAGCAGGAATTTCATGTCGGCGGCGTTGATGGACAGGGGGTTGAGTGAGCGTGTCGGCCCGGCGAGCGGCAGCACCGCAAGCTTGGCACGATTGCGTGCGCATGCGCGCGCACCGCGTGCACGGCAGCCGCGCGCGGCGGCGAAATGTCACGCCTCGCTGCGGCGAGAATCGGCCCATGGTCGACCCTGATCGGCGCGCTGCGTCGGCGCCCGCCAAATCCGCCCCGCAGCGCGCGCTCGAGAAGCTCGGGCTGCGGCGTCCGATCGACCTCGCGCTGCACCTGCCGATGCGCTACGAGGACGAGACGCGGCTCGTGGCGATCGGCGCGCTGCGCGATGGCGTGACCGCGCAGGTCGAAGGCGTCGTCACCGATTGCGAGGTGCAGCTCCGCGGCCGGCGCCAGCTCGTCGTGCGTGTGCACGACGGGGCGGACGACTTGGTGCTGCGCTTCCTGCATTTCTATCCGTCGCACCAGAAGGCGCTCGCGGTGGGCCATCGCGTGCGCGTGCGCGGCGAGGCACGCGGCGGGTTCTTCGGGCTGGAGATGGTGCACCCGAGCTTTCGCGCCGTCGACGACGGCACGGCATTGCCGACCACGCTGACGCCGGTCTACCCGACCAGCGCGCAGCTGCCGCAGGCATACCTGCGCAAGGCGGTGGAAGCGAGCCTGGTGCGCGCCGACCTGTCGGAGTTCCTGCCGCCGCAGTTGATACCTGCCGGGCTGATGGGCTTGCGCGAGACGCTGACCTTCCTGCATCACCCGCCGGCCGACGTGAGCCTGGCCGCACTCGAGGAACGCACGCACCCGGCGTGGCAGCGGCTCAAGTTCGAGGAGCTGCTGGCGCAGCAGCTGTCGCAGTTGCAGGCCAAGCGCGAGCGCGAGCTGCAGCGCGCGCCGCGCTTCGCGGTGGTGGCCGGGGGTCTGCAGGAACGCCTGCTTGCCGAGCTGCCGTTCACGCTGACCGAAGCGCAACGCCGCGTCGTCGAAGAGATCGCGCGCGACCTGCAGCGCGAGGTGCCGATGCACCGGCTGCTGCAGGGCGACGTGGGATCGGGCAAGACGGTGGTGGCCGCACTCGCCGCCGCGGTCGCGATCCACGCCGGCTGGCAATGCGCGCTGATGGCGCCGACCGAGATCCTGGCCGAGCAGCACCTGCGCAAGCTCGTCGGCTGGCTCGCGCCGCTGGGCATCACGGTGGCGTGGCTGACGGGCAGCCGCAAGGGCAAGGCGCGCGAGAAGATGCTCGCGCAGGTCGCGTCGGGCGAGGCCACGCTGGTGGTCGGCACGCACGCGGTGATTCAGGATCAGGTGCAGTTCAAGAAGCTGGGCCTCGCGATCATCGACGAGCAGCACCGCTTCGGCGTGCAGCAGCGGTTGGCGCTGCGCGAGAAGCTGGCCGCCGGTCCGGTCGAGCCGCACACGCTGATGATGAGCGCCACGCCGATCCCGCGCACGCTGGCGATGACGCTGTTCGCCGACCTCGACGTCAGCACGATCGACGAGCTGCCACCGGGGCGAACGCCGGTCGTCACGAAGCTGTTTGCCGAGAGCAAGCGCGAGGCGGTCATCGGCCGCATCCGCGACGCGGTCGCGCAAGGCCAGCAGGTGTACTGGGTCTGCCCGCTGGTCGAGGAGTCGGAGACGCTGGATTTGCAGAACGCGACCGCCACGCACGAGCACCTCGGTGCCGCGCTGCCCGAGCACGGCGTCGGCCTGCTGCACGGCCGCATGAAGTCGGCCGACAAGGCCGCGGTGATGGCCGAGTTCACGGCCGGCCGCATGAGCGTGCTGGTCGCGACGACGGTGATCGAGGTCGGCGTCGATGTGCCGAACGCCTCGCTGATGGTGATCGAGCACGCCGAGCGGTTCGGCCTGTCGCAGCTGCATCAGCTGCGCGGCCGGGTCGGCCGCGGCGCAGTGGCGAGCGTGTGCGTGCTGCTGTATGGCACGCCGCTGTCCGACACCGGCAAGGCGCGGCTGAAGGCGATGCTGGAGACGGCCGACGGCTTCGAGATCGCGCGGCGCGACCTGGAGATCCGCGGGCCGGGCGAGTTTCTCGGCGCGCGGCAGTCGGGTGCGCCGTTGATGCGCTTTGCCGATCTCGTGCTCGATGAAGCCCTCGTGCACAAGGCGCGCGCGGCGGCGACGCTGCTGCTGGAGCGCCATCCGCAGATCGCGCTCGACCACGTCACGCGCTGGCTCGGCGGCCGCTCGGACTATCTGAAAGCTTGAGTCACCCACCGAAGTGCATCTGGTACTTCGCGCCGTCCGAGAGCAGGCACGCGCCGGTGCCGGCGCCCGGGCCTGTCATCAGGTATTCGCACTGCGCGTTCACGCCCTTCGCGCCGAACGCATTGGCAATGCCGCGGCGCCCGCTGAAGCTGCGCTGCGTGTAGCCCAGCACTTCGTTGTGGATGCGCCCGAACGACGCGTAGTTCGAGTCGACCAGCGTCGATTCACCGGTCAGCGTGTCGCCCAGGTAAGGCACGCTGAACGTACCGTGGCCCGCGTTGTTATCGACCACGATCGCGTTGATCAGGCCGCCCTTGTTGGCCTGCGCATTCACCGGGTACAGGCGCACGCTGAGCGTCGTCGGCTGCGGCGCGGGTGCCGCGGGCGGCGTGGCGATCACGGTCACGCCGCCATGCGACTCGCGCGCGCCGATGGGCGGATAGGCCTGGCCCGTGCGCGGGTCGATCGGCAAGACGTAGCAGGCGGTCAGGCTGGCGCTGGCGAGCAGGCCGACGATCAGCAATGACTTGTTCATGCAGAGGCTTTCGGTGCGCGGCACATGCCGCGGCCGAAGCGTCGTCGCAGCAGGCGCGGCGGGCAAGCGCCGCATGCACCGGTATCGACGCGCGATGCCCACGGCACTGCGCGCTGCACCGTGCTCGGCTATCCTGCGCGCATGACGCTGACCGAACTCCGCTACATCGTCGCCGTCGCGCGCGAGCGGCACTTCGGTCGCGCCGCCGAGGCCTGCTTCGTGTCGCAGCCGACGCTGAGCGTGTCGATCAAGAAGCTCGAGGAAGAGCTCGACGTGAAGATCTTCGAGCGCGGTGCGAACGAGGTCAGCGTCACGCCGCTGGGCGAAGAGATCGTGCGCCAAGCCCAGGCGGTGATCGAGCAGGCCGCAGCGATCAAGGAGATCGCCAAGCGCGGCAAGGACCCGGTGTCGGGCCCGCTTCGCCTCGGTGTGATCTACACGATCGGTCCTTACCTGCTGCCCGATCTGGTGAAGCAGGCGATCGAGCACGTGCCGCAGATGCCGCTGATGCTGCAGGAGAACTTCACCGCCAAGCTGCTCGAGATGCTGCGCGTGGGCGAACTCGACTGCGCGATCATGGCCGAGCCCTTCCCCGACACCGGCCTCGCCGTCGCGCCACTCTACGACGAGCCGTTCATGGCCGCCGTGCCGAAGACTCACCCGCTGGCCAAGCGCAAGAGCCTGACGACCGACGAGTTGAAGAACGAGACCATGCTGTTGCTCGGCACGGGCCACTGCTTCCGCGATCACGTGCTCGAGGTCTGCCCCGAGTACGCACGCTTCGCGAGTGCCGACGCCGAGGGTATTCGCAAGAGCTTCGAGGGCTCGTCACTGGAGACGATCAAGTACATGGTCGCGTCGGGCATGGGCGTCACGGTGGTGCCGCAGCTCAGCGTGCCGAAGGACCAGCAGCCGCACATCAAGTACATCCCGTTCACGAAGCCGGTGCCGACGCGGCGCGTGGTGCTGGTGTGGCGCCGCACGTTCACGCGCTACGAGGCGATCGCGGCGCTGCGCAACGCGATCTACGCGTGCGAGTTGCCGGGGGTGAAGCGGCTGTCCTGACGAGCCCGCCGGGGTCACGTGCATTGCGTCACGGTGGCGGCGCCGTGCGCCGCAGCAAGTTTGACAAGCCTCAAGTCCGGCGGGGCAGGCACTGCCTACAGTGCCTCGTCATCTCACCACCGGCCTGCGGGCCCGTCCACCATGCCCGTCGAGCTCTTCAACCGAAACGGCCACAAGTGCCTGATGTTCACGGACCTCAGCGGCCCAGGCGCCGAGACCGTGCAGGCCAACCAGTTCCTGATCGTCGACGACGACACCGGCGCGATCATCGATCCGGGCGGCAATGTCGGCTACAACGAGCTCTACCTCAACATGACCCGGCACTTCCCGCCGCAGCGGCTGTCGTCGATCATCGCGTCGCATGCCGATCCGGACATCATCGCCTCGCTGGACCGCTGGATGACGGCCACGCCGGCCCAGGTCTACATCAGCACGCTGTGGGCGCGCTTCGCGCCGCACTTCTGCAAGGCCGGCAAGACCGACGGCCGCATCGTCGGCATCCCCGATCCGGGCATGCGCATCCGCATCGGGCGCAACGAGCTCTGGGCGCTGCCGGCGCACTTCCTGCACGCCGAGGGCAATTTCCAGTTCTGGGATCCGGTGAGCCGCATCCTCTTCACGGGCGACCTCGGCGTGTCGCTGGGCGGCGATCCGCGCCAGCCGATCACGTCGCTCGCCGCGCACCTGCCGACGATGGAGCCGTTTCATCGACGCTACATGGTGAGCCGCAAGATCTTGCGGCTGTGGGCGAACATGGTGAAGGATCTGCCGATCGACATGCTCGTGCCGCAGCACGGTGCGCCGCTGAAGGGCGCAGCGATCGGCGAATTCATCGAGTGGGTGCAGACGCTCGAATGCGGCATCGATCGGATGTCCGAGAGCGACTACCGGGTGCCTGCCTGAAGCGGGTAGCCCGCGCGCCCGCTCAAGCGTCGGGGAAGCCCGCCCGCTGCGCCCAGAGGTTGCGGAACGCGCGCACGTCGGCGGTCGCATAGAGGCCCGCGCGGGTGAACGGCTCCTCCTTCAACCACGCCAGCGCTGCTGCGCGGTCGGCGAAGTCGATCACGAGCAGACTGCCGAGCATCGTCTCGCCGTCGTCGGCGAGCAGCGGGCCGGCGAGCGCGATGCGGTCGGCGACCAGCGCCAGGTAGGCCTTGTGCTCGGGCCGCACGCCCGAGCGCAGGTTGCCGGCGCCCGGGCGGTCGATGAGGTGGAAGGCGAACAGCATCGCCCCCGGGCTCCTCAAGCGCCGTAGCGTTGGCGCAGCACCTCGGCAGCGCCGACCATCGCGCGCAGTTTGCCGATGGCCGTCGCGCGCGGCAGGTACTTCATGCCGCAGTCGGGCGCGAGGATCACGTTCTCGGCGGCGACAAACGGCAATGCGCGCTCGATGCGCTGCACGATCGTGTCGACGGATTCGACCGCCGGATCGGCCAGGTCGATGCAGCCGACCATCACGCGCTTGCCATCGAGCGCCTGCAGCGCCGAGCAATCGAGGTGCGATTGCGCGGTCTCGATCGACACCTGCCGGCAACTGCACTGCGCCAGTTCGGGCAGGAACGAGTAGCCGCTCGGCCGCTCGTGGATGATGGCCGCGTAGCCGAAGCAGATGTGCACGGCCGTCGTGCCGGTCACGCCGTCGAGCGCGCGGTTCAGCGCCTTCAGGCCGTACAGCCGCGCCTTCTCGGGCCGCGCCTGCATGTACGGCTCGTCGATCTGGACCACGTCGGCGCCGGCCGCGAACAGGTCCTTGATCTCGGCGTTGACGGCGTCCGCGTAGTCCATCGCGGCTTCCTCCTCGCTCGCGTAGAAATCGTTCTGCGCCTGCTGCAGCATCGTGAACGGGCCGGGCACGGTGATCTTCACCATGCGGTCGGTGTTCGCGCGCAGGAACTTCAGGTCACCGACCTCGACCGCGTGCATGCGCCGGATCTTGCCGACGATGCGCGGCACCGGGTTCGGGTGGCCGGAGCGATCGAGCGCGGTGCCGGGGTTGTCGAGGTCCACCCCTTCGAGCGCGGTCGCGAAGCGGTTCGAGTAGCTCTCGCGCCGGATCTCGCCGTCGCTGACGATGTCCAGACCGGCTTCCTCCTGCGCGCGGATCGCGATCAGCGTCGCGTCGTCCTGCGCTTGCTCGAGGTACTGCGG
>JBDTVC010000105.1:0-15658 GCA_040007475.1 Burkholderiales bacterium
TCTACACGACCAATGCGATCGAGAGCATCAACGCGCGGCTGCGCAAGATCATCAAATCGCGCGGGCACTTCCCCAGCGACGATGCGGCGACCAAGCTGATCTGGCTGGCGCTGCGCAACATCACGGCCGATTGGGGACGCGCGGCGCACAACTGGAAGGAGGCGATGAACCAGTTCGCGATACTCTACGAGGAGCGCTTCACCCAAGCAGCTCGCACAGCGGGTTGAACCATGAAATACATGGCCCAACCGGGGGCGCCTCCGGCGGCCTGGCTGGGGCCCTCGTTCAAACAACATCAAGCAAAGACAATTCAACAAACCGCCTCGAACACAAAAATTCAGACACTCCCTCACCCGGCAGTTCTCCTGAAGATCTACATCTACCGCTGCCTCAACCAGGTCCAGTCAAGCCGTCGACTGGAGCGCGAAGCGCAGCGCAACGTCGAACTGATGTGGCTCACGGGGCGCCTCGCGCCGGACTTCAAGACCATCGCCGACTTCCGTAAGGATCATGCTGATGCCATCCGCAAGGTGTGTCGCGAGTTCGTGCTGCTGTGCCGGCGTCTCAAGCTATTCGCCGACGGCGTCATCGCGATCGACGGCAGCAAGTTCAAGCCGGTCAACAGCCGCGACAAGAACTTCAGGAGCCGCAAGATCGAAGTGCGCATGCAGCAACTCGAGCACAGCATCAGCTGCTACTTGGCTGAGCTCGATCGAGCCTATCGCGATCCGGCCACAGTCCTTCCTGAGCGAGTTGCGCGGCTCAAAGCGAAGGTCGCCAAGATCAAGGAGCAGATGCGTGACGTCGCGGAGATCCAGAAGCAGTTGGAGGCTTCGCAGGACACTCAGATCTCATTGACCGATCCAGACGCCCGTTCCATGCCAACCAGCCGGCTGGGCTCGGCAGTGGTGGGGTACAACGTTCAGACCGCAGTCGATGCCAAGCATCACCTGATGCGTCGCGCACGAGGTGACCAACTCAGTGAAGGTATCGTCGTGCAATGAGGAGAATTGTCATGCAACCGATCGATGCAGACAGCTGGTCGTCGCTGAAGGTCCTCGCCATCGCCCAGATGGAGCAGGAACCCATCCTGTCGGGCCATCTCTACGATCTCGTTCTGCGTCATCGTGGCTATCCGGAGGCGCTCGCCTACCTCGTCGCCGCGACTCTCTCGAACCGCGTGTTCAGCCTCGCCGCTATGGTCGACCTCATCGGCGAGACCATCGAGCGCAATCCCGAGATCGCCACCGCCACGCTCGCTGACCTGCGCGCGATCGTCACGCGCGATCCGGCGGCGGGGTCACCGCTGAATTGCCTGCGCTCCGCGGAGCCGGCGTGCCCGGGACCGAAATGCAGAAAGCCTGGCCGCTCAGGTCCAGAACCGACACGACTGCAAGCAGAGGGTTGACGTCATGGAGCCCGCGAAGGTACTCGGCACATCGTGAGGAATCAAGGCTGCGAATCTCGCGGTGGCCTGCGATGAACGTCAGCAGCAGTTCGGCGTTGTTGATCGCGGCTTCCACAGTGAGTGTTGCTCTGGCGGATTTGGCCGCTACTTCCTCGTATGCCGTTTCCCGGGCCGTCTTCAGTTCGCGGAACAGCGTCCATGCCTCCAACGCCAGCAGCGGCAATGCGACCACCACGATGGTGCCGAGCAGCCTCACAAAGAAATGGCCTCTCCGGCTCAAGCGGCGGCCATTGGAAGCGCCGTCCGCTGCTGCGGTATCTGCGCCAGCTCGGCCAACGTCCTTCGGGCCCCGCTCGGGATCTGCGCTTTTGGCGCTCATTCGACTCGACCGGGCAGCTCTTGACGAGACAGCACCTTCGCCAGCTTCTCGTTGAGTGCGGCTCGCGAGACGGGTTTGACGACAAATCCGGCAGCTCCGGCCTCCATGCTGCTGGCCACGGTCTCTCGTCGGGCGTCACCTGTCATCATGATGATCGGGATGCCCGCCAGGAGAGTCGAGCGCTTCATGCGGTGGGTCAGCGCCACGCCATCCAGGCCAGGCAGCTGCACGTCCATCAGCACAACATCCGGACAGCCTCGCCGAAGCTGGATGAGCGCCGCATCAGCGTCACCCGCGCAACGCACCTCATAGAGCGTCGGATCGAGCATCCGGCCGATCAACGAGCGAACCACGGGATCGTCATCCACGACCATCACCACCTGTCGCAATGAGTGTGTCATTGCGGCGAGCGCACGCGTACCCGCCATGGCGGGTTCGATTTCGTCCCTCAACTTCCTGGCCCACGCGTCGATCGGCTGGACGCCGGTGGCGCCGGCCTGCGGCGTCTGGGCGGCCTGTGCGCGCTTGAGCTCGTCGATTCCCTCTGTCAATTCCCGGTCAAGAACAGCCTCGAGATCGCCCAAGTGCTTGACATGCGCGAGAAGCGTCGCCGGTTGGGGCTGATCGGCCCGTCGCGTCATCTCGCGACAGGCCTTCCAGACGCTCATTCCCAGGCGAAGACCGTCGTGTGCCAGAGGCCAGTACAGCACGTAATCGTCGAAGTATTCCTTCTTGCAGAGTTCGACGACAGCATGAACCTCGCTTTTGTCGCAGAGGATGACGGTGCGGTGCGGACGCAGCATCTGGCTCGCCCGGTAGAGGCCGAGGTAGTAGCGCTGCGCCTTGTCGAGCGTGTCGAAGGCGAGCACCAGCACGTCAGGCTCGAATTCCTCGAAATCGCCGACAGCCATCGCCGGTGTCGTGGATGCACGCAGGTGCTCGAATTCATCCTCCAGCAGATGAACGATCTGCTTCGCGTCGTCCACGTTGTCGGTGGCCACCAGCACACGGGCACTGGCCAGGTGCTTCTTCATGAACCGATCAGTCCGGACCGTTTGATCTTAGTCTTCCAGTCTGCGTGCCATGCCGGGATGTCCTTGCCTGGCATCGGACGGCCTATGAAATAGCCCTGGGCCTGATCGCAACCGATCTCGCGCAGAAGATGCCAGTCGTCCTCGGTTTCCACCCCTTCGGCCACCGATCGAAGTCCCATTCGTTTGGCGATGCCGATGCTGCCTTCGAGGATCGGCCGAATCAAGCGATTGTCGCGGGCGCCCTGGACGAAACCGCGATCGATCTTCAGTTCAGTGAATGGCACGTCTCGCAGTTGGGCGAGTGACGAATGACCCGTGCCGAAATCGTCGATCGAGAGGCCGAAGCGTTGCATGCGCAGCCGAACCAGGCTTTCGAGGGTGGTTGCGCCTGGCGACATCAGTCGACTTTCGGTCAACTCCAGGGTCAGGTCCTGCGGCGAGACGAAACTACCGTGCACCAGTGCGCTGAGGCGCTGCGCAAAACTCGGAGACCGCAGGTTGTCCATGGACACATTGACCGCCATCTGAATGCGAAGGTTGCCCGCGTGCCAACGAGAAAGCTGCTGTACCGCCTCCCTCAAGACCCAGTCGGTCACGCCGTCGATGGCACCCAGCTCTTCGGCTGCACCGATGAAGCGGTCCGGGTAGATCAGACCGTGAATCGGATGGCTCCAGCGAATGAGTGCCTCCGTGCCTACAAGTGCCCCAGTCGTCAGATCGACCTTGGGTTGGTAGTGGAGCAACCACTGCCTTTCTCGATTGGCAGTGCATAGTTCCGCTTCGATGACTCGAAACACCGGGGGTTCCGCACGCCGGTCCACACTTGGCGACCACGGATCCAGGAGTGTTCGGATCGCACTGCGTGCAGCGGGCTTTTCGAGCGCGCCGAGAATCACCAGGTTGCCACCCGCGAGGAGCTTGCGCACCGAGTGCATGATGCCAACTCCCTCGCCGCTGAGCAGGATCACGCTGCCACGAAACGCACTGGCATTGAGCCGCTGCAGAAACTCGATACCGTCCACGCCCGGCATGTTCAGGTCGCAGACGACGACGTCGACCGCATCGGGTTTGCTCCCCAACATGGTGAGCGCGACATCCGCGCTGCCGGCTGTGCCGATCATCTGGTACCCCATGCCCCGCAGCGTGCGCGACTGCATGCCCAGCATGAAGGGATCGTCATCGACCAGCAGAATGCGTGGCTGGGTACGAGGATCGGCAGCCAGTTTGACCGGCATCGCGTCGCGCACGGCGACCCCCCGCTCGAAACACTCGAGCGGGACGGGCAGGGAGTCTGCATAGGCGGGCCACATGTCCATGTGCGATGTGTTCTTCGTGAGGGGTGAACTGACCAGGGCCGGTTGTCTTGCCGAGGCATGCAAGGTTGGCCGCGCAGGCGAGCCATGCCTGGAACGGCGCCTTCGAGATCGTGTTGCGAGTTGGATCTTCGAGCTCGACAACCGGCGCGGCAATACGTGCGCTTACGTACCCGAGTCCAAGGCGTCACGCTTGACAAGGGCGGCCGCTCGATCGATGGCCTCTGCATCGACCGCCAGGCGCACCAGTCCGGCGAGATGAGACACCGCCATCTTGGCCATCACTCGCGTACGGTGGATTTCCACCGTACGGAAGCTGCCGCCGAGTTCGACTGCGATCGACTTGCTCGTCATGCCTGCCACTATTCGGCCGTGGACCTCTCGTTCGCGCGGTGTGAGTGTTGCCAGGCGCCGCGCGTAGTCAACGGACGAAGCTGCAGGCGCGTCGACCTCGGAGGTCCGAACGGATTGCGCGAACGCCTGCCCCACTCGGTGAATCAGCACGGCGGCGCTGAACGGCTTCTCAAGAAAATCGAGCGCGCCGTTGCGCATGGCCTGGACTGCTTTCGAAATGTCGGAACCTCCAGTGAGAAACAGCACCGGCAAATCCACGCCGCGCACGCGCAGCAGTGCCTGCAGTTCGATGCCAGACATGCCTGGCAACTGAACGTCCAGTAGCAGCACCCCGGGCCGGCTCAGATTGGCCGTGTCGAGCAATTCCTTCGCCGACGCGTAGGTCTCGACCCGCAACCCGGCATCGAGAAACATGCGCCGGAGCACCGTCCGCATGACCTCATCGTCGTCGACGACCAACACGCGCGCGACCTTGCCTGGCTGCAGCGGGACTGCCCGATCGGCTGATGTCATCGCGCCCTCGACGGGATCGAATTGAGGAAAAGATACACAGCCCGCAGTTCGGCCTCGAAGCGAGGCAGCAGTGCGGAAAGCGCTGCGATGCCGCCTGCCTCTGCATTCGCTTCGATCGCAGAGCAAACCTCGGCGAGCCGAGTGGCACCGAGCGTGCGGGCGCCCGACTTGAGCCGATGTGCGGTCTCGGATGCGACTCGCAGCGATCCCGTCCGCGCACTGAGGTTCAGATCGCGGCTCGCCTGCTCCGCGCTCACTCGAAATGCCGTCAGGACCTCGTCGATCGCCGCCGGGTCGTCTCCAATCAATTCGATCAACACGTCGAGGTTCGCCACTGGAGCGACTGGCTCCGGCTTCATCGGCGGAATTTGAGAGCCGTGCGGATCGTCAGGTGCAGCCAAGGTGACAAACGCGTCGGGCAAGAACTTCGAGAGCATGGCTTTGAGCGTTGCGAGATTCACAGGCTTGATAAGGCGGTCGTCCATGCCTACATCCCGGCACCGTTCGGCATCGCCTTTGAGCGCATTGGCGGTCAGCGCGACGATGGGCATGCGCCGCGAGCCGGTCTCGGATGCACGCACCGCGGCGGCAAGCTCGTAGCCGTCCATCCGCGGCATGTGCAAGTCCGTCAGCAACAAGGGGTATTCGCGGTCCCGCAGGCATTCCAATGCCTCAACACCGTTGCGACTGATACGGGCGACGAATCCCAGCAACGCAAGTTGCTTGCGCAAGACGATCTGGTTTGTCTCGTTGTCCTCGGCTACCAGGATTTCGCGGCGTTCGGCACAGGCTTGGTTTGATGTCACCGCGCGGCCTCGCTCAGGGCTGGCGATGACGCAGGTAGCGCCGGTGGGCGGTCATTCCAGTTGGCCGCGAACGCCTCGTCCGCTCTAGGCTTCTTGGCGAGGTCGCTGTGCAAAATCAGGGCGCCCAGTCCAGTCTCACTCACGGGCGTCACCCGCATTTGGCATCGGTGATCTCCGAGCAAGTCCTGCCTGACATTCTCGAACGAGAAATTCGATGCTGCGCCTTCCAGCACCGAGGGAATTTCGAGTGCGGCCTCCCGGCCGTCGTCACCCGTTTCTCCCTCGGTCGACCGGCACAGTGACAAGTAGTTGTCCCCTGCTATGGCCACCCGAGGCACGGCGGGGCCGGAGTGCATCACCTCCGTCCATTCGGGCACAGCGTACAGCAACATTGCCTGCGTCAGCGTCAGCCCGCGAAGCGCGCCGTCGCTCATGGGCAGGGCAAGATCTTCGGTCAGCTTCGTCATCTCACCCTCTCGATCGTCGAGCACCAGCGGGCGCGCGGCCCCTTTGCGATGGACCGAGGATTTCTCTCATCTTGGCAATTGGTGAACTGGCCGGCGTATCCAGCGTTCCAGTGGATAGAGCTCCCTTGTAATCGGTCGGTCGATCGACGTCTGTGCGTTATCCCACAGTCGACGAGGCGCTCGCTCTTTGCAATGGACAGCGGTGCGGCGGATCAACCGGCGGCGACACATCTGCGCGCTGGACTCCCTGCGAGGGTTGCGTCGCAGCGGCACGGCGTCGTCAGTGCGGTGGCGTACGGACAGCAATGTTCAGAACTTCTATAAGGAATGGAACAAAGTGGTGCAGTTAGGCACCGAAACGCCGAAGGGAGTTGAACGATCTTGGAACAAGAGGACATCTCAGAAGCAGATTCCTCGCGCAAGTCGTTGGCATCCGCGTTTGCCGCGGTCCCCTGGGGCGTAGCACTGACGGCGCCGGATGGTCGCTTCCTGGAAGCCAATGCGGCGTACTGCCGGATCGTCGGCCACACCGTGGCCGAGCTTCGTCAGACCGATTCGCTGGCGATCACGCACGTCGATGACCGAACCGCGAGTCGTGAACACATGGCTTCGGCCATGGCTCGCAATGCGCAAGCGGTGTTCTGGGAGAAGCGCTACGTCCGCAAAGACGGAGAGTTCGTTGGCGTTCGCGGTAGCCTTTCCGCGATTCGAGGTGCCGACCGCAAGCCGTTGCATCTCATCGGCATCTTCGAGGATGTCACCGAGCGAAATGCCACCGCAGACGCCCTGCTGCGCGCCAGCGCGCTGGTCGAGATCGCTGGCCGAGTGGCCCTGGTTGGTGGCTGGACCATTGACCTGATCGAGCGCAAGCTGATCTGGTCCGATGTCGTGTCAGCGATTCATGACGAGCCCGCGGGTTACTCACCTTCGCTTGCAGCGGGTCTCGAATATTTTGTCCCTGAACACAGGGGCATCGTCCGCGAAGCCGTCGAACGCTGCCTCCTGGACGGAACGCCCTACGACCTCGAACTCGAGAAGATCACCGCCAGCGGCCGCAGGATCTGGGTGCGCACCATCGGGCAGGCAGAGCGGGACGAGCACGGCGCCATCCTGCGAATCCAAGGCGCCTTCCAGGACATCTCGAGTCGCAAGCAGAATGAGCGCGCCGCCCTTGAAGTGTCCGAGCGCCTGCGCGTGACGCTCGAAAGCATTACCGACGCGTTCTGCACAGTGGACCGCGAATGGCGATTCACTTACGTCAATCGTGACGCCCAGAGCCTGCTGGCAGAGTCGAACCAGCCGCTGGTGGACCGTAACCTGTGGACAGAGCTTCCGCAGTTGTTGGGAACCGCTTTCGAGGATCAAATCCGGAACGCCATTTCAGGCGAGATGCCGATGCAGTTCGAGCATCTCAGCCAACGCCTGAGCAGATGGTTCTCCGTCACAGTTTTCCCGTCTTCCCAGGGCCTCGCGATCTACTTTCGCGACATTTCCGAAGCCCGTGCAGTCAGGAAGCGCCTCGAACTGCTCGAAGTGAGCGTCGCACACCTCCACGACGTGGTGGTCATCATCGAAGCGGCGCCGCTGGGCGATCCGGGGCCGCGGATCCAGTACGTGAACGAGGCGTTCACGCGCATCACGGGATTCGAACGGGACGATGTGATCGGAAGATCGCCTCGCCTGCTGCAGGGCGCATTGACCGACCGAGCAGAATTGAAGCGAATTCGCGCTGCGCTCGACCGATCCGAGCCAGTGCATTCCGAGCTTTTGAACTACACCAAGATGGGGCTGCCGTACTGGATCGAGATGGACATTGTTCCGGTCGCGTTCGCCGGCGAGGTGTGCTCTCATTTCATCGCTGTCGAACGTGATGTCACCGAACGAAAGCGGGCACAGCAAGTACTGATCGACGAAGACATCCGGCTGCGCTTTCTCCACGATCTGGCGGAGGCCGTCCGCTCGATTGCGGAGCCCGAACAGGTGATGGCCGAAACGGCGAGAAGGCTGGGCGACCACCTGCATGCCTCGCGGGCCGTCTACAGCGAGGTCGAAGAGTCCGCAGAACGCAGCGTCGGCACGAACCAAATCATCGGCGCGGTTGGCGCGACGTTGATCTGCCCTCTGCGTCGGCAGGGGATTTTGCGCGGCACGATGACCTTGCGTCAGGGCGACTCGCGCGACTGGACATCCAGCGAAATCGCGCTGATCGAACAGGTCGTCGCACGCTCCTGGGACGTGGCCGAACGCCTGACTGCCGAGAGCGAACTCCGCGAGAACGTCAGCCTGTTGCGCATGGCCGGCCACACGGCAAAGCTCGGCGGCTGGGCGGTCGACCTGCCAATGATGGAGGTGCACTGGTCCGACGAAGCCTGCGACATTCTCGATGCGCCGCCTGGCGCCAAACCCGCACTCGAAGAGGCGTTCAATCTGTACAGCGCGACGTCCCGCGACAGTGTCACTCACGCGTTCGAACGTTGCGCCCGGCAAGGAATCCCCTTTGATCTCGATCTGGAGCTGCGGACTCTCAAAGGGCGCGTGCTGTTCGTGCGATGCACCGGCCAAGCGCAGATGAACGCGAATGGCGGGGCCAAGCGAGTGCATGGCGCGTTGCAGGACATCACCGAACGCCATGAGGCCGAGATCGCCTTGCGCTCGAGCAGGGACGAATTCCGCACACTGACCGAGGCCATGCCGCAGATCGTCTGGATGACGGGTCCCGACGGCTCGAACATCTACTCCAACCAGCAGTGGATCGACTACACCGGACTCACGCTCGAAGAAAGCCGGGGCGGGGGTTGGAGCCGGGCCATTCATCCAGATGACCAGCAACGCGTGCTGGGTGATTGGCAGCAGGCTCAGGCGGCCCTTGGCGTGCTCGAGACGCAAACCCGCCTGCGCCGTGCCGACGGCGTATACCGCTGGTGGCTGATGCGCGGCGTGGCACAGCTGGACGCGGCGGGCCACTGCATCAAGTGGGTCGGCACCTGCACGGACATTCACACCCTCGAGCTGGCCAAGCTGGACCTCGTTGCCAGCAAAGAGGCACTGCAGAAAAGCGAGCGACGTTTCACCGACCTGCTGCAAACAGTACATCTCCTCTCGGTGATGCTCGATCTCGAAGGACGCATCACCTACTGCAACGACTACCTGCTCGGCCTGACCGGCTGGCAGCGAGACGAAGTCATCGGACGCAACTGGTTCGCGCTCTTCTTGCAGGCCGATCCTGTCACCGCGACGGAGCGGTTCACCAAGATCCTCGCCCGCTCGGTTCAGTCGTGGGAACGTGAGAACGAGATCGTGACCCGCACCGGTGAGCGCAGGACGATCCGCTGGAGCAGTTCCATGCTGCGCTCAGCTGACGGCAAAGTCATTGGCTCGGCCAGCATCGGGGAGGACATCACCGAAGGCAAGCGGGACCAATTGGCACTGGTCGAGTTGAATGCGGAGCTCGAGAGTCGCGTCCAGGCTCGCACTGCCCAACTGAGCCAAGCGCGAGAGGATGCGGATCAGGCCAACAAGGCAAAGTCCTCGTTCTTGGCTGCAATGAGTCATGAGATTCGCACGCCGATGAACGGCGTCATCGGGATGATCGACGTGCTGCAGCAGACGAATCTGAACGGTCCGCAGGTCGAGATGGTGGACCTGGTCCACGAGTCGGCCATTTCGCTGCTTTCGATCATCGACGACATTTTGGACTTCTCAAAGATCGAAGCCGGCAAGCTGAGCATTGCTTCGGAGCCGATCGACCCTGGCGTCGTGGTCGAACGAGCATGCGCGCTCTTGGCGCCGATGGCCAACAAGCGCGGTGTGCGCCTTTCGCTGTTCATCGATCCGTCCATTCCGGCCGCAGCACTTGGCGACGAAGGACGCTTCCGGCAAGTCGTGATCAACCTCGTCGGAAACGCCATCAAGTTCTGCAGCGGGGGCAGTGAAAAGGGGCGAGTGTCGGTTCGCGCACTCCGGGTTGCCGATAGGGTGACAGACGCATCCAGCGACAGGGCCGATGATTTCACGGTGGACCTCGTCATCGCCGACAACGGCGTCGGTATGGACGAAGTCACGCAATCCCGGCTCTTCACGCCGTTCGCCCAGGCCGACGCGTCGACCACCCGCCGCTTCGGTGGCACCGGGCTGGGCCTGGCGATCTGCGACATGCTGGTGTCGTTGATGCACGGGCACATCTCGGTTCGCAGTTCGCCCGGGCAGGGTTCGACCTTCACCGTGCGTCTGCCATTCAGGACCACGGCGACGGCGCCTGCGCCCTCTGTCTCGGCCTTGGGCATGCTGGTGGGCGAGATGCGCTGCTGCATCGTGGGCAGCGAGCAGCCGCTTGCTGACGACCTCGCATGCACCTTGCGCTCCTCGGGCTTGAACGTCGTAACGATGCCTGAGCTGGCCGCCGCGGCTGCGGCAACGCCAGTGGCTGGCTTGTCGCTGTGGCTTGTGCTTCCCGACCAGGCAGGAACGTCCGCGGAGGCGTTGCGCGCCATGGCGCCGAGCACTGCTGCTGTGCAGACGCGATTCGTGGTTCTCGGACGCGGCGGACGCCGCAGTCCACGCATGGAATCAAACGACGTCATATCCATCGACGCCGACGCGCTCGGCCGCAGCACGCTGTCAGATGCGCTGCTGCTGGCGGCGCAGAGCGCCCAGCCTACTTTCCTGGGCGAGCGCGATCGACAACCAGCTTCGACAATCGCTCCAAAGTTGACGCTCCATCCGGTGCAATCGCGGAGCCTGCCTGTCCTGGTCGCCGAGGACAACGAAACCAACCGCGCAGTGATCGTGCATCAACTACGCCTGCTCGGTCTGGTTGCCGAGGTCTGCACCGACGGCCGCGAAGCTCTCGATCGCTGGCGCGGTGGCGACTACGCGTTGTTGCTCACCGACCTGCACATGCCCGTCATGGACGGCTACGAACTGGCCGCAGCGATTCGTTCGGAAGAGAGCCCGGAGCGCCGTCTGCCGATCATCGCTCTGACCGCCAACGGGCTGGCTGCCGAGGAGTTGCGTTGCCTCGCCGCAGGCATGGATGCCTACCTGACCAAGCCTGTGCGATTACCCCAGTTGCGGGCGGCGATTGCTGCCTGGCTCGCTCCGCCAGCGGCGATCCCGTCGCCGCGCCCGCCAACAGTGGCGTCGATCGAAGCACCAGTCGACCTGACGATACTCGCCGGATTCATGGGCGACGACCCCGCGGTCACTGAGGAGGTTCTCGTGGCGTTCCGGCACAGTACCGAGCGCTCCGTTGTCGAATTCGACCTGGCCCTGAACAATGGCGCGATACACGTCGTCGCCGACGCCGCACACAAGCTCAAGTCGGCAGCGCGTTCCATTGGAGCCGAGCGGCTCGGGCAACTGTGCGCAGAACTCGAGGACGCCGCCCAAACCCGCAGCGTCGACGATGTGCGCGTGCTGGCGCCGCAGTTTCGAGCGGAGTGCCGGGCGGTCTTGGACTTCCTTGCATCACGATGAGCCAGGCTGGCGTGTGGACCGAGTTCTCTGACGCCTACGTCGGCGCACTCGAGGCGGCAGATGTTGCGGATCGCGCCCAAGCGAAAGCTTGTGGGCCGCTGCGAAGAACCATATGTCGTGTCGGTCCGGAAGCTGTGTGCGTTCACAGCGAAATCCGGCGATCTCGATCGCCGTCGACCGCGAAGGACTGGCACATGGCCGGGGCTTGCCGGCGGCTTTGCTCTTGTGGTCGGCGGGCCCATGACCCGACCCCGCCCTTGGCGCCGCGCCCGTCACACAGCAACGTGTCGCACAAGCGTGCCGAGCGTAAGCAATGGGATGGACGCCCCCGCCCATAGCAGCAAGTTCGCCGGCTGTGCTGCAGAGCCCGGTCGAGGGTCACTCGTCGCGAGGCGGTTCAGTGCGAGTTTCGCGAACCGATGAGCCGACTCAGGGCTTGGCAATCGATGGGCTTTTGAAGGAAGCCGTCGAAGGGCCAGGTCATCCCGACCGCCCGGTTCTCCGCGGCGCTGATGAGAATCAACATCAAGGTGCCGTTGGGTCCATCGCCGCTTCGGATTTCTGTGGCCAATGCAAGACCGTCTTCGCCGGGCATCTCCAGGTCGATCAGCACCGCATCAAAGCGGGTTCTGGCCAGCGCGCTGTGGGCCTCGACGGCAGAGCTCACCGCTATGCACGAGTGACCCAGCCGGCGGGTCACGTCGCTGAGCGACTTCAAAACGTCTGGCCGATCGTCCACGATCAGGATGTTCAACGGATCGGTGTTCCCGCTGATCCGGGCCTGCGCGGCTGTTTCCCGGACCAGCGTCGCAGGGATGCTCACCTTGAAGGTCGTGCCTCGGCCTTCGGGGCTCCGCGCGATGCTGCTTTGCACGTCGATTTGACCACGCAATTGCTGCAGCACATCGCGAATCACGAAGAGGCCGATGCCGCTGCCGTCGCTGCTGGATTCGAACGGCACCGTTGCGCCTTGAAGGCGTTGCAAGGCCTGCGGCGGCAGGCCTTGCCCGGTGTCCTGGACTGAAAATCGAACCCACCCCGCCATCGGCGTTTCATCAGCGGCCAGCTTGTCCTTCCCCGGCGAATAGTCGCTATCGAAGGGCTCGAGTCGGACCACGATGCGGCCAACATTGGTGTTGCGCACTGCGTTCTCAACCAAGTTTCTCAACACTTGCGCAATCCGGATCGGGTCGGCGTTGACCGTCACCGGTGCTTCGGGAACCTCAACACCAAATGCCAACCCTTTGGCGTGAGCCGCTTCTTCAAGCTCCGCGCAAACATCCATGACCAACTCGCCGAACTCGAATGTCTCCGCCTGCATGGCCCACTGACCCGCATCGTCTCTGGCGATCGTGAGCAGGTCGCGCAGCTGCCCCTGAAGCACTGATACGGCGTGTCGAATGCGGCGGATCGCGGCGACGCTCTCGGGCCGGCTGTCCTTCATGGCCAGCAGCTCCGCAGAGGCGACGATATTTTGCAAGGGCGATCGCACCTCGTGGCTCACCATGCTCAGGAACTTTCGCTTCGCGACGATGGCGCGCTCCATCGCCTCGACCGCCCTCTGCCGGTCACGCGCCGCAGCTCTGTAGCGGCGCCGGGAACGAACCGCATACAGCAGCCACAGCGCGAGCGCGGCCCAGCACAGGGCAAAGCCGCCCCAGATCCATCCGATGCGTCGTGTCAGGCTGCGCAGCATGTCATCTTTGGCGCTGATCTCTGCCAGGCGCACGTCGCTGGCAAGCCGACTCAGCAACTCGTCATCGGCCATGGCCTTGAACTCGCCCAGCACCTTGATCGCATCGGCCTGCGTGAACACCTCCTTCTCAAGGCTGGCGCCTATCCGACGCTGAAGTTCGGCCACACGCTGGGTGGCCTCGGCGAAGCCCGGCACCCCATTCAAGAGGTTCTTGACCTCTGAAGGTTCGGTGAGGATGCTCGCCTTCGACGCGAACACCGCTGCGCGCAAGGTGAGTTCTTCCGTGTTGACCGGCTCGCCGGCTGCGATTGCTCGCAGCTCCTGCTTCAGGCGATGGTGCGCGATCTGGTATTGCGCAACGGTCCAGTAAAAGCCTTCATCGGGGACTGAGCTATTTGCCCGGGTGAGGGTCAGTTGCTGGCTCACGAGTGCCATCGTGGCCACCGCTACCGACAAGAGCACCAATACCAGTGCGGACCACCAGCCTCGGGCCACCGGTGCTGGCACGTCGGTCAGCCGTCGGCCACCTTGCTGCGGCTCGACGGGATGTTGCGCCGGATTCCGGCGTTCCGTCGTGCCACTCAGCCGATCACTTCGATCCTGTTGACTTGCCAGATGAACCTCGATTCTGCGATCGGCCCTTTGAGCGCGACCGGGTTCTGGTCGCGTGGGTACATTGTCCACAACGGTCCCCAGCGCTTGTTGCTCAGGCGCTTGCCGTCCTGGCTGTGCGCCAGGATCACTCCGTAGCGTACAAGGTCTTCCCAGGGGATCGGGGCCGAGTAGCCGTCCAACGCCTTGACGACCAGCGTACCCGACGTGACGCCGGCGGTCTGCATCACATCGAGCAAAAACGGGCCTACAAAGACCGATGTCGGAGTCCAAGACGTGCCGGTCGTGATGCTCGACTGGGTCAGATTGAGAAAGGCAGACTCGGTGAAGTCGTAGGTCTTCGTCGTGTCGTTGTTGACCCGGCCGATGCGGCCGCTCACCGTGAGCAGCGCCTTGGTCTGCAATGCTGCGGACATGGCGGGCAGGGTTGCCACGGCCATCGACCCGAGCATCAATCTGCGTTTCATTGTTTTCCCTTGTGCAGACAAGGCCTGCTCACCCGTTCTACCCCACGAAGTTGCGCAAATCCGCCGAATGGCGTAAGTGTTTGCTGCCTGTTACTCGCGGTGGTTCCGTCCGCATTGAAGCGCGCCGCGGTGCGGCGATGGATCGCGCAGCGGGGAAGCTTCGCGCGTGTCGTTGATGGGGAGGTGAGCCGGCCCGCGCGTTCGGTTGCTCGGGGTGGTGGATCTGCCTGTCGGTACGCCTCTTTCCGACGCATAGCGGCATCCAGTCATGCCCCAAGGGTGAAGGCTGGCGCCCACGTGTCCTCACCCGGTCTCTGCGCTGCGCTTCGAGCTGCGGCTTGCGGTCGTGCCCTTGTGCCCTGCCTGGCTGTCGCTATTCATGCGTCGAGGCGAAACCGACGGGCAGATTTTTTCAACTACCACACGAGGCCACCAGCATGAACGCACAGTCCAACCACCCCAGCAACGACACCACGGATCCGCAGTTCCTCGGCCCCGAGGCTGGCCAACAGGCAGGAGGTGAAGGGCAATGCGTCAGCGAATTGGATGCCAACGGCACGGAGTTGCACCGCTACTTTTCTGTCGCGCGTGGCGCCCTGATCTCGGTGCGGTCCAACGGTGTCACCTTGTGTCGTCAGGTCGACGACGACTGGAAGGTGCTGTCTCGAAAGGAGGCGGAATGCTCGCTCGCGCAATGGATGGCCAACAAGAAGGAGGCGCTCAGTTCATTGAGCCGCTGGCAGCTGGAAGTCGAAGAGCTGCCCAGCTTGCAGGAGTTGACGGCGTGGAACGAGGACGGCATCTGTGAGACGCCGACCGGCCATCGCGTGGAGCCCGACGGCACCGGACCGGATGGGGTGCCTTCCTGGCTTCGTGCGCTGCGCTTGATCTGACCCACCTGGCCACCACGAGCACCACGATGATCGACACACTCTGCCCTGGCGCCGGCCGCCGCTTTGTTCTGGAGGCCAGCAACAGCGATCCGGCCACCCGCGACGGCCACGAGCGCGGCAACCTCGCGGACTGCGAGATTCACGCGACCCGCAAAGCCACCAACCAACGCGCCCGCTTCTTCTTGCAGCGCGGACATTGGGTCGAGGTCTACGACGACGACACCAAGGAACTGCTGGCCGG
>JBDTVC010000106.1:0-15331 GCA_040007475.1 Burkholderiales bacterium
TCGAAGTGACGCGAGTCGGTGGCGCCGATCATCAGCCCCGGCGCGACGATCACGTCCGGGTGCAACTGGCGCAAGGTCTTGTTGATCGCCGCATAGCCCGGCGCATCGGTGGCGGCGACCTTCGACGGCTCCGAGAAGCCCGGCGCCTTCTCGATCCGGATCGCGGCGTTCTTCACCGCCTCGCTCGTGTGCGCCAGCACCGCGTCGCTGCTGTCGCCCGGCAGCAGCCGGAAGTTGACGGTGGCGTTCGCGCGGCCGGGCAGCACGTTGTCGGCGTTGCCAGCGTTGACGATCGTCAGCGCAGTGGTCGTGCGCAGCGTGGCGTTCGTGCCCGCGCTCTTGGCCAGCTGGCGTTCCACGATCGGCTTGAACAGCCACAGGTTCGACAGGAACACGCGGTTCAGCCCGCTCATCTCGGGCGCGATCGTCTCGAACATCTCCTGCGACAAGCCGCGCACGGCGAGCGGCATCTGCCGGTCCTCGAGCCGCGCGAGCGCTGCGCTGAGCATGCCGATCGCCGAGGTCTCAGCCTGCGGCGGCGGCATCGACGAATGACCCGGCGTGGCACTCGCGGTGAGCAGCAGGCTGAGGTAGCCCTTTTCGGCCACGCCGACCAGCGCGGCCGGCTTGTCGAGCCCGGCGAGCAGGCCGTCGGTGATCAGCAGCCCCTCGTCGAGTACGTACTGCAGGTGTATGCCGCGCTCCTTGAACAGCTTCGCGATCTGCATTGCACCGCGCGCGCCGCCGAGTTCCTCGTCCTGGCCGAAGATCAGATAGACGGTCTGGCGCGGCTGGAAGCCATTGGCCGCGAGCAGCTCGACGGCCTCCATGATGGCCATCACGTTGCCCTTGTCGTCCCACGAGCCGCGGCCCCAGACGAAGCCGTCTTTCAGGGCACCGGAGAACGGCGGCTGCTGCCAGTCGCCTTCGGTGCCGGGGGCCACCGGCACCACATCCTGATGCGCCATCAACGCGATCGCGCCGGCCTTCGGGTCACTGCCGGGCCAGGTGTAGACGAGGCCGTATTGGCCGACCACCTCGCGCTCGAGCGCCGCATGCGCCTTCGGGAAGCTCGCCTGCAACAGCGCGTGCAAGCCGGTGAACTCGGCCGCGTTGGCATCGACATCGTCGGGCGATGCGATCGTCTTGAAGCGCACCGCCGCGGCGAGCCGCTCCGAGACTGCCGTGGCATCGACCTTGGCCGGCGTGGCCGCGGCCACGGCGATCTGCCTGGACGGCGTCATCAGCGTCTTCGCGCCGACCGCGAGGGCCAGCACGAGGACGACGACGCCCAGCAACGCGAACAGCTTGCGCACGTCGGCTCGATCGCTCAGCTGAACGATTTGCCTTCGGCCACCAGCTTGGCCAGCAGCGGCGCCGGCACCCAGAACGACGCGTCGTCGAGCGGGTTCGCCGCGAAACGCTTCATCGCACCGACCACGTTGAACAGCCCGACCTGATCCGCATAGTTCATCGGCCCGCCACGGTGCAGCGGGAAGCCATAGCCGGTGAGGTAGACCATGTCGATGTCGGACGCGCGCAGCGCGATGCCCTCGTCGACGATCTTCGCGCCCTCGTTGACCAGCGCGTAGACGAGGCGGCCGACGATCTCGTCGTCGCCGATCTTGCGCGGCGTGATGCCGAGATCCTTGCGGTGCTTCTCGATCATGTCGGTGACGACGGCGCTCGGGATCGCGTCGCGCTTGCCCGGCACGTAGTCGTACCAGCCGGCGCCGGTCTTCTGGCCGAAGCGGCCCATTTCGCACAGCAGGTCGGCCGACTTGCTGTAGCGCATGCCGGGCCGCTCGGCGTTGCGGCGCTTGCGGATGTACCAGCCGATGTCGTTGCCGGCCAGATCGCCCATGCGGAACGGGCCCATCGCCATGCCGAACTTCTCCATCGCCTTGTCGACCTGCGCGGGCGTGCAGCCTTCATCGAGCAGAAAGCCGGCCTGGCGCGAGTACTGCTCGATCATGCGGTTGCCGATGAAGCCGTCGCACACGCCCGAGACGACGCAGGTCTTCTTGATCTTCTTGCCGAGCTGCATCACGGTGGCCAGCACGTCCTTCGCGGTCTTCTCGCCGCGGACGACCTCGAGCAGCTTCATCACGTTGGCGGGGCTGAAGAAGTGCATGCCGATCACGTCCTGCGGGCGCTTCGTGAATGCGGCGATCTTGTTCACGTCGAGCGTGCTGGTGTTGGAGGCCAGGATCGCGCCGGGCTTCATCACCTCGTCGAGCGTCTTGAACACGGTCTCCTTTACACCCAGGTCTTCGAACACGGCCTCGATGACCATGTCGGCGTCCTTCAGATCGCCGTAGTTCAGCGTGGTGGTCAGCAGCGCCATGCGCGCGTCGAGCTTGTCCTGCTTGAGCTTGCCCTTCTTGACCTGCGCGTCGTAGTTCTTGCGGATGATGCCGACACCCTTGTCGAGCGCCTCCTGCTTCATCTCGAGCATCACGACCGGAATGCCGGCGTTCAGGAAATTCATTGCGATGCCGCCGCCCATCGTGCCGGCGCCGATCACGGCCAGCTTCTTGATGTCGCGCACCGGTGTGTCCGCCGGCACGTCGGGGATCTTGGTCGTCGCGCGTTCGGCCATGAAGGCGTGGCGCAAGGCCCTGCACTCGGGCGTGAACATCAGCCCGGTGAACAGCTCGCGCTCGAGCTTCATGCCCTCGTCGAACTTCAGCCGCAGCGAACCGGCCACGGCTTCGACGCATTTCAGCGGCGCGGGGAAGTTCTTGCTCATGCCGCCGACCATGTTCTTCACGAACTGCACATAGGCGTCGGCGTTCGGGTGCGTCACCTTCAAGTCGCGCACCAGCGCGAGCGGCCGATTGTCGGCAACCTCCGCGGCGAACGCGAGCGCGCCGGCCATCAGGTCACCGTCGATGATCTTGTCGAACAGCTTCTGGCCCGGCGCTGCTGCAAGCATCTCGCTCTTCACCGGCTCGCCGCTGACGATCATGTTCATCGCATTCTCGACGCCGAGCACGCGCGGCAGGCGCTGCGTGCCGCCGGCGCCGGGGATCAGGCCGATCTTGACCTCGGGCAGCGCGACCTGCGTGCCCGGCGACGCGACGCGGTAGTGGCAGCCGAGCGCCAGCTCCAACCCGCCGCCCATGCACACCGTGTGGATCGCCGCGACGATCGGCTTGGTGCTGGCTTCGAGCGCGAGGATCACGCTGAGCAGGTTCGGCTCGGCCAGCGCCTTCGGCGAACCGAACTCGCGGATGTCTGCACCGCCCGAGAACGCCTTGCCGGCGCCCGTGATCACGATGGCCTTGACGGCGGCATCGGCGATCGCCTTGTCCAGCCCGTTCACGATGGCCAGCCGGGTCGCATGACCCAGGCCATTCACCGGCGGGTTGTCCATCGTGATGACGGCGACGTTGCCGCGGAGTTCATAGTGGGCGGTCATGGCATGTTCCTTGGGTGAATCGAGAAAAAAGAACGATCGTTCGATTCTAGGCGTTGAAAGAAAAAAGGCGCTGTCTCTGCTGTGACAGCGCCTCTTGACCTGATGCGCGGCGCGCAGTCGAGCGCCGGGCCGCCCCAAGCCGGCTGCGGTCCCCTCGGGGGACAGCGCCGCAGGCGCCAGGGGCCGTCAATCTACACCTCGAGCCACTCTTTGCGGATCTCGCCATTGGCCCGCAGCGCTGCCGGCGAGCCCTCGAAGACGATACTCCCGTGCCCCATCACATAGCAACGCTCGGAGATTTCGAGCGCGATGGTGAGCTTCTGCTCGACCAGCAGCACCGACACGCCGCGGCTCTTCAGCGTCTTCAGGTACTCGGCCACCAGTTCGACGATCTTGGGCGCGAGGCCTTCGGTCGGCTCGTCGATCATGATGAGGTCAGGGTCGCCCATCAGCGTGCGGCACAGCGTGAGCATCTGCTGCTCGCCGCCCGAGAGCACGCCGGCCTCGGTGTGTTCGCGTTCCTTGAGCCGCGGGAACATCTTGTACATGTCGTCGAAGGACCAGCGTGGCTTGGCTTTGTCACCGCGCTTGCCGCGCTTCTCGCCCAGCATCAGGTTCTGTTCGACGGTGAGCTTGGGGAAGATGTCGCGACTCTCGGGCACGTAGCCGATGCCGCGCTGCGCGATGTCGAAGGTATCGTGACCCAGTATCTCCTGGCCACGAAACTTCACCGAACCCGCGCCGGTGACGAGCCCCATGATGGTCTTGACCGTGGTCGACCGACCGGACCCATTGCGCCCCAGCAGGCTGACGATCTCTCCCTCACCCACGGTCATATCAACCCCGTGCAGGATGTGGCTCTTGCCGTAGTAGGCGTGCAGATCAGACAGCTGCAGCATCAGTGGCCCGCCTCTGCAGCTTGGGCGTCGGCCAGCACGGAGCCGAGATAAGCCTCCTGCACCTTTGGGTTCGCCCGCACCGCCTCTGGCGTGTCGAACGCGATCACCTCGCCGTACACGAGCACCGCGATCTTGTCCGCCAGACCGAACACGACACCCATGTCGTGTTCGACCGTCAGCAGTGTCTTGCCGATCGTGACTTCGCGGATCAGTTCGACGAATCGGCTCGTCTCGCTTTTGCTCATGCCCGCTGTAGGCTCGTCCAGCAGCACAACGCTCGCGCCTCCGGCGATCGTGATGCCGATTTCGAGCGCACGCTGCTCGGCGTAAGTGAGATTCATCGCCAACGTGTCGCGCTTGCGTTCGAGGTGCAGATCGCGCAGGAGCTGATCGGCACGCTCGTTCGCATCGGTCAGGCCGGTCAGGAACTTCCAGAACGCGTACTTGTAGCCCATCGCCCACAGCACGCCGCAGCGCAGGTTCTCGAACACCGAGAGCTTGCTGAAGATGTTGCTGACCTGAAAACTGCGAGCCAACCCGAGGCGGCTGACCTCATAGGGCGTCAGCCCATCGATGCGCCGACCGTTGAGCAGGATTTCACCACTGGTGGGTGCGAACCGGCCGCTGATCAGGTTGAAGAGCGTCGACTTGCCAGCGCCGTTCGGCCCGATGATCGCGACCCGCTCGCCGGGCATGACAGCCAAGTTCGTGTCTCGGATGATCTCAGTCTTGCCGAAGGACTTGCGGAGTGCCTTGAGCTCAACGGCGCACTGGGCGCTGCTCATGCGGCCTCCCGCGCGCGGATCGCCGCTTCGATCTCGCCTTGCGCCAAACCCCAGTGACGCGCGAATACGCGCCGCGCGAACTCGAACAGCCCGAGGCCGACGACCGTCACGACCAGCGTGGCGAACCAGCTGAGCATAGATTTCACGTTCAGCTCGATCCCAAAGAATTGCATTGTCGGACCCAGCGCCTCGTTCAACTGCATGTGGTAGACCATCTCGATCAACGCCGCGACGCCGAAGAACATCGGCACACCCGTGATCGCGAGCAGTGCATACGCTCCAGCCACCCGCCCGAACTTTCCGAACTTGATCATTCGAAGGTTCATCATGATCAAGCTCGCGATGCCGCCGGGTGCGTACATCACCATGAGCAGGAAGATCAACCCCAGGTAAAGCAGCCAGGCCTTCGTCACTTCGGACAGCAACACCGAAGCCAGCACAAGGAGCACCGCCCCGATGATCGGGCCGAAGAAGAAGGTGGCCCCACCCAGGAACGTGAACAGCAGATAGCCGCCGGAGCGCACCGCGCTGAGGCTGTCGGCAGCTCCAACGATCTCGAAATTCACGGCGGCAAGCGCACCACCAATGCCGGCGAAGAAGCCGGCGATGATGAACCCGTAGTAGCGCACCTTCTGGGTGTTGTAGCCGATGAACTCGACCCGCTCCGGGTTGTCCCGCACGGCGTTCAGCATGCGACCCAGCGGCGTGCCGGTGAACGCAAACATCAGCGCCGTGGAGACGAAGCAATAGCACGCGATCAGGTAGTACACCTGGATCTGCGGACCATAGGTGAAGCCCAGGGGATGGGACCCGTAAGTGCGGTTCGTCGTGATGCCACCTTCGCCACCGAAGAATCCCGGGAACATCAACGACATCGCCGCGACGAGTTCGCCGAGGCCCAGCGTGATCATCGCAAACGTAGTCCCCGACTTCTTGGTGGACACGTAGCCGAACAGTGCCGCGAAGAACATGCCCGCCAGCCCTCCAACCAAAGGCACCACGGACACCGGCAACACAATCGTTCCTTTGGTCGCGAGGTTCATCCCATGAATCGCTATGAACGCCCCCATGCCGGAATAGACGGCGTGGCCGAAGCTCAGCATCCCGCCCTGACCCAGAAGGATGTTGTAGCTCAGGCAGATGATGACCAAATAGCCCATCTGCGAGAGCATCGTGAGCGCCAGGCTGCTGCGGAACAGCAATGGCAGCACGATCAGCACGCCGGCGAACAGGCCCCAGACGACCAGACGGCCGGCACCCGCGGGTTTCGCAACCAACGTCATCTCAACCCTCCCGCTTTCCGAGCAGCCCGCGAGGTCGGAAGATCAGCATCAACACCAACAACAGGTATGGAAGGATCGGTGCGACCTGCGCGACGGTCAATTGAAGCAGCGCGCTCCCGAAGGTCTCGTCGGTGACGACAACTCCGACGGCCTGAAGCGCGGTCGCGATCGACTGATCGATCGCGACCGCGAAGGTCTGCAACACGCCGATCAACAACGATGCGAGGAAGGCGCCCACGAGCGACCCCATGCCGCCCACGACCACCACCACGAACACGATCGAGCCGACGGCGCCCGCCATCGCCGGCTCGGTGACATAGGTATTGCCCCCGATCACGCCAGCCAGCGCCGCCAGCGCCGCACCGCCTCCGAACACCAGCATGAAGACGCGCGGCACGTTGTGGCCGAGCGCCTCGACCGTTTCGGGATGCGTCAGCGCAGCCTGGATCACGAGGCCGATGCGCGTGCGCGTCAAGAGCAGCCAGACGGCCAGCAGCATCAACAGCGCGAGGAGCATGATGAACGAACGCGACTTCGGGAACTGCGTGCCGTAGATCGTGAACAGCGATCCCTGGAGCTGCTCGGGCAGCCCATAGGGCACGGTCGCATTGCCCCAGACCAAGCGCACCAGCTCGAGGATCAAATAGGACAGGCCGAAAGTGACAAGCAGTTCAGGCACATGCCCGAACTTGTGCACCCGCCGCAGACTGTAGCGCTCGAACAGGGCGCCCAGAACGCCTACCAAGACGGGGGCAATGAGCAACGCAGGCCAAAAGCCGATGGCGGTCGAAATGCTGAAGGCGAAATACGCCCCCAGCATGTAGAAGCTCGTGTGCGCAAAATTGAGCACGCCCATCATGCTGAAGATCAGCGTGAGGCCCGAACTGAGCATGAACAGCAGCAGCCCGTAGCTCAGGCCATTGAGCAGCGATATGGTGAAGAACTCCATCAGGACAGTCGTTCAGGTTCGGATCGGCCACCGGCGAGCGGTCGGCGTGGTGACAAAAAGGCCCGAGGGGTCATCCCCGTCGGGCCCTGATTCTGGAACGATGGTCGCTCAGGGTGCGCTTGGTCGGACCATCTGGCAACTCGTCGGCGTGCTGGCCTGGTAGGCCTCGATGTACTTCACGGGCGCAAACGTGTAGCCAGTGTTCTCGACACTGTACTTGTTCTTCGCGTCGACCTTCTGCCAATGCGAAATCCAGAGGCCCTGCTGCATCTGATGGTCGGTGTTGCGGAAGTAGCTCTCGCCGTTGAACCCGTTGAACTTCATGCCCTCCAGGGCGAAGGCGACCTTCACCGGATCGGACGATTTCGTCTTGGCCATCGCTTCGTCGAGAGCAACGATCGCGTTGTAGATGGAAAACGTGTAGAAATCGTCGTTGTACTTTTTCTTGAACTCGTTCATCAGCTGACCGACTTCGCCGCTGTAGTTGGAGTGGTTGTAGGCGATCTGATAGACGTTGAGGCCAGGGCCTTGAGCAAGGGCGGTCGGCGTGCCGGAGACGCCGGCATAGTACGCATAGATCGGAATTGTCAAGCCGGCGTCGTTGATCGCCTTGACGAACAGGGTCATGTCCTGACCCCAGTTGCCGGTCACGATCGCATCAGCGCCTGAAGCCTTGATCTTCGCGACATACGGTGAGAAGTCCTTGACCTGGCCGAGCGCGACCAGATCCTCGCCGACGATCTTCGCGTCGGGGCGGTTGCGCGCGATGCCTTCCTTGAAGTACTTCGCCACCTGCTGGCCGTGCGAGTAGTTCTGGTTGAGCAGGTAGACCTTGGAGATCTTCGGTTGGTCCTTCATGAACGCCGTCAGCGCGGCCATCTTCTCGGATGTGTCGGCGTCGAGGCGGAAGTGCGAGAACGTGCATTTGTCGTTCGTCAGCACCGGATCCACCGCGGCGTAGTTCAGGTACACGATTTCCTTGCCGGGGTTGCGCTCGTTGTACTTGGCCACCGCATCAGCCATCGGCACCGCGACGTTGGAGCCGTTGCCTTGCGTCACGTAACGGAAGCCCTGATCCGCGGCGGACTTGAGCAGGTTCAACGCTTCCTGCGGCGAACTCTTGCTGTCCATGCCGACGATCTCGAACGTGACGCCCGCCGGGTTCTTGTTGCCGGCGAAGTGCGCTGCAACCATCTGCCAGCTCTTGAGCTGGTTCTGTCCCACGTTCGCGAAAGGCCCCGAAAGGCCTTCGATCATGGCGATCTTGACGGTCTGACCGGCGAGCGGCTTGGCTTGCGCCATCGCAGCCCCTGCGGAGGCGATCAATGCGGCACCGACGGCGAGGTTGAGCAGGCGTCGGGGCATCGAACGATTTGCATACTTCATGTGTGTTCTCCAAGGGCTGATTGATCGCCCGCAAAGGTAACGGAAGTGGTCCGCGTGGGGTTACAGGGACTACCCCAAAGACCTGTCACACCGGCGACAGGCCCCGCGTGAAGCGATGCACTGGAGTAGGGATTTCGAGGCCTCGCTAAACTGTGCCCCGATGAGTGTTGCCCTTGCCTGGCCCAACCGGTTTCTCGGTCTGGGCACACCCTTCTTCACTGCACTGAACGCCCAGCCGCTGCCCGACCCGCACTGGGTCGCGACGAGCGCCGATTGCGCCGCTCTGCTCGGTCTGCCCGACGACTGGGCCGATGCGCAGGCCCTGCAGGTCTTCAGCGGCAACGCGTTGTGGCCTGGCATGCGACCGCTGGCCAGCGTCTACAGCGGGCACCAGTTCGGCGTGTGGGCGGGTCAGCTCGGCGACGGACGCGCGCTGTGGCTCGGTGAGCTCGACACACCCACCGGTCCGATGGAGCTGCAACTCAAGGGCGCAGGCAAAACCCCTTACTCCCGCATGGGCGATGGCCGTGCGGTGCTGCGCTCGTCGATCCGCGAGTTCCTGTGTTCCGAAGCGATGCAGGCCCTGGGCGTGGCGACCACGCGCGCGCTGTGCGTGACCGGATCGGCGCTGCCGGTACGGCGCGAAGAGATCGAGACCGCCGCTGTGCTCACGCGTGTCGCGCCGAGCTTCATCCGCTTCGGCCACTTCGAGCACTTCAGCCAGGCCGATGATCCCGATGCGCTGCGGCGCCTCGCCGACTTCGTGATCCGCCATCACTACCCCGCGTGCGCCGACGCCGCGCAGCCCTACGCCGCGCTGCTCGAACAGGTCACGCTGCGCACCGCCGCGTTGATGGCCGACTGGCAGGCGGTGGGCTTCTGCCACGGCGTGATGAACACCGACAACATGTCGATCCTCGGGCTGACGATCGACTACGGCCCGTTCGGGTTTCTCGACACCTTCGATCCGGGCCATGTCTGCAACCACTCCGACACGCAGGGTCGCTACGCGTGGGCACGCCAGCCCAACGTGGCGTTCTGGAACCTGCACGCGCTGGCGCAGGGCCTGATGCCGCTGATCGAGGACTCCGACCTCGCGCTCGCCACGCTCGAGGCCTACAAGGCCGCGTTCGCCGATGCCCTGCTCGCCCGCTGGCGCGCCAAGCTCGGCCTGCAAACGATCGAGACCGGCGACCGCGACCTGATCGACGATCTGCTGCGCCGCATGGCCGACGATCGCTGCGACTTCTCGATCACCTTTCGCCGGCTCGCCCGCTTCGTCCCGGGCGAACTCAACGCCACGGTGCGCGACATGTTCATGGACCGCGAGGCTTTCGACGCGTGGGCGCTGCGCTACGGCGACCGCCTGCGTCGCGAGCACAGCATCGACGCCGAGCGGGCCTTGCGCATGAACCGCGTGAACCCCATGTTCGTGCTGCGCAACCATCTGGCCGAGGTGGCGATCCGTGAGGCGCAGGCCGGCGACTTCGGCGAGGTGCAGCGCCTGATGAAAGTTCTGGCTCGGCCATTCGACGAATCCGATGCGGCCACGCGCGAGCGCTATGCCGGTTTCCCGCCCGAATGGGCGCAATCCATCGAGGTGTCCTGCTCATCATGACCGACGACTCCAAAGCGTACAAGGTAAAGAAATCCGAAGCCGAGTGGAAGGCGCAGCTCGACCCGATGCAGTTCGAGGTCGCCCGCCACGCCGCCACCGAGCGGCCGTTCACCGGCAAGTACTGGGACCACTGGAGCGACGGCAAGTACAACTGCATCGGCTGCGGCACGCCGCTGTTCAAGTCCGACACCAAGTTCGACGCGGGCTGCGGCTGGCCGAGCTACTTCGAGCCGGTGAACAGCGAGGTCATCGAGCGCATCGTCGACAAGAGCCACGGCATGGTGCGCGTCGAGGTGCGCTGCAACAACTGCGGCTCGCATCTCGGCCATGTGTTCGAGGACGGGCCGCAACCGACCGGCGAGCGCTTCTGCATCAACTCGGCCGCGATAGACTTCGCCCCCACGACGAAGTAGCGCGCGGCCGCCGGCCGCCCTCATCCCCCGCATGAAACTCCTGCTCGACTTCCTGCCCGTCATCCTGTTCTTCGGCATGTTCAAGTACGCCGACGGGCACGCCGACTGGGCCGCGCGTTTCGCCACCGATCACCTGGGGTTCATGGTCTCGGGCGGCGTCGTCGGCACCGAAGAGGCCCCGGTGCTGCTCGCCACCGTGGTGGTGATCGCCGCGACCTTCGTGCAGATCAGCGTCCTGCTGGCACGGCGCCAGAAGATTGACCTGATCCTGTGGATCACGTTCGCGATCGTGGTCGTGCTCGGTGGCGCGACGATCTGGTTCCACAACCCGACCTTCTTCAAATGGAAGCTCAGCGTGCTCTACTGGGGCATGGGGCTGGCGTTCTGGGCCAGCCAGGCGATCTTCCACAAGAATCTGCTGCAGTCGCTCATGGGCGAACAACTCGTGCTCCCCGCGCCCGTGTGGCAGCGCCTGAACCTGGCCTGGATCACGTTCTACGCGCTGATGGGGCTGTTGAATCTGTATGTCGCCTACAACTACTCAACCTCGACCTGGGCCACGTTCAAGGCCTTCGGCGCCACCGGCCTGATGCTGGCCTTCATCGTCGCCCAGGGCTTCTATGTCAGCCAGCACCTCGAGCCCGAGCCGGCGGTGGGTGAGACCAAGCCGTGAGCATTGCCGCCGCCGACATCCGGCAGGAACTCGAGGCCCTGCTGCGACCCGATCTCGTCGAGGTCCAGGACGACAGCCACCTGCACGCCGGCCATGCCGGCGCGCGCGAGGGTCGGCACTTCAACGTGCGCATCGTCAGCCCGCGCTTCGAGGGCCTGTCGCGCGTGGCCAGGCATCGCCTCGTTTATGATGCGCTCCACGCCCTGATCCCGCGCGGCATCCATGCACTCGCGATCGAAGCGCGCGCACCCGGCGAGCCCTGACGGCGCTGGCAACACCGCCGCGCCACCCGCGCATCCCCCAATTCCCGTCGTTGAAAGGCACTTGCCCATGAAGAAGAGTTCCCTCGCCCTCAGCGTCACGCCGCTGATGCTGTGCGCTGCCCTGTCGCTGGCGACGCCGCTGGCCGCACTGGCACAGAACGTTGCCATCGTGAACGGCAAGCCGGTGCCGAAAAGCCGGGTCGAAGCCATCGTGAAGCAGGTGCAGGCGCAGGCCGCCGCGCAGCAGCAGCAACTGCCGCCCGACCTCGAGCAGCGCGTGCGCGACAAGGTCGTGATGGACGAGATCTTCGCGCAGGAAGCAGAGCGCCGTGGCCTCGCCTCGAGCCCCGAGTACAAGCAGCAGATGGAGCAGGCCCGCCAGCAGGTGCTGACCAAGCTGCTGACGCAGGACTTCTCGAAGAAGAACACCGTGAGCGATGCGGACGTCAAGGGCGACTACGAGAAGTTCAAGGCCCAGTCGGCGGGCACCGAATACCGCGCGCGCCACATCCTGGTCGAGAAGGAAGACGAGGCCAAGGCCCTGATCGCGCAGATCAAGGGCGGCGCGAACTTCGAAGAGCTGGCGAAGAAGAACTCGAAGGACCCTGGGTCCGGCGCCAAGGGCGGCGACCTCGACTTCGCGGCCCCGGGCTCGTACGTGCCCGAGTTCTCGAAGGCGATGACCGAGCTCAAGAAGGGCGAGATGACGCAGGAGCCGGTCAAGTCGCAGTTCGGCTATCACATCATCCGGCTCGACGACACGCGCGAGGCGCAGTTCCCGCCGTTCGACGACGTGAAGGGCCAGCTCAAGCAGCGCATGGAGCAGCAGAAGATCGGCGCGTTCGTCGAAGAAGTTCGCTCGAAGGCGAAGACCGACTATAAGTTCTCGCAACAGTAATCGAGCGCTTCGCTACCGTGACGAGGGCGCCTTTTGGCGCCCTTGTTCTTTTACGCTTGCGCTTCGACCTTGACGCGGCCGGCTTCGATGTGCAGTTGACGGTCGCAGCGCGCCGCGATGCCGCGGTCGTGCGTGACCAGCACCAGCGTCGTGCCGGCTTCGCGGTTCAGCGCGAACATCAGTTCCATCACCGTCTCGCCGGTCGCGAAGTCGAGACTGCCGGTCGGCTCGTCGGCCAGCAGCAATGCGGGTTTCACGACAAACGCGCGCGCCAGCGCGACGCGCTGCTGCTCACCACCGGACAACACCTTCGGATAGTGCCGCAGGCGCTCACCCAGCCCTACCCGGCGCAGCATCTCGGTGGCCAGCATGCGCGCGTCGCCGCGGCCCTGCAGTTCGAGCGGCAGCATCACGTTCTCGAGCGCATTCAGATTGCCGAGCAACTGGAAACTCTGGAACACGAACCCCACCTTGGCTGCACGCACCGCAGCGCGCGCGTCTTCGTCGATCTTGAACAGATCGATGCCGGCGAGCTTCACGGTGCCGGTGGTCGGCGTGTCCAGCCCCGCGATGATCGACAGCAGCGTGCTCTTGCCCGAGCCCGAGGCCCCGACGATCGCGGCCGACTGACGTGGCTGCAGGGTGAAATCGATCTCATGGAGAATGGTCAGCGTGCCGGTGGAGTCCTGGACCTGCTTGGTGACGCGCTCGACGGCGATGATGGGTTCAGACATGAATGATGGTGAGGTTTTCGAAGCGGCTCAGCGGCCACACACGCGAAGGACTTGGCTCGCGCACTGTAGCGTGTTGCTCTTTGCCGCGACCGCGGCTTACGCAGTGCCGGCACGGGCCGCGAGCCCGACGATCCTCGTCGTCGGGGACAGCCTCTCGGCCGAGTACGGCCTGAAGCGCGGCAGCGGCTGGGTTTCGCTGCTCGATGCGCGGCTCGCGCAGAGCAAGATCGCGGCGACGGTCGTCAACGCGAGCATCAGCGGCGACACCACCTCGGGCGGTCGCTCTCGGTTGCCCGCGTTGCTGAAGCAGCATCAGCCCGGTGTGGTCGTGCTCGAACTCGGCGGCAACGATGCACTGCGCGGCCTGCCGCTCTCGATGACACGCGACAACCTCGCCGCGATGGCGCGCGCCGCCAAAGCCGCGGGCGCCAAGGTCGTGATCGTGGGGATGCAGGTACCGCCGAACTATGGTCGGCAGTATGGCGACGAGTTCGCGGGCCTGTTCGCCACCGTCGCGAAGTCGGAAGGCACGGCGCTCGTGCCTTTCCTGCTCAAAGGCGTGGCCGATGGGCCGCAGGCCGACACGATGTTCCAGCCCGATCGGATTCACCCGAAGGCCGAGGCGCACCCGGCCATCCTGGACAACGTCTGGCCGGTGCTTCGGCCGTTGCTGCTGCGCTGACGAGGCGCAGCACGTCGATTCAACGCTGCTGCTCGCGCGGGTCCACTCGCTTCGGTTCGTTGGCCGGCGGCTCGGCTCGCTGCTGCGGGCGCTGCTCGGGCCGCTTCACATCGGGTGCGGGTCCGGGTGCGGGGACAGGCGCCGGAGCCGGGTGCGCCTGCACCGCGCGCGGCGGCTCCACGGGTCGCGGCGCGGGCGCCACCGGTCGCGGCGCTGGCGCCGCCGGAGCGGCCGGAGCCACGGCAGGGGCGGGCCGCTCGACGCGCACCGCAGGTGGCGGCCGAGCTTCGTTGCGGCCCGGTGCAACCTCCGGCGGGCGCGGCTGATCGCGGCGCTCTTCGCCGCGCCGCACGGGCTGGGGCCGCATCATCGGCCCTTCCTGAGCAGCGGGTGCCGCCGGGCGGGCCACCGGCGCAGGCGCGGGCTGCGGGGACACCGTTGGCGGCGGCGGGACGGCATCGCGGCGGCGGTCGTCACCACGCCCGTCGCGACGGTCATCTCGCCGCTCTCCCACGTTCGCGGGCGGCATCGGGCGCGGCGCCGCCGGTGTCACGACAGGCGCGGCCGGCGTCACGACACGCGCGGCCGGTGCAGCCGGTACAGCCGGTGTCACGACGGGTGCAGCCGGTGCAGCCGGCTGTGGAATCGGCGCCGCGGGCCTCAGCGTTTCCGGGCGATTCAGATCACGGCCACGACCATCGCGCTCACGATCCTGCGGCGGCTGGAAACCCGGGCGGGCAACGACCGGTCGCTCGGCCAGACCCGGCGGCGGTCGCACCGCACGCGGGTCGACACGGCGCGCAGCCGGCGCGGCCACTGGCGGCGCGATCAATGCGACGGCGCGGGCGGGCGGTTGATTGATGAACTCACGCGCGGCCGGGTTCTTCCGCATCTGTGCGGCGGCGGGTGCCACCGGCTGCCGCGACGTCATCACGCCCGCGGGCACGACAGTGACGGCGTTCGGAAACCGCCGGTTGTCGAAGTCGCGGCGCCCTTGCGGGTTGGCGAAGACGTTGTTGATCACCGTCACGTTGGTCACGTGAGTGATGTTGATGTTATGTGCGTAGCGCGGGGTCACGCGGTAGCTCGGCACGTAGACCTCACGCGGCGCGAGCGGGAACCAGCCGACCGCCGGCCCACCGCCGATCGTGATCGACACGTTCGCCCGCGGCCCACCGACCCACGCGACGAGGGCCGGCGCGTAGACCGGCCGCACCACACGCTGGCCCGGCGTCCAGCACCAGGTATTGCGCACGTTGACCCAGCGGCCGTAGTGGAACGGCGCGAAGCCCCAGGGCGCATCGTCGACCCAGGTCCAGCCCCA
>JBDTVC010000107.1:0-15317 GCA_040007475.1 Burkholderiales bacterium
TTCGGCACGCCGCGCCGACTGGATCGCCGACGTGAGGATCGCGCGGTACATGATCTGCTGCGGTTCGAACGGTTCGGCGAGCTTCGCGTTCGCGTCCATCATCCCGGTCAGCAGCTCCTGATCGAGGCTGCCCCAGTTGACGCCGATGCGAACCGCCTTGTCGTACCTGGCGGCGACCTCGACCATCTGCGAGAACTGCTTGTCGTGCTTGTCGCCCTTGCCTACGTTGCCGGGGTTGATGCGGTACTTGCTCAGCGCCTCGGCACATGCCGGGTGGTCGCTGAGCAGGCGGTGACCGTTGTAATGGAAGTCGCCGATCAGCGGCACATCGATGCCCATGCGGTCGAGCTGCTCGCGGATGTAGGGCACCTGCGCCGCGGCTTCGGGCGTGTTGACGGTGATGCGCACCATCTCCGAGCCGGCAATCGCCAGCTCCTTGACCTGGATCGCGGTGCCGATGGCGTCGACCGTGTCGGTGTTCGTCATCGCCTGCACCCGCACCGGCGCGCCGCCGCCGACTGTGACCACGCGCGAGCCCCAGCGCACCTGGGCCTGGCGCGTGCGATGCGGGGCCGGGATCGCGGGTTCGATGAAGTCGTCGAGGTCAGTCATGCTGGCACTACTTGATTTCCAGTTTGGCCATGTTGTCGCGGATGAACGGCCCGAGTTCGAGCGGTTGGCCGCGGAACACGACCTGGGTCGCATTGGCGTTGCCGATTTTCACCTTGAACGGCAACACCCCGTCGAGACCGACGCTTTCACCCGGCTGCACCAGTCGGGAGATCAAGGTCTTGCCGCGCGAGTCGGTCACTTCGACCCACGACTCTTCGCTCGGCCGCAGCTGCAGCACGCCGCTCACCGCGACCGGCGGGGGCAGTTCTTCGGGCGCGGCCACCACGGCGGGCGGCGCGCTCGCGGCGACCGGCTGCGCCGGCACTGACGCGGCCGGCATCGATGCGGCGGGTGCCGTGGCCGCAGGCGGCAGCACCGGTTCGGTCACCGCGGGCGGCGGCGGCGCGGCATCACCCGTGGCGCGCGTGATCAATGCCTTCGGCAACTGCAGCCAGCCGGCGGGCACCAGGTAGATCGCCACAGCAGCGATCACGAGCAGCGCAGCGAGCAGCAGCGCTGGCGTCGCCACGCCCGTCCACTCCTTCTGCACCAGTTGTCCCGGGCGTTCGCGGAACGGCATGTTCAGGCCCTCGGCGACCTGCTCGAGGCGTGCGCCGCGCGGCGGCGGCAGCAGTGCCAGAACCGGTGCGGGATCGATTTTCAGCGTGCGGCAGACCGTCTGCGCGAGCGCGCGCGTGAAGGTGGCATCGGGGAGCTGGTCGAGCTGGTCGGACTCCAGCAGTTCGAGCTTGCGCGGCACGACCTTGATCGCCGCAGCAAGCGCGGCGATGTGCAGGCCCTGCGCCTGGCGCGCCTGGCGCAGCATGCCGCCTGCGGTGGCGGCTCGCGCGGTCGCGGGAGCGCCCTCGGGCGTGACTTCACTCATCGAACTGACCCCGCGCAAACCGGCCAGCCTCGGGCGACTCCGGAAAGCGCCGACGCAACTGTTCTCCGAACTCCTCGGCGCCCGTCCGGTTGCCCAGGTGCTGCTCGATGCGCGCCGCGAGCCACAAGGTCTGCGCGCCCTGCAGTGCCGCGATGGCGTTGACCCGGCGGATGTAGAAACGTGCGCGCTCGTAGTCGCCACGCCGGTACAGAACTTCGGACAGGTTCACCGACGTCGACGGATTGGCCGGCTCGAGCTCATGGGCGCGCAAGAGCGCCACCTCGGACTCGGCCAGGTTGCCGGCGAACGCCAGGCACACCCCCTTGGTCAGCCAGGTGCGCCCCGAATCACGGTACAGCGGCACCGCTAGCGCCTGGTCGAACATCGCCGTCGCCTCCGCATAGCGCTTCTTCTGGCACAGGAAGTAGCCATAGTTCTGCATCGAATCGGCGTCGCGCGGCGCGAGCTGCAGTGCGCGGCGAAAGCTCTCTTCGGCGAGCTTGTCGTCACCGAGGTTGCCGTAGATCAGGCCGCGCATGTTGTAGGCCTCGGCCAGCGTCGGGTCGGCAACGATCGCGAGCTTGACCTGATCGAGCGCCGTCGTCATCTGCCCGCGGCCGTAGTAGCCGGCCGCGAGCTCCATGCGCACGCGCGCGCGCTTGCTCGAATCGGATTCGTCCGATGCGGTGACGATGTCCTTGCTCTCGATCGCCCTCGAGTCGCTTGTGCTGCGCGTGGCGCAACCGGCCAGGACCCCGACGACCAAGCCAGCCAGCACCCAGCGCCCCACCCACGTCTGCGTCATGCACTCGTCTCCTGTCGGCCTGCCTGAATGGCTTGCGCTGTCGCCGAATCGGCCCGGTGCAGACGCACCGGCGCGCGTGTCATCCGCGCCTTCGCATTGGTCCGGTCCTGAACTTCGCCCGCCAGCTGGCCACAGGCGGCATCGATGTCGTCGCCACGCGTCTTGCGCACCGTCGCGACCAAGCCACCGTCCTGCAAGACCCGCAGGAACGCCGTGACCCGCGCGTCCGGGGAACGCTTCAGGCCGGACTCGGGAAATGGATTGAACGGGATCAGGTTGAACTTGCATGACACGCCCGAGCTCGCCACCAGCGCGAGCAGCTCGCGGGCTTGCGCATCGCTGTCGTTGACGCCATCGAGCATGCAGTACTCGAACGTGATGAAGTCGCGGGGTGCCTTGTCCAGGTAACGATTGCACGCGGCCAGCAGTTCGGCCAGCGGGTACTTGCGATTCAGCGGCACCAGGTCGTCGCGCAGTGTGTCGGTCGGCGCGTGCAGCGAGACCGCCAGCGCGACCGGGCAATCGTCGCGCAGGCGGTCGATCATCGGGACCACGCCCGAGGTCGAGACCGTGACGCGGCGGCGCGAGAGGCCGTAGCCGTGATCGTCGAGCATCATCCGCAGCGCCGGCACGAGCGCCGCGTAGTTCTGCAGCGGCTCGCCCATGCCCATCATCACGACGTTCGTGATGGCGCGCTGGCCTTCCGGCAGGTTCAGGCGTGCACGCAGGTGATGCTCTGCAAACCAGAGCTGGGCGATGATCTCGCCGGTCGTCAGATTGCGGCTGAAGCCTTGATGGCCCGTGGAGCAGAACCGGCAGCCGACGGCACACCCGGCCTGCGACGAGACGCACAACGTACCGCGGTCGGTCTCGGGGATGAAGACGGTCTCGACCGCATTGCCCGCGCCGACATCGAACAACCACTTGATCGTGCCGTCGCTGGAAGCCTGCTCGCTGATGACCGGCATGGCGCTGATCACCGCGCGGCCTGCGAGCTTGTCGCGCAGCGACTTCGCCAGATCCGTCATCTGCTCGAAGCTCGAGGCGCCACGGTGGTGAATCCAGCGGAACAACTGGGTGGCGCGGAAGCGCTTCTCCCCCAGCTGCTCGCAGAAAGCGGCCAGCGCGTCGCGGTCGAACTCCAGCAGGTTGGTCATCAGCCCTTGAACGTCAGCGGCTGTAGACGTTCATCCCGGGGAAGAAGAAAGCGATCTCGATCGCGGCCGTCTCGGCAGCGTCCGAGCCGTGCACCGCGTTCGCGTCGATGCTGTCGGCGAAGTCGGCGCGGATGGTGCCCTTCTCGGCCTTCTTCGGATCGGTCGCGCCCATCAGGTCACGGTTCTTCATGATGGCGCCCTCACCTTCGAGCGCCTGAATCATCACCGGGCCCGAGATCATGAAGTCGACCAGGTCCTTGAAGAAGGGGCGCGCCTTGTGCACCGCGTAGAAGGCCTCGGCCTCGCCACGCGAGAGGTGTGCCATGCGCGCGGCGACGACCTTCAGGCCAGCGCCTTCGAATCGGGCATAGATCTGTCCGATCACGTTCTTCGCGACGGCGTCGGGTTTGATGATCGAAAGCGTGCGTTCGATGGGCATGTTTTCTTCTCCTGAATCAATGACTTGGCAAAGCCTTAGATTGTAGCTTGCGGGTATGGCGCGGTGATGAAGCCCGGCCACACAGCGTTTCGGTCAGCGACCACCACGGCGACCACCACCACCACCGCCGCCGCTACTCCCACCGCTACTCCCACCGCCATATCCACCACCGCCGCGGTTGCCACCACGGTTGCCGCCGCCACCACCACCGCCACCACCGCCGCGGTTCTTGCGATGAAAGGCGTCGGCGCCGAACACGCCGAGCGAGGTTTGTAGCGGGTCGGGCTGCTTGGGGCCGCCTGCACCCGGGCCGCGCTTCGGGTTGGCCGGAGCAGGTGCACTGCCGCCGGCCCCGAAACCACCGCCGCCGCCATTGCGGAAGCCACGCCCGCCGACCGGGCTGCGCGGGTTCTGGACGAAGCGCTTGTCGAAGGTCTGCTCGAGCGGATTCGGGATCGATGCGGGATCGAAGTCCATGTCGAAATCGCCATCGCGGTCGAACTCGCGCGGCGCGGCCTCGGCGGGCGCGGGTCTCTGCGCCGGTTGGTTGTCGTCACGCCCGCGGCCGCGCTGCCGATCGTTCTGACGTCCGCCGCGATCATTGCGATCGTTGTTGCGTTGCTGTTGCTGCTGCGGTCGCCCGCCCTGGCCCTGGCCCTGCGGCGGGTTCACTCGCCCGCTGTTGTCACCGCTGGCCAGCCGCCGGATCGCGCGCACGTCGCTCTCGTCGAGATCGACCCACACGCCACGCTTCAAGCCGAACGGCAACACGACCGTGCCGTAGCGGATGCGGATCAATCGGCTCACCGTGACGCCGACCGCGTCGAACAGCTTGCGCACCTCGCGGTTGCGGCCTTCGGTGATGACGACACGCACCCAATGGTTCGCACCATCACCACCGCCCTCTTCGATCGAGCGGAAACTCGCCGTCTGGCCGTCGATCTCGACACCCGACAGCAGCTTGGCCTTGTCTTCCTGGGTCAGCGCGCCCAGCAGCCGCACGGCGTACTCGCGCTCGACGCCGAAGCGTGGGTGCATCAGCTGGTTCGCGAGCTCGCCCGAGTTGGTGAACAGCAGCAGACCTTCGGTGTTGATGTCGAGGCGGCCGACCGATTGCCACTTGCCCTGCTGCAGTCGCGGCAGGCGGCGGAACACGGTCGGGCGATTCTGCGGATCGTCGTTCGTGACGATCTCGCCGACCGGCTTGTGGTACGCGAGGATGCGCGGTGCCGGCGGCACGATGCGCAACCTCACCGGCTTGCCATTGACGGTCACGCGGTCTCCGAACGAAACCCGCTGGCCGACGTGGGCCGTCTCGCCGTTCACGCTGACGTGGCCATCGGCGATCAGGTCTTCCATGTCGCGACGCGAGCCGATGCCCGACTGCGCCAGCACCTTGTGCAGCTTGGGTGCATCGGACTCGGGGAGCAGCACGCGCTTGGGTGCTGCCGGATCGTCGGTGGCCTCGGCGACCTCGATCGTCGACTCGGCGACGACTTCCGGCTCTGCCGCCGTGTCGGCCACGGCCTCGGCATCGGCTTCGCCGATCGCATCGAAAGCACCGGACTGAACCTGTGCGAACAACGCGCCCAATTGCTCCGGCGCGACGGCCTGCACGGCACCATCAGTCCGGCCATCGAGATTCGATCCTTCGCCGCGTTCGCCGCGGTTGCGATCACGTCGACCACGGCGCCGACCACGCGGCCCGTCGGACGATGCGTCGCCCTCCGCGGCCGACTCGCCCTCGGCACGCGCCGCACGCGGCTCGGCGTCTTCGACCGGGTCGATCCGCACCTGATCGGGCGTGGGCGCGTCGCGCGGCGACACCATTTCGAGCGGGTCGATGCGGACAGGCTTCGACTCGGGCGGTGGTGGCGGTGACGCCAGCGCGTTGTCCGCGTCGTCCGCCGCAGCAGCGGCGACGGCGGGCGCACGGCGCCGTTTGGGCTTGGCGATCGGCTCCTCCGCCACGCCTTCCGCGGCGGCAGAGGGTTGAATCTCTTCGACCGCCTTCACCGTGCGTCGACGGCGCACGGGCTTGGGCGGCGCATCGCTCCCCTCGGCAGCGGCATTGTCCGCGTCAGGCAGCGGCAGCGATTCAGGCTTGGAATTCATGCGTGGGGTTCCATGGGGGCGGCGTCCGCCGCAGGCTCATCGGGCAGATCAAGGGGCGGGAGATCGGGTGTGGGTGCAGGGTCAGAAGCGGGCTCTTCTGGTGCGATGTCGAGCAGCGACACCTGCATGGCCAGCGCCTCGGCAAGCGGCTCGCCATCGGCAGCCGTGTGTGCCAGCAGGGGCAACTGCTCCAGGCTCGCGAGGCCGAGGTCGTCGAGAAACTGCTTCGTGGTCGCCAGCAATGCCGGGCGGCCGGGGGATTCGCGGTAGCCGATCGCATCGACCCAGCCACGGTCTTCCAGCTGCTTGATGATCTGGCTGGCGACGGTGACACCGCGGATGTCTTCGATGTCGCCGCGCGTCACGGGCTGGCGGTACGCGATGATGGCCAGGGTTTCCATCACCGCGCGCGAATACTTCGGCGGCTTCTCGGGGTTGAGCCGATCGAGGTACTCACGCATCTCGGGCCGGCTTTGCAGGCGCCACCCAGTGGACAGCGCCACCAGTTCGACGCCGCGGCCCTCCCACTCGCGCGTGAGTTCGTCGAGCAATGCGCGCAGCGTGTCGGGGCCGATCTCGTCGGCGAAGAGAACACGCATGTCGCGCAGCGGCAGCGGCTGGCTCGCGCAGATCAGGGCGGTCTCGAGGACGCGCTTCGCGTCCGTGCTATTCATGGGCTTCGTTCACATCGTCGGCCGGGTTCGCTCCGGGCGGAAAAGTCGAATTCAAGATCGATTCGGGCATCAACCACGGCGCGGGCTAGGCACTCGGCGATTGGCAGGTGGACAACGCTTCTCGCGTCGTTCCGGTCAGAGGCGCCTGGAGGCGCTGCTCAGGCCTCATGGCGTCTCGATGACGGCCATCAGGTTCGCGCATTGTACCTCTCTGGCACCACGGTGCGCGCAGGCTCACGCAGCAGTGCCGGCCACGTTGCGCCACGCCGACGCGAAGTCGACGGGCGGGTCGGCGTCGAAGCTCAGGGCTTGTCCGGATACAGGATGCGCGAATGCGAGCCGCGTCGCGTGCAGTGCCTGCCGGGTCATGCCCAGGGCCAGCCGACCCGCGTAGAGCGCGTCGGCCACCAGCGGGTGCCCGCGCGCTGCGAGGTGCACCCGGATCTGATGCGTGCGGCCGGTGTGCAGGGTGCATCGAAGCGCACTGAACCCGTCTGCGACCGCCACCGCCTGGACGTCGGTCCGGGCGGGCTTGCCGCCGGCGACGACGGCCATGCGCACGCGCGACTGTGGGTCGCGCCCGAGCGGCGCCTCGATGCTGAACGCGGCAGGCTTCACCTCGCCTTGCGCGATCGCGAGGTACTGGCGATGCACCTCGCGTGCGGCGATCGCCCGGCTCAGCGCGGTCACCGCCGCCAGTGTCTTGCCGACGACCATCACGCCCGAGGTGTCCTTGTCGAGCCGGTGCACGATGCCCGCGCGTGGCAGGCTCGCCGCGCCGCGGTGATGCGCGAGCAGCGCATTGAGCAACGTACCGGACCAGTTGCCCGCCGCGGGGTGAACCACCATGCCCGCGGCCTTGTCGACCACCATCACGTGCTCGTCCTCGAACACGACGCGGATCGGCAAGGCCTCGGGTCGGAATGCACGGCTCTCGGCGGTGGGCACCAGGTCGACGGCGATCACCTGCCCGGCCAGCACCTTGCGCGACGGCAGCCGGACAGGAGACCCGTCCACGCTCACGTGCCCCGCTTCGATCAGGCCTTGCAGGTGGTTGCGCGAGAACTCGTCGGCCATCGCCACGACCGCCTTGTCGAGGCGCTGGCCGTGAAGCGCCGCCGGCACAGCGGCCGCGCGATGCTCGACCTCGGCGGCCCAGGGGGTGTCGGCATCGGCTTCCGTAGCCGTCTGCTCCTCGTCGCGCGCGTGAGGGCCAACCATATAATCGCCGTTCGTTTCCAGACAGAGGATGGCGCCGCGCACGCGGGCGCCTGGGGCCCATGATTCAATCGAGTGTGCTGCGTCGGCTGCTGGCCGCATCGCTGGCGGTGGTGGCAGTCTCGCTGACAGGCTGCGGGTCCACGCCCAAAGAGGCTGAGTCCAAGTGGAGCGCCGAGCGATTGTATGCAGAGGCCAAGGAAGAAGCGGCCACCGGCAACTACGAACGCGCCGGCAAACTCTACGAGCGCCTCGAGGGTCGCGCCTCCGGCACGGCGCTGGCGCAGCAGGCGCAGATCGAGCGCGCCTACATGCTCTACAAGAGCGGCGACAAGGCCCAGGCCCTGTCCACGCTGGAGCGCTTCATCAAGCTGCACCCGACCAGCGCTGCGCTCGATTACGCGCTGTACCTGCAGGGCCTGGTCAACTTCAACGACAACCTCGGGCTGCTGGGCAGCCTGTCGCGCCAGGACCTGTCGGAGCGCGACCAGCAGGCCGCGCGCGATTCGTACCAGTCGTTCAAGCAGTTGGTCGACCAGTTCCCGCAGTCGCTGTACGCCGATGATTCACGCGTGCGCATGAACTACATCGTCAACGCGCTCGCTGCGTACGAGGTGCATGTGGCGCGCTACTACTACCGGCGCGGCGCCTACGTGGCCGCGGCCAACCGTGCGCAGGTCGTCGTGGCCGAGTTCCAGCAGTCGCCTTCCTCCGAAGAGGCGCTGTACCTGATGGTGCAGAGCTACGACAAGCTCGGTCTGACCGAGCTGCGCAACGACGCCGAGCGCGTGCTGCGCGCGAGCTTTCCGGCGACGACCATCCAAACCGATGGCGTGGGTACCGCCAAGAAGGCGTGGTGGCAGCTCTGGTGACCGTATAGGCTCAGAACGGCATCGCCTCGCGCGCAAGCGAGGCCAGCCATTCGAGCGCTTCGGCTTCGGTATTCACCATCGTCATCGGCGGCAGCGCCTGGCGCAGTCGCTTGCCGTAGTTCTGCCCCGCCATGCGCGGGTCGCACACCACCAGCAGCCCGCGGTCGGTCTCGCTGCGAATCAGCCGGCCCGCGCCCTGCTTCAGCGACACCGCGGCCTCGGCGACAAAGTAGTCGGCGAACGGGTTGCGGCCCTCGCTTTCGAGCCGCTTGACGCGCGCCTCGACCAGCGGATCGTTCGGTGGCGGGAACGGCAGCTTGTCGATCAGCACGCATTGCAGCGCATCGCCGGGCACGTCGATGCCTTCCCAGAAACTCTGCGAACCAACCAGCACCGAGCGCGGCTGCGCGAGGAACTGCTGCATCAGTTGCCGTTTCGGGATCTGCCCCTGCATCAGCACCTGGATGCTGTCGCCTTGTGCCTCGAACTCCGCGCGCAATCGTTCGCCGACGCTTTGCAGGGCGCGCAGCGTCGTCGTCAGCACGAAGGTCCGGCCGCCGAGCGCACGTGCGCAACGCGCGGCGAGCACGGCCACCGAAGCCGCGTGATCGGGTTCGTTCGGCTTCGGGAAGCCGCGCGGAATGTAGAGCCGTGCATGTGCCGCGTAGTCGAAAGGGCTGCCCAGCCGCAACGTGCGCGCATCGCTCAGGCCCGCCGATTCGGTGAACCAGGTGAGCGCGTCGTCGTCGCCCAGCGTGGCCGACGTGAAGATCCACGCCTTCGGAGACGCGGCCATCTGCTCGCGCAGCGCATCGCGGATATCCAGCGGTGACTCGACCAGCCGCGCCTGGTGCGGCGACACATCGATCCAGCGCACGTTGCCGGTTTCGGCCGGCTCGCTGAAGCGCCGCGCCTGCCCCGCGAGCTGGGCCGCGCGCTCAATCAGCTTGCCGAAGTCGGGCGACATGTCGACCACGAGCTTGAGGCCGGTGATCGCGGCGTCGCAGGTCTGCGCCACACCATCGAGCGCGGCGATGAAGTCGTCCTTCGCGGCGCGCTCCGTCCAGCGCAGCTTCAGCGTGCCACGCATCGTGCCGAGCGAGCCGACTGCCGCGAGGCGCAGCTCGCGCGCCGCGCGATCACATGCGCCGGCGAGCTCCTGCCATGGCGCCAGCCCGCGCGCCTGCTGCAGCCCCGCGCCGAGCATGTCGCGCGCGAAGTCGATGACCTGCGCGGTGCCGACCGCGCTGCCCAGAAACTGCACGCCCGCCTCCGCGAGTTGATGCGCCTCGTCGAACAGCGCCACCTCGACACTCGGCAGCAGCTCGGCCACGCCGGTGTCGCGCAACGCCATGTCGGCGAAGAATAGGTGGTGATTCACGACCACCAGATCGGCCAGCATCGCCTCGCGCCGCGCCTTCACGACGTGGCACTGGCGGAACTGCGGGCACTCCTGCCCGAGACAGTTCTCGCGAGACGAGGTCACCAGCGGGATCACGCTGCTGCGCTCGTCGAGCCCCTCGAGTTCGGCGAGATCGCCGCTGACCGTCACGTGCGACCACTGCTCGACCTTGGCCAGTGTGCGCACGGCCCAGCGGTCGGGCAAGGTCTCGGCCTGGCGCGCCTGGTTCATGCGGTGCAGGCACAGGTAGCTGCCGCGGCCCTTCAGCAGCGCGACCGTGACGGGCAACTGCAGCGCCTCGCGCAGGCGCGGGATGTCGCGCAGGAAGAGCTGGTCCTGCAGGCTCTTCGTCGCGGTGCTGACCAGCGCACGCGCGCCGCTCAGGAGCGTCGGCACCAGGTACGCGAAGGTCTTGCCAACGCCGGTGCCGGCCTCGGCCACCAGGGCCGAGCGCTCCTCGATCGCCTGCGCCACGCCAAGCGCCATGCGCAGCTGCACCTCGCGTTCGACATGGTTCGCGTCGGCCTGCGCCAGCGCGCCACCGCGCGCGAAGGCCGCGGCGACGGCTTCCGACAGTTCGCTCACGCCGGTTCCGGCGGATCGAGCTCCGCTTCGATCTGCGCGATCTGGTCGCGCAGCAGGAGTCGGCGCTTCTTCAGGCGGCGGATGCTGAGTTCGTCGTTGGGCGACATCAGCGCCGTCTGATCAATGAGATTGTCCAGATCGGCGTGCTCCATCCGCAGCTCGATCAGGCGACGCGGCAACGAATGCAAGTTCAGGTCCATGGGGGCGCGCCGACGGTGCGCGATGTGTGCGTTTTTAGGCAGGGTGGCTGCGGGCAAAGCGATTATAGTTTTCGACCATGAGCACAGTGACCTCCGGCTTCCGCCTCACGGCGACCACGGGCATCCACCGCGGTGACCGCGCGTACCAGCAGGACCAGGTCGAGGTCATTGCACACGACCGCGTGCCCGGCTGCATGCTCGCGGTGCTGGCCGATGGCATGGGCGGCAAGAGTGGTGGCCGCAAGGCCGCCGACCAGGTGCTGCTGACTGCACAGCAACTATTCGAGCGCTACGCCCCGAGCCGCGACGACGCCGCCGAGACGCTCAAGCAACTGGTGCTCGAAGCGCACCTGATGATCAAGCTCACCGCGATCACCTCCGAAGAAGAACCGCACAGCACCGTCGCCGCCTTCATGGTCAGCCCCGGCCGCGAGTGCGACATCATTCATGCGGGCGATTCGCGCGTGTACCACTTCCGCGGCGCCGACATGGTGAGCCGCTCGATCGATCACTCGTACGTGCAGCGCCTCGTCGACGAAGGCCAGATCACCGAGGACGAAGCCAATTCGCACCCGCAATCCAACCTGCTCACTGGCTGCCTGGGCACCAACCAGGATCCGCCGCTGACGCACCGCCGCATCGATCAACTCGAGATCGGCGACACACTGCTCGCCTGCAGCGACGGCCTGTGGCATTACTTCACCCCGCGCGAGCTGGGCGCCATCGTCCACGCCTTGCCTGCGCGCGAGGCGAGCGAGATGCTCATCAGCAAGGCGCGCCAGCGCGCCCGGGGCGGCGGCGACAACCTGTCGCTCGCGATGGTCCGGGTCGACAACCTGCCCTGACCTGACCTCAGGGCGCCGATGCGCCCGAAGGCACCGGCAGCGGTGCCGCCACCTTGCCTGCCGCCGCGCGCTGCGCGTTGCGCCGCTCCACAGCTTCACGATGTTGTTGCGCGGCTCGCGCCTTCGCGTCGAAGGTGGCCTTGTTGTGATCCTCGAGCGCACGGCGCTCGTCGCCTGAAGGCGACGACGCGCCGCCGGCATGCCCCTGGGCGGTGGCCGGCGGATTCGCTGTCGGCGCCGCGCGCGGGGCCGTTCGCCGAGCGGATCCGGCCGGCTCACTCGCCCGTGCATCCTGGACCCGCGCCTTGTCGTTGAGGGCCTGGCGGCGACGCGTCGCCGCCTCGCGGCGCGCGGTCTCGTCCAGCGCCAGCTCGGCCCGGTGTAGGCGCGTCAGCGTCATGCGCTGCTCGCGGCGTGCCGCCTCGACGCACGACGTGACGACGAACCGCTGCGCGCATTCGCGCTCCTGCTCGGCGAAGTGCGCGTTGGCCGCGGCCCGCTCGGTGGCGATGCGGTCGCGCTCCGGCTCGGCGCGCAGCGGCATCGCCGCGACGAGCGCCAGCAAGCCGGCGCTGATTCGACCACCGACGCGAGCGACGATCATGTGAGCGAGGTGTCCACGTCGCGCCGCGACAGCGCCAGGAACTCGGCCGACTGCATCTCGCGCAGGCGCGACACGGTCCGCGGGAATTCGTGCGCCAGCGGCCCTTCGGTGTAGAGCAGTTCGGGCTCCGTCGCGGCCGACAGGATCAGCTTCACCCGCCGGTCGTAGAGCACGTCGACGAGCCAGGTGAAGCGCCGCGCCTCCGACGCGTTGCGCGGCGACATCTGCGGCACGCCCGACAGCAGCAACGTGTGGAACTGGCTCGCCAGCTCGAGGTAGTCGTTCTGCGAGCGCGGCCCGCCGCAGAGCTCCTTGAAATCGAACCAGACCACGCCGCCGGCGCGCCGCCGCGCCCGGATCTCGCGGTGCTCGATGCGCAAGACCGGCGATTCATCCTTGGCCTCGGCGAGGCGCTCGAACGCGTCGCGCATCGCGGCCTCGGCCTTGTCGTCGAGCGGCGTCTGGTAAAGGCCGACCTGGGCGAGCGTGATCTGCCGGTAATCCATCCCGTTGTCGACATTGACGATTTCTAACTTGTTCTTCAGCAGCTCGATGGCCGGCAGGATGCGATCGCGGTGCAGCCCGTTCGGGTACAGGTCGTCGGGCTTGAAGTTCGAGGTGGTGACGATGCTCACGCGGTTCTCGAACAGGGCTTCGAGCAGGCGGTGAAGGATCATCGCGTCGGTCACGTCCGCCACATGGAACTCGTCGAAGCAGATCAGCCGGTAGCGCCTCGCCATGCGCTGGCCGAGCTCCTGCAGCGGGTTCACGGTGCCGTGCAACTCGGCCAGCTCGCGGTGCACCTCGCGCATGAACTCGTGGAAGTGCAGCCGCGTCTTGCGCGTCAACGGCACGGCGTTGAAGAAGCAGTCCATCAGGAAGCTCTTGCCGCGCCCGACGCCGCCGTACATGTACACGCCGCGCGGGATCGGCGGGCGCACCACGAGCTTGGTCAGCGCATTGCCGCGCCGTGCCTTGTAGTCGGCCCACTCGTTCTCGCAGCGTTCGAGCGAGTCGACGGCCCGCAGCTGTGCCGGGTCGGCCGTGTAGCCGCGCTCGGCGAGGGTTTGCAGATAGAGCTCGCGGACTGCCACGAACGGTTCAGAAGTTCAGCGCGCGCTTCTCGACCGCGAGTGCCGCTTCCTTCGTGGATTCGCTCAGGCTCGGGTGCGCGTGGCAGATGCGGGCGATGTCCTCGCTCGATGCCTTGAACTCCATCGCGACCACCGACTCGGCGATCAGCTCCGAGGCATACGGCCCCACGATGTGCACCCCGAGGATCTGATCCGTCTTGGCATCCGCGATCATCTTCACCAGCCCCGTCGTATCGCCCAGCGCGCGCGCCCGGCCGTTGGCCATGAACGGGAAGGTGCCGACCTTGTAGGCGCGCCCCTCGGCCTTCAGCGCCTGCTCGGTCTGGCCGACCCACGCGATCTCGGGCGAGGTGTAGATCACCCACGGCACGGTGTTGAAGTCGACATGCGGATGCTGGCCCGCGATGCGCTCGGCCACCGCGACGCCCTCTTCCTCGGCCTTGTGAGCGAGCATCGGGCCACGCACCACGTCGCCGACGGCCCACACGTTCGGCACGTTGGTCTTGCAGTCGCCATCGACGGCAACGAAGCCGCGCTCGTCGAGCTTCAGACCAATCGCCTCGGCGTTCAGCCCGATCGTGTTCGGCACGCGGCCGATCGAGACGATCAGCTTCTCGCATTCGAACTTCTGCTCCTTGCCGGCCGCATCGGCGTAGGCGATCGTCACGCCCTTCTTGCCCGACTTGATCTCGCCGATCTTCACGCCGAGCTGGATCTTCAGGCCCTGCTTCGTGAACGCCTTGTGCGCCTCCTTCGCGATCTGCTCGTCGATCGCGCCGAGGAAGGTCGGCAACGCCTCGAGCACCGTCACGTCGGCACCGAGGCGGCGCCACACCGAGCCCATCTCGAGGCCGATCACACCGGAGCCGATCACACCCAGCGTCTTGGGCACGGCAGGAATGCGCAGCGCACCGTCATTCGACAGGATGGTCTCCTCGTCGAACGCCGCACCCGGCAAGGCTCGCGCGTTCGAGCCGGTCGCGACGATCACGTGTTTCGCGACGAGTGTCTCGGGCTTGTCGCCCGTCACGGCGATCTCGACGCCTTCGCCACCCGTCTTCACGAACGAGCCTCGACCGTGGAAGAACGTCACCTTGTTCTTCTTGAACAGGTACAGGATGCCGTCGTTGTTCTGCTTCACGACGGTCGCCTTGCGCCCGAGCATCTTCGCCACGTCGATGCTCAGGTTCGTCAGGCCGATGCCGTGATCGGCGAACGAGTGCCCGGCGTGCTCGAAGTGCTCGCTCGACTGCAGCAGTGCCTTCGACGGAATGCAGCCCACGTTCGTGCAGGTGCCGCCCGGCGCGGGGCCGCCCTTGTCGTTCTTCCATTCGTCGATGCAGGCGGTGTTGAACCCAAGCTGCGCAGCGCGGATGGCGGCGATGTAGCCGCCGGGGCCGCCACCGATCACGACCACGTCAAATGCTTTGCTCATGGTCGCTGCCTTAGATGTCGAACAGGAGGCGGGCCGGGTCTTCCAGCGCTTCCTTCATCGCAACCAGCCCCAGCACGGCCTCGCGGCCGTCGATGATGCGGTGGTCATAGCTCATCGCGAGGTAGTTCATCGGGCGCACGACAATCTGGCCGTTCTCGACCACCGCGCGGTCCTTGGTCGCATGCACGCCGAGGATCGCCGATTGCGGCGGGTTGATGATCGGCGTCGACAGCATCGAGCCGAAGACGCCGCCGTTGCTGATCGAGAAGGTGCCGCCGGTCAGGTCGTCGAGCGAGAGCTTGCCGTCGCCGGCCTTCTTGCCGAACTCGGCGATCTTCTTCTCGATGTCGGCGAAGCTCATCTGGTCGGCGTTG
>JBDTVC010000108.1:0-15261 GCA_040007475.1 Burkholderiales bacterium
TCGATGCTGGCCAGCGTGTTGAACAGGAAGTGCGGTTCGACCTGCGCCTGCATCGCCGCCATGCGCGCCTCCACGACCTGGCGCTTGAGCTGCTCGGACTCGGCCGTCTCGGTCGCGGCGGCGGCCTTCACCTCGGCCTGCAGGCGGCCCTTGTAGGTCGCCTTCAGGACCGCCGAGGCGAGGATGAAGAAGAAGGCCAGGTCGTCGAACGAATCACCGAAGTGGACGATGCGCGTGCGCTTGTACTGGCGCGCATCGGCGATCGCCTCCTGGGCGTCGCGCCGTGCCTCTTCGGCGTCTTGTCGTGCCTGCTCGGCTTCGTCTCGCGCTTCCTGAGCGGCTTCGCGGGCCGCGTCGCGGGCGGCCTTGATCGCTTCGCGGATCGTCTCGCGCGTGGAGTCGGGCAGCGTGATCTGGATGCTCTCGTCGGCGGCCGACGCGGCGGCGTCAGCCTTCGAGGCGGCCGCTGCCGCGGACGAGGCCGCGATCGACGCCGAGGAGGCGGCCGACGCTGCCGCCTCCGCACGCCGTGGCCCGATGCGCACGCCGTTCTTGTCGATCGAGATCGTCACGTCCTCGTTCTTGCCGTTGCCAGGGGCCTCCACCCTGATGCCGTCGCCGTCGATCTTGACCTTGGGCATGCCCGGCGGTGTGGCCGGTACCGGCGGTGCGGGCGGCACGGGCGGGATGCTCGCGGTCGGCAAGGCCTCGATCGTCTCGGTCTGGCTCCAGCGGAACGGCGGCAGCTTCTGCACGATGCTCGTGAGGATCAGCAACAGCAGCGAGAGCACGGCGAAGCGCCACCACGAGATGCTGACGAGCCAGCTGGCGTAGTCATGGAAAACGCGCACGGCGAAGGCGGAGAAGCGCTTCCAGGTGCTGGCGGTGGAGTCGGCGAAGTCGGACATGAACGGGCTCGGGCGGGGTGCAGTCTTGCGATGGGTGCACTCTAAGGGCGCACCCGCCCCGGTGCGAGCGGGCTGCGACGGCCTGCACGGCCGGGCCGACAGGCTGCATCGGTCGCAGACAGGCCGCTCCGGCCCGGCGTCGTTTCGCGCCGTTCGGCCGCATCCCGTCGCAGCGCTGCTGCGCCGACCGGCGCGGCTGGCCAGACTTCAGCCCATCGATCACCCCCAGGAGCCCCGCCATGCCCACGTTCTTCGCCACCCTGCCACGCCCGAGCTGGCGCTTCGTCGTCGTCGCGACCATCGTCAAGCTAAGTCTGCTCGCGTTTGTCGTCGTCGCGCACGCGGCGCCGGAGGCCGCGTTCCAGAGCGCGTTCCAGCATTTCATCAGCGCCTCCGCCGGCGACAAGGCGGCGATCGACCCCGCGGCCGACGAGTTCGAGGCCCTGCTGAAGGCCGAACCCGCCAACCCGGTGCTGATGGCCTACGCCGGCGCCGCCACCGCGATGCGCGCCCGCAGCACGCTGATGCCGTGGAAGAAGATGGGCTACGCCGAGGACGGCATGGCCATGGAAGACAAGGCGCTGGCACTGCTGACCCCCGCGCACGATGCCCCGATGCTGCGCGGCACGCCCGGTTCGCTCGAGGTGCGCTTCGTCGCGTCCAGCACCTTTCTCGCGGTGCCGGGGTTCATGAACCGCGCTGCCCGGGGTGCGAAGCTGTTGAACGAGGTGCTCGACAGCCCGCTGTTCGCGAAGGCGCCGCTGCCGTTCCAGGGCAACGTCTGGATGGCCGCGGCGGCGCTCGCGACCAAGGAGCAGCGCGCCGCCGACGCACAGCGCTACCTGAACGAGGTGATCGCGCGCAACGCACCACAGGCCGAAAAGGCACGGGCGCTCTTGAAGGGTGCTGCGTGAGCACCGCCGTGGTCGAGCTGCGTGGTGTGCACAAGACCTATCGCCTCGGTCAGCACGTGATCCCCGCACTGCAAGGCGTCGACCTCACCGTGCAACGGGGCGAGCTGCTCGCGCTGACCGGCCCGTCCGGCAGTGGCAAGAGCACGATCCTGAACCTGGCCGGCCTGATCGACACCGCCGACCGGGGCGAGATCCTGCTCGATGGCCAGCCCGTCGGCGCGCTGGCGGAAATCCCGCGCACGCTGCTGCGCCGCGATGCGCTCGGCTTCGTGTTCCAGAGCTTCAACCTCGTGCCGGTGATGACGGTGGCCGAGAACGTCGACTACCCGCTGTTCATCGCCGGGCTGCCGGCCGACGAGCGCCGCGAGCGCGTGGCGGCACAGCTCGCCGCGGTCGGTCTGCAGGACCACGCGCAGCACCGGCCCGATGCGCTGTCGGGCGGGCAGCGCCAGCGCGTGGCCATCGCGCGTGCCCTGGTCAAGCGCCCGCGGCTCGTGATCGCCGACGAACCCACAGCAAGCCTGGACTCGCACACCGCCGACCAGGTGCTCGAGCTGATGCGCAAGTGCTGCCACGCCGAAGGCGCGGCTTTCGTGATCGCCACACACGACAGCCGTCTCACGCAACGCTGCGACCGCGTGCTGGCCTTGCTCGACGGGAGACTGCAATGAGGTGGCTGACCTTCGCGATCCAGAACACGCTGCGCAACCGGCGCCGCTCGCTGGTCACCGTGGCGATCGCCGCGCTCGGGACCGCAGCAATCCTGCTGGCCGGCGGCTTTGCGCTGTTCACCTACCAGGCCCTCGCGCAGGCCGCGGCGCGCAGCACCGGTCACCTGATCGTCGGCGTGCCCGCTCAGTTCACGAGCGACGAAGACACGCCGCTGCAGCACGGCCTGGACGATTACCGGGCGCTGAGCACGACGCTGCTCGCCGACCCCGACGTGCGGCAGGTGCTGCCGCGCGTCGCCTTCAGCGGGCTGATCAGCAATGGCGACAAGTCGACCGTGATGCTGGCCGCCGGCGTCGAGCCCGACAGCGAGTTCGCGGTGAAGGGGCCGTTCCTGAACATGCTCGCCGGTGACGTGCTGGCCAGCGGCACGAGGGACATGGAGGTGATGCTCGGCGAGGGCCTCGCGAAGAGCCTGAAGGCGAAACCCGGCACCAGCCTCACGCTGCTCGCAAGCACGACTGACGGCGCGCTCAACGCGCTCGACGTCACGGTGAAGGGCGTGTTCTCTACCGGCGTGCCCGACATCGACAAGCGCCTCGTCTACACCGACATCGTCACCGCGCAGAAGCTGCTGAACACGCAGCGTGTCTCCACACTCGGTGTGTTCCTGAAGCGCATGGAGGCGACCGACGCCGCACAGCAGCGCGTCGCGCGCCTTCACCCGAAGCTCACGGTGCAGACCTGGCTCGACCAGGCCTTCTTCTACCGCTCGGTACGCGATCTGTACAACCGCATCTTCGGCGCGCTCGGGCTGATCATCGGCGTCATCGTGGTCTTCGTCGTCACCAACGCGATGGCGATGGCGATCATCGAGCGCACCCGCGAGATCGGCACGCTGCGCGCGCTCGGCACGCTGCCGTCGCAACTGCTGCGCACGCTTGCCCTCGAAGGCATGGTGCTCGGCGGCGTCGGCGCGGTGGTGGGCGCGGTGGTTGCGTTCTGCATCTCGATGCTGCTGTACGTCGTGCCGGTACAGATGCCGCCACCGCCCGGCAGTTCGCGCGGTTACGCGCTCAACGTCAACGTCGACCCGACGATGTATGTCGCCACCGTGCTCGCGATGGTGCTGCTGGCGATGCTGGCCTCGGCCTGGGTCGCCCGCAAGACCGTGCACACGCCGATCGTCGACGCGCTGGCACACACCTGAAGGACATCACCATGAAGAAGCTCACCCTGTTCGCCGCGCTGGCGTCGCTGGCCTGTGCCGCTGCGGCGCAGGACGTACCGGCACTGCTCAAGGCCGCCGACAAGTACCGCATGGGCAGCGAGAACATGCAGGTCGACACCCAGATCACCGTGTTCAACACCGACGGCTCGCCCGACAAGGAGCGCCGCTACACCGTGTTCGCGCAGGCGAAGCACCAGTCGCTGGTGCTGATGCAAAGCCCCGCCGAGAAGGGCCAGAAGGTGCTGATGCTGGGCGACGACTTCTGGCTGCTGATGCCGGGCAGCCAGCGCCCGCTGCGCATCACGCCGATGCAGAAGCTGCTCGGCGACGCGAGCACCGGCGACATCGCGACGATGAGCTGGGCCGACGACTACACCGGCACCGTGGCCGGCGACGAGCGCTGCGGCGAGCCCGAGCAGGCCTGTGTGCACCTGAGCCTCGCTGCCGCGCGCAAGGGCGTGACCTATCAGCGCATCGAGTTGTGGCTGGGCAAGGCGAAGAGCGAGCCGGTCAAGGCCGACCTCTACGTGCAGAGCGACAAGCTCGCGAAGCAGGCGCGCTTCGTGATGGACAAGCCGGGGGCGCCGAGCGCGGTGACGGCGATGCTGCTGCGCGACCAGCTCACGAACAAGAAGGAGACGCAGGTGCGCTACCTCGCGCGCAAGGAGCACACGGTGCCCGAGGCGTGGCTGAACCCGATGTTCCTCGCGCGCAACCCGGCGCTCGAATGAAGCTCGTTGCGTGGGTGGTCGCCTTCGCGGCAGCGGCCTGCCATGCCGCACCCGAGGTCAGCGGCCAGGTGCGCCCGCAGTGGATCGACAACCAGGCGAACCCGAACGCCCCGTTCACGCAGGGCTCGCGCGGCGCCACCGTCGAGACCGAGCTGCGCGGCAGCGGCCACGGCTTCACCTTCGTCGGCACCGGGCAGCACCAGCGCCTCGAAGGCGAGCCGCTGCGCAGCCACGGGTTCGTCAACGAGCTCTACGGCTCGGCCGACGCGGCGGGCTGGCAGTTCAGCGCCGGCAAGAAGATCGTCGGCTGGGACGTGGGCTACGGCTTTCGCCCGAACGACGTGGTCGCGCAGGAGGCACGCCGCACGCTGCTGAACAGCACTGCCGAGGGCCGGCCGCTGCTGATGGCCGAGCACTTCGATGCGAGCACGGCATGGTCGTTCGTGCTCGTCAACCCGACGAAGCCGCGCGACCAGCGTGGCGCCGAGGAGCCCGCGCTCGCGGCGCGCGTCTATCGGCGCGATGGCGCGATCGACTGGCACGGCTTCGCGCGCGTCGGCGCGCACACCGGCGCGAGTGCAGGCGCAGCGCTGGCGTGGGTGGCTGGCGATTCGCTCGAGCTGCATGCGTCCGCGCGCGTCATGGCGCACGCGGACACGCTGGCCAGCGATGCGCCCGATGCCGCGCTGCTGCGCGCAAACCCGTGGCAGGCCGCGCGCACCGGCCGCACCGCGCAGGTGTTGATCGGCGGCACCTGGACGAACGAGTCACAGCTGAGCCTGCTCGCCGAGGCGTGGTGGGACGGCACCGCGCTGTCGAATGCGCAATGGGATGCGTGGACCACGCGCAACCGCGGCCTCGCCGCACTTGTCGGCACGCCCGCACCGGCGCGCGCGGTGGCCGGCAACCTCGCCTGGCAGACGAGCGCGTTCAGCGCCTCGACGAACCTGCGACGCAGCAACCTGTTTGCGCGCCTGAGCTGGCAGCACGACAAGTGGCAGCCGGCGATCGATGTGCTGTTCACACCTGCCGATCGCGGCCATGTCGTGACCGGTTCGCTCGGGTGGCAAGGCGACCGCGTGCGGCTGGACGCCGGGCTGCGCCTCTATGGCGGGCCTTCGGATTCGGTGCTCGCACAATTGCCGACGCGCCGCATCGGCTACATGGCAGCAACTTGGTCGTTCTGAGCGACGGTCTTGCCGGGCGTGCAGCCGGACCCTGGCGACTCAGGGTCGCTCAGCGGCGGATCGCTTCGATCTGGACGATCACCCGCACCGAGTCGGCGACGAACGGCAGGCTGTGCGTGATGTCGAACGCGCTGCGCCGGAACTCGGTCTCGAAATCGCCGCCGCACACCTCGCGAACCGGGTCGGTGTCGTTGCGGCACGAGAAGCGCAGCGCGCGCAGCGTCAGCGTGCGGCTCGTGCCGCGCAGCGTGAAGTCACCGGTCACCGAGACGAGCCGGTCACCGTCGAAGGTGAAGCGTTGCGCGACGAAGTACGCGCTCGGGTACTCGCTCGTCGCGAGCAGGTAGGGGCCGCGCAACACGCCGTCGAATGGCGCGAAGCCGGTCGAGATCGAGCCGGTCGCGATCGTGAACGATGCGCTTCCCGTGTGTGCTTCGCGGTCCAGCGTGATGCTGCCGTTGATCGCATCGAAGCGGCCGCGCGAGGTCGAGGTCCCGAAGTGCCTGACCTCCCAGTGCACGTGGGTGCTCGCTGGATCGATCGCGAATTCCTGCGGCGCGGCCTGTGCCATGTCCGCGGCGCCGCCGGCCGCGAGGGCCAGCAGCACGATCGCCGACCCCGGCGAGCGGGGTGCCGTCATGACGCGGGGCCGCCGCGCCGGGCCGCCCCAAGCAAGGCCCGACCCTCCCGGAGGGTCGATCGCCGTACCCGGTGAGCGGGGTGCTCCATTTACTGCTTGACGGCTTCGATCTGGATCAGCAGACGGATGTTGTCGGGCAGGCCGTAGTTCATGCCGTAGCTCATGCCGTACGCCGTGCGCGCGATCGTCGTCTCGAAGTCGCCGCCGCAGACTTCGCGCTTGAGCATCGGGTTGACGTAGCAGTTGAAGTTCGTGGCCTTCAGCGTGACCGGCTGAGTCTTGCCCAGCAGCGTCAGCGTGCCGGCAAGTTCGCTGAGCTTGTCGCCGCTGAAGCTGAACTTGTCGGCCGTGAACTTGGCGGTGCCGATCTCGGCGGCGTTGAAGAAGTCCTTGCTCTTCAGGTGCGTGTCGAGGGCGGGAACGCCGGTGCTGATCGACGTGGTGTCGATGGTGATGTCGGCCTTGCCGCTCTTGCCGGCCTTGTCGAGCGTCACGGTACCTTCCTTCTTGTCGAAGCGGCCACGCAGCGTCGAGGTGCCCATGTGGTTGGCCTCGAAGGTCACGAAGGTGTGCGACGGGTCGATCGCGTAGGTGGCGATCTCGGCGTGGGCGGTAACGGCACCGGCAGCGAGCAGGCAGGCGAGGAGGGTCTTGGTCATGGGAATGATCCTGAGGGTGAAAAGGGAGGGGGTGAACTCAGAGCGCGCCGACGCCGGTCAGCACGAGCTTGAACTTGACTTGCACGTCGTTGGCGACCATCGAGGTGTCTTTCCAATCGCCGTCGCCTATTCTGTAGTCGAGCCGCTTGATCGTGAACGCGCCGCTCGCCGTGGTGTTGCCGCCGGCCTGCGCGAGCGTGACCGGCACGACCACGTCGACGCTCGCGCCCTTGATCGCGAGCTTGCCGGCCACGTCGAACTTGCCCGGCCCGGTGGCCTTCACGGCGCTGCTCTGGAACGTGGCCTGCGGGAACAGCTTGATGTTGAACCAGTCCGGCTTCACGAGCTCGGCCTCGGTCTCGGCCGAGCCCAGCGTCGCACTGCCGACGTCGATCGTGAAGGCGATCTTGGCGGCGGCGGGTTGCTTCGGATCGAACGCGACCTGCGCGTCGAACTTCTTGAACTTGCCGTCGACCGGCACGCCCATCTGTTTGCTGGTGAACGCGATCTCGCTTTGCGCCGCGACGAGCTTCTGTTGCGCGCACGCCGGTGCGGCGAAGGCCGCGGTGAGGGCGAGGGCCGAGAGGGTGAGGTAGGCTTTCATGCGTTTACCGAGGTCTTGCGCGGCCACATGCGTTGCAGCAGGCCGTCGCGATCGAGGAAATGGTGCTTGAGGGCGGCAGCGATGTGCAGCAGCACGACGAAGGCGAGCGCGAACGCGAGCATGTGGTGGCGAGACTTCAGCACCTCCGCGAGCGCCTTGTCCACCGGCACGAAGTCGGGCAGCGGGATCACGCCGAACACGACGACCGGGAACCCGGCCGCCGAGCTGTAGGCCCAGCCCGCCAGCGGCACCAGGAAGAACAGCCCGTACAACGCGATGTGCGTGGCGTGGGCGGCGCGTCGCTGCCAGGTCGGCATGGGTACATCGGCGGGCGGCCGGTGGGTCAGGCGCCAGAGCAGGCGCAGTGCCGACAGCGCGAGGATCGTGATGCCGGCCCACTTGTGCCAGTTGAAGAGCTTCAGCCGCGCCGGCGACATCGGCAGATCCGACATGTACAGCCCGACGCAGAACGAGCCGACGATCGCAATCGCCAGCACCCAGTGAAAGGCGATGGCGACGGGCGTGTAACGAGGATTGTCAGAAGCATTCATCCGGGGACCTGTGTCGAGCCCGGATTCTGTGGGTCGGTTCCCTCCCGGCATTTCGCCGCGCTTGTCGTGACCGTTCAATAAATGCGCAGCATGGGCCTCGCCCACCCCGTTCAGCGCACCACGGCTTCAGTCCAGCAGCACCAAGCTCCCGTCCTGTTGCGCGCGTTCGGCTTCGATGACCGACATCGAGGCCGAACGTTCACCCGTCTCGTCCCATACGACGAGCACACGATCGTCGTCGATCGGCTCGATCAGACAAGGCCCCGGCGGCACGGTGTGGACATGACCATCGCCGTCGGTGAAGACGATCGGCGTGGTTGTCCGCGCCGCGTGCGGTGTGTGGGTCGAGGTCATTTCTGGCTCCTGGCATCTCGATGGGTTCACCGACGGCGCGGCTCACGGTCGCGGCCCCGCTCTTCGGGCAGCTCGTCCTGCGGATCGGGCTCCTCGCCCTCCTCCGCAAGGAGGTCGACGTCGTCGATGGTGCTCTCGTCACCGGCGCCCTCGATCCGGTCGGGCGCGATGTCGCCACCGTCCGGTCCGTCGCGGCCGGTGGCGGAGCCGCGTTCGCCGGTGCCGCGTGCGTCACTGTCGCTCGCGCCCTGGACCGGCATGGCCCCCAGTTCGTCGGCCTGATCGACGCCGGTGGCCATTTCGCGTTCGCCCTGGATGTCGCTGCCGCTGTCCGAGCTGTCGCTGGGGCCGAGTGCGTCCACATCCTTGCCGGGGGAGCGTCGTGCGGCGCGTTCGCCGCCGGAGATGCTGCTCGTCGTCATGGCTGCTTCCTTTCCAGGTCATTCAGCCAGTCGGTGCCCTGGCTGTCTTGCGTGTCTGCGCCGGGCGCGTAGCGCTGCGCGGCGTCACCCGCGGCATGGCGTGTCCGGCTCGTCGTCGGTGCATGCCGGTCACGAACCACTTCGCCGCTCGGGCGCGGCTTCGACACGTCGCGCTGCGTCGGCTTGCGCGACCTCATCGCGAGACCCCGCCGGACCGCGCGCTTTCGGCGCCGGACGTCGTTTGCGCATCGAGCCCGCGGTCGGTCGATTCGGCCACCTGGTGGTCCGACCCGCCGACCGGGATCAGCTCCTCGATCACCAGGCGGCCATAGTGCTGCGCGCGGCTGGCGTGGCAATGCAGGGCGACCTGCGTGAGCGTCGCGGTGTCCTCGCGCGTGCGTGCCCGCACCACCAGGAAGCTGCTGCCCTGGCGCGCCAATTCGCCGTGCGCTTTCACGAGGTTGAGCTCCTGGCCGAGACCCGCGAGCGTGCCGGCCTGCGCCACGTCGCGCTCGGCCTGCTCAAGCATCTGCGCCGGCGTGTGGGCCGTGATGTCGGTCGCACCGAAGCCAGAGGCGATCAGCGCGCTCGACGCACGGTCGCTGTCGGCTGCGGTCGGAAAAGCCATCACCACGTGGCCGACCGGCTTGAACACTCCGTACGAGGTGGGGCGTTGTGCGTCATTCATGCGTCGGTTCCTGCTGAGAACACATGAATGAAGTCTGCCCAGCCGCCGAGCCGCCGGCTGTAGGACGGCGCCCTGCTTCGACCTAGGCCGCTTGCTGCTGGCCGCCGGCGCGCCACTCGCTCATCAGCGCGGCCCATTTCGGGCGCGCCGCGGCGAGGTGGCGATCCTTCACATGGCCGTAGCCGCGAATCTCTTCGGGGATGTGCGCGATCTCGATCGCCAGCGCCAGGTTGCCGGCGTTCAGCGTGCGCAGAACTTCGTCGATCGCGGCCCGGTACTCGCCGATCAGCGCGCGCTCGGTGCGGCGCTCCTCGCTCCTGCCGAACACGTCGAACGCGGTGCCACGCAGGCCCTTGAGCCTGGCCAGCCATCTGAAGCCGGTCAGCATCGCGGGGCCGAACTGGCTCTTCTGCAGCTCGCCCTTGTCGTTCTTCTTCGCGGTCAGAGGCGGCGCGAGGTGGTAGTTCAGTTTGTAGTCGCCCTCGAACTGCGCCGCGATCTGCGCGAGGAACTTCGGGTCGCTGTGCAGCCGCGCGACCTCGTACTCGTCCTTGTAGGCCATCAGCTTGAACAGGTAGCGTGCGACCTCCGCGCTGAGGCGTCTGCTGTTCAGCGGCGCTTCGGCGGCGCGCACCTTCTCGACGAAGGCCTTGTATTGCTGCGCGTACGCGGCGTTCTGGTAGTCGGTGAGGAACTCGACGCGTTTGGCGACCATGTCATCGAGGTTCACGGTCTTCTTCACGAACTCGATCACGTTGGCAGGCTTCAGCAGCGCCTGCACCGCCGCCAGGTCGTGCGCCGCGCGGCGACCCCACTCGAACGCGAGCTTGTTGTTCTCGACCTGCACGTTGTTCAGCTCGATCGCCCGCATCATCGCAGCCAAGCTGAGCGGGACCTTGCCCTTCTGCCACGCGTAGCCGAGCATCAGCGGGTTGGTGTAGAGCGAGTCGCCGACAAGCTGCACCGCGAGTGCATCGGCATCCAGCGTGCCGACGTTCGCGGCGCCGGTCGCGTTCAGCACCGCGGCGTCGCAGTTCGCGGCCGGGAACTGCCAGTTCGGGTTCGTCACGAACGCCGCGGTCGGCGAGCCGTGCGTGTTCATCGCGACATACGTGCGGCCTTCGCGCATCACCACCAGCGTGCTCTTGTTCGCGGTGACGATCGGGTCGCAACCGATCACGAGATCGGCTTCGGCGGTGCCGACCTTGGTCGTGAGAATGGCGTCCGCGCGGTTGGCGATCTGGATGTGGCTCCAGGTCGCGCCGCCCTTTTGCGCGAGGCCGGCCGAGTCCTGCGTGACGATGCCCTTGCCCTCCAGGTGTGCGGCCATGCCGAGCAGCTGGCCGATCGTGATCACGCCGGTGCCGCCGACGCCGGCGACGACGATGCCCCACGGCGTCTCGGCCAGCGGCAGCGATGGTTCGGGCAACGGCGGCAGTGCGAACGGGTTCGGCTTCGTCGCGTCCTTTTTCTTGCTCTTCAACTGCCCGCCCTCGACGGTGATGAAGCTCGGGCAGAAGCCCTTCACGCAGGAGTAGTCCTTGTTGCAGGTGTTCTGGTTGATGCGGCGCTTGCGGCCGAACTCGGTCTCGACCGGCTCGACGCTGAGGCAATTGCTCTGCACCGAACAGTCGCCGCAGCCTTCGCACACCAGCTCGTTGATGATCACGCGCTTGGCCGGGTCGACCAGCGTGCCGCGCTTGCGGCGGCGGCGCTTCTCGGTCGCGCAGGTCTGGTCGTAGATGATGATCGTGCAGCCCTTGATTTCGCGCAGCTCCTTCTGGATCGCGTCGAGCGTGTCACGGTGGTGCACCGTCACGCCCTTGGCGAGGCGACCGGCGATCTCGGGCGCGTCGTACTTCTCCGGCTCGTCGGTCACGACGACGATCTTCACCGCGCCTTCGGCATCGAGCTCGCGCGACATCTCGGGCACCTTCAGCGTGCCGTCCACCGGCTGGCCGCCGGTCATCGCGACGGCGTCGTTGAACAGGATCTTGTAGGTGATGTTCACCCCCGCGGCGATGCTCTGGCGCACCGCGAGCAGGCCTGAGTGGTAGTAGGTGCCGTCGCCCAGGTTGGCGAACACGTGCTGGTCCTTCGTGAACGCGGCCTGGCCGACCCACGACACGCCCTCGCCGCCCATCTGGCTGAAGGTGACGGTGCTGCGGTCCATCCACACCGCCATGTAGTGGCAGCCGATGCCGGCGACCGCGCGCGAGCCTTCGGGCACGCGCGTGCTGGTGTTGTGCGGGCAGCCGCTGCAGAAGAACGGCGTGCGCTCGCTGGTGTCGATCGCCTGCACGACCATCGAGCGCTCCTTGGCCTCGATCAGCGCGATCCGCGCGTCCATGCGCGCGGCGGTGTCGGCATCGACACCGAGCTTCTTCAGGCGCTTCGCGATCGCCTTGCCGATGATGGCGGGCGTCAGGTCGGCCTGTGCGCGCAGCAGCCAGTTCTTGCTCGGGTTCGGCTGGCTCCACTCGCCGCCGCTGTCGTCGCCATCGGCCTCGTCGAACTTGCCGAGCACGTTGGGTCGCACGTCGGCGCGCCAGTTGTAGAGCTCTTCCTTCAGCTGGTACTCGATGACCTGGCGCTTCTCTTCGACGACGAGGATCTCCTGCAGACCTTGCGCGAAGTCGCGCGTGATCGTCGCCTCCAGCGGCCACACCACGTTGACCTTGTGCAGCCGGATGCCGAGGCGCCGGCACTCGTCGTCGTCCAGGCCCAGGTCGTGCAGCGCCTGGCGCGTGTCGTTGTAGGCCTTGCCGCTGGCGATCAGGCCGAAGCGATCCGATGACCCACCCGCGGGGCCCGAGATGACGTTGTGGTTCAGCTTGTTCGCGCGCACATAGGCCAGCGCCGCGTACCACTTGTGGTCCATCAGCCGCGCTTCCTGCTCGAGCGGTGCGTCCGGCCAGCGGATGTGCAGGCCGCCGTCGGGCATCTGGAAGTCTTCGGGCAGCACGATGTCGACGCGGTCCGGGTCGACGAACACGCTGGCGGTCGATTCGACGATCTCCTGGATCGTCTTCATGCCCGACCACACGCCGGCGAAGCGGCTCATCGCGAACGCGTGCAGGCCCATATCCAATATGTCCTGCACGCTGCTCGGGAAGAACACCGGCAGCCCGCAGGCCTTGAAGATGTGGTCGCTCTGGTGCGCCGCGGTCGAGCTCTTCGCGATGTGGTCGTCACCCGCCAGTGCGATCACGCCGCCATGCTTGCTGGTGCCGGCCATGTTCGCGTGCTTGAACACATCGGAGCAGCGGTCCACGCCCGGGCCCTTGCCGTACCAGATGCCGAAGACGCCGTCGAACTTGTTCGACTGCGGGTACAGATCGAGCTGCTGCGAGCCCCACACCGCGGTGGCCGCGAGTTCTTCGTTGACGCCCGGCGTGAACACGATGTTCTGCGCGGCGAGGTGCTTCTTGGCCTGCCACAGCGCCTGGTCGTAGCCGCCCAGCGGCGAGCCGCGGTAGCCGCTGATGAAGCCCGCGGTGTTGAGCCCGCCCAGCGCATCGCGCTTCTTCTGCAGCATCGGCAGACGCACCAGCGCCTGGGTGCCGCTCATCAGCGCGCGGCCGTTCTCGAGTGCGTACTTGTCGTCCAGCGAGACGGTCTCGAGCGCCTTGCGGATCGCCTCGGGCAGCGGTGCATTCATCGTTCAACACTCCAGCATCAAAGGGGGTTTTCGAAGAGGGCGGCCAGCGGCTCGTGGCCACGCCGCACCAGCGCACAGTGTAGGGATTCGGGTGAGATTAGTCCTTTCTATGTTTGTCTGCACAGTGCGGGTTCAAGCAATAATCTTGCTCAAATCAAAGCAAGATGAAGGCGATGGTGCTCAAAAAGACGACTTCGGGTAAGCCCTTACCGACTCCGGCCGATGTGCCGGAGGCGCATGGCGCCGATCTCGACCGCTACGACATCGCTATCCTGCGAGAGTTGCAGCAAGACGCGCGGCTGTCGAACGCCGAGCTCGCCACACGCATCGGCATCTCGGCGGCGCCGACGTGGCGGCGCGTCAGGTGGCTGGAGGAGCAGGGCTTCATCACCGGCTACCGTGCCGAGATCGACCGCCGCAAGATCGGCCTCGGCGTGCTCGCGTTCGTGCGCATCGACGCCGATCGCAACACCGCCGCGTCGACGCGCGAACTCGAGGACGCGATCCGCCGCATCCCCGAGGTGATCGCCTGCCACTACATCTCGGGCTCGGGCACCTTCGAGTTGCAGGTCATGGCGACCGACCTCGACGCGTTCTCGAAGTTCTCGCTCGACGTGCTGCTGAACCTGCCGCACGTGAAGGACCTGCACACCAGCTTCTCGCTCGGCGAGGTCAAGGCCGGTGCAGCGCTGCCACTTACGCACCTGCGCCACCACGTCGCGCCGCCACCGTCGCGCAAGCGGGCGGCGCGCTGAGGGCCCTTTATGATGGACAGCATGAAGCTGTCATCGATGTCGATCGGGCGCGCGCTGCGCGTCGGTGGAGTCTGGGGTTCGCTGCTGGCGCTGGCCAGCTGTGGTGGCGGAGGCGGAGGCGGGGGGACGCCGGGCGCGAGCACCGCGCCGCCTGACCCGAGCAGCGGGCTGGTCGCGTCGAGCAGCGTGGCCCAGCACTGCGCGGTGCCACGCTCGACCGATGTGCAGGGCACGGCGGCCGATGAGAAGACATGGGTCCGCTCGTGGATCGACGAGACCTACCTCTGGTACCGCGACGTGCGCGCCCTGAGTGCGGCGACGCTGAACCCCGCCGCCTATGCAACGACCGTCGACTACTTCGATGCGCTGAAGTCGCCGTTGCTCACCGCATCGGGCGCCAAGAAGGACCGCTTCCATTTCGTCTACGACACGCCGACCTGGGTCGCGCTGTCGCAGTCGGGCGTCTCCTACGGCTACGGCTTCGAGATCGCGCTGGTCGCCGCCACACCGCCACGCAAGGCGGTCGTCGCGTACACCAGCCCGGGCACGCCGGCCGTGACCGCAGGCATTGCGCGGGGCGCGCAGATCCTTCGCGTCGATGGCGTCGACCTGGTGAACGACGGCACGGGAGCGGGAGTCGACGTGCTGAACGCCGGCCTGTTCCCGACCGCTGCCGGTCCACACACCTTCAGCGTGCTGGACCTCGGCGCCAGCGTGCCGCACAACGTGACCCTGACGGCCGCCGCGCTGGCCACCGCCACGGTGCAGAACGTGAAGACGCTGCCGGCGCCGAACCAGAGCGTCGGCTACCTGCAGTTCAACGACCACCTCGCGACCTCGGAGGCCGAACTCGTCGCCGCGATCAACCAGCTGAAGACCAGCGGCATCACCGACCTCGTGCTCGACATGCGCTACAACGGCGGCGGTTATCTCGACATCGCGGCCGAGCTCGCCTACATGATCGCCGGCGCGGGCCCGACCACGGCCAAGGTTTTCGAGCAGCAGACCTTCAACGACAAGAACCCGTTCCAGCTCACCGCGGGGCAGACGATCACGCCGTTCTTCGCCACCTCGCCGGGCGGCTTCTCGCTGGCGAGTGGTACCCCGCTGCCGACGCTGAACCTGTCGCGTGTGTACATGCTCGTCGGGGGCGGCACCTGCTCGGCCAGCGAGGCGGTGGTCAACGGGCTGCGCGGCGTGGGCGTGCAGGTGAACCTGATCGGCGCCACCACCTGCGGCAAGCCCTACGGCTTCTACCCGCAGGACAACTGCGGCACGACCTACTTC
>JBDTVC010000109.1:0-15209 GCA_040007475.1 Burkholderiales bacterium
GTAGCACCTGCCGCGACACGCCGAACCGACATTCACGAACGACAGCAACGGGCCGACAGCGGACTTGCGACGAGCGACATTCATTTCAGTGCTCCCCGAGGTAGGCGACCCGAACTTCGGCGCTGTTGCGCACAAAGTCGGGCGTGCCCGACGCGATGACCCCGCCGTTGACCATCACAGTGATGCAGTCGGCAACGCGGAACACGGCGTCCATGTCGTGCTCCACCAGGAGGATCGCGTGGGTGCGCTTGAGCTCGACCAGCAGGGCCAGCATGCGTTCGGTTTCTTCGGCGCCCATGCCGGCCAGCGGTTCGTCCAGCAAGAGCACTTGCGGCGCGGTGGCCAGGCACATGGCGATCTCGAGCTGGCGCTTCTGCCCATGGCTGAGCAGCCCGGCAGTCTGGTTCAGAAAGCCCTGCAGGCCGGCGCGCGTGGCGGCTTCGTGGGCCGCCGACACGCTGGCTTCGCAGCGCGATGCGTCCTGCCACCACCGCCACGGCCGGGGCGTGCGGGCCTGCGCCGCCAGGCGGCAGTTCTCCAGCACGGTGAAGCTGGGGTAGATCGTGTTGCGCTGGTAGCTGCGACCCAGACCGGCTTGGGCACGCTTCGGCTGGGGCCAGGCGGTCACGTTCTGACCGAGCAACTCCACGTGGCCGTGCGAAGGTGCGAGCTCGCCCGAGAGGATATTGATCAATGTCGACTTGCCCGCGCCGTTGGTGCCGATCACCGCATGCACCGTGCCTCGCTGCAGTTCGAGCGACACCTTGTTCAGTGCGACGAGGCCGCCCCAGCGGCGTGAGATGTGGAGGCCGCGCAGCAGGATCTCGGCACTCATGGGCGGACCTCCGCCACTTCCGCGCGCCGTGACGTGCGGCCAATCAGCCGCTCCTTCCACTGACCGGGCAAGCCCACCAGCCCACGCGGCAGGAGGGCAACGCTGGCGATGATGGTCAGCCCCAGGCCCAGGGTCCAATGCTTCGCGAAGGCGCCGAAGATGGCCTCGGACTGAAAGAACTCTTGCAGCAGAGCGAAGGCGAAGGCCCCGATCAGGGCGCCGCGCAGGTGGCCGATGCCCCCGAGGATGATCATGATCAGCACCGAGCCGCTGAAATGCCAGCTCATCAGTTCAGGGTTCACGAAACCGTCCTTCACCGCGAAGAGAAATCCGGCCAGGCCAGCGATGGCGCCCGAGATCGTGAATGCCGCCAGCTTGTAGGGGTAGGTCGCGAAGCCGGTGGCGCGCATGCGCTGTTCGTTGACCCGTATCCCAGCCAGCGCGCGCCCGAAGCGAGACCGCGACAACAGCGCCAGGAACACGAACACACCCGCCAGCGCGCTCAAGGTGAAGAGGTAGAGCACCACCGGTTTGTCCAGGTCCAGCAGCGTGCCGAGCACGGGCTTCGTCGTCAGGTAGATGCCATCGGTCCCGCCGCCCAGCGGCGTGTCGTGCACCACGTAGTAGGCCATCTGTGCAAACGCCAGCGTGACCATGATGAAGTAGACGCCCCGCGTGCGAAGCGAGAGCGCGCCGACGAACAGCGCGTACGCGGCTGCTGCCAGCACGGCCGCGGGCAGCAGCCAGAGTACAGAGGCCGTGCTGTCCTGCGGCGACAGGATCACCGCGGCGTAGGCACCGATGCCGAAGAACGCGGCCTGCCCGAAGCAAACGAGCCCGGCGCCGCCGACCAGCAGCTCCAGGCTGAGCGCGAAGACGGCGAAGACCATGATCTTGGTCACGAGGTCGATGCCGAACTTGCCCGCGACCAGCGGATACAGGGCCAGGCACGCGAACGCCGCGATGACGAAGACCGCCTTGAAGGAGAGTTGCTGTTTCATCGCGTCATCCCGCCTTGAACAGGCCGTCGGGCTTCCACAGCAGGATCAAGGCCATCAGCACATAGACGAGAACGCCGGAGACCTGCGGGGCCAGCACCTTGCCGAAGGTGTCGACGAAGCCGATGAGCAGGGCGGCCACCAGCGCACCGCGGATGGAACCGATGCCCCCGATCACCACCACCACGAAGCAGATGATCAGCACCGAGGCGCCCATGCCCGGGTAGACGCTGCTCACGGGCGCGGCCACCATGCCGGCGAGCGCCGCAATGGCCACGCCGGCCGCGAAGACCACGCGGTAGAGAAACTTGATGTCGATGCCCAGGCTTTGGACCATCTCGCGGTTGGCGCTTCCGGCACGGATCATCATCCCGAGCCGGGTGCGCGTGAAGACGAAGAACATGCCCAGCGCCAGCGCGATGCAGACACCGGAGACGAACAGGCGATACACCGGGTAGGTCATCATGTCGCCGAGCGGCAGCGTGCCCGCCAGGATCTCGGGCGCTTGCACGCCGTGCACGTCGTCGCCGACCAGCAGGCTGCGCAGTTCTTCGAAGACGAGGATCAGGCCGTACGTCATGAGCACCTGCTGCAGGTGTTCGCGTTCATAGAGGTAGCTGTAGAAGGCCCACTCGAGAACGTAGCCCAGCAGCACGGCCAGCACCGTGCCGACGGCCAGCACGGCGAAGAACCCGCCGCCGAACGTCGAGGCCACGATGGGCGACAACGCAAATGCCATGTAGGCGCCGATCATGTAGAAGCTGCCGTGCGCCAGATTGATGACGCCCATGATCCCGAAGATCAATGTCAGGCCGCTGGCCACGAGGAACAAGAGCAGGCCGTACTGCAGCGAGTTCAGGCATTGGATGAGAAAGGTCGCAAGGTCCATCGGACAAAGCCTCCTCTGCCCGGCTGCCGAGGCAGCCGGCACAGACATAGGGAATGGGCGGTCGCGCCGGACTTACATCTTGCAGCCGCGGCCGGGATCGCTCAGCGACTTGCTGGCGACGCCGATGACCTTGTTCTCCTTGCCGACCACCTGGCGCAAGTAGATGTCCTGCACCGGGTTGTGGCTCTTGCTGACGCTGAAGGCGCCACGAGGACTGTCGATCTTGGCTTTCTCGACGGCAGCGGTGAATTCGGCCTTCTTGCTCAGATCGCCTTTGACGGCCGCGAGGCCAGTGGCCAGCATCTGAGCGGCGTCGTAGCCCTGCACCGCGTAGACATCGGGTTGCAGCTTGTAGGCCTTGGCGTAGCTGAGGCGGAAGCTCGCATCGCGCGGCACGCTCAGGCTGTCGCCATAGTGAAGCGTGGTCAGCAGCCCATCGGCATCGGCGCCTTGCGCTTCGAGCGTGCCATCGGTGAGGAACCCGGCGCCGTACAGCGGGATGTTCTTCTTCAGGCCCGCTGCCGCATAGTCCTTGACGAACTTGACGGCGCCGCCGCCGGCGAAGAACGTGTAGACCGCCTCGGGCTTGGCCGCAGCGATCTCGGTCAGCAGGGCCTGGAATTCCACGTTCGGGAATGGCAGGCTCAGTTCCTTGACGACCTTGCCCCCGCCTTTCTCGAAGGCCTCCTTGAAGCCACGCACCGATTCGTCACCCGCCGCGTATTTCCAGGTGATCGAGACGGCGGTCTTGATGCCCTTCTTGGCCATCACCTCGCCCATCGCGTAACCCGGCTGCCAGTTGCTGAAGCTGCTGCGGAAGATGTTGGGCGCGCACATCGGGCCGGTGACCGCGTCGGCGCCGGCGTTGGGCACGATCAGCAGCGTGCCGCTGTCCTTGGCGACCTTGGCCATGGCCATCGCCACGCCACTGTGAACGGTGCCCACCAGCACGTCGACGTTGTCGCGCTTGACCAGCTTGTTGACGTTGTCGGTGGCCTTCGACGGGTCGGATTCGTCATCGACCTTCACGATCTCGATCTCGCGCCCCGAGATCTTGCCGCCTTGTTCGGCCACGTACAGCCTGAAGCCGTTTTCGATCGCCGTGCCGAGTGCGGCGAATGTGCCGGTCGCGGGCAGCATCAGGCCGACCTTGAGTTTGGGCGCGGTCTGCGCCATCGCAGCAGGCACGAGTGCGGCTGCGATGGCCGTGGCGAAGCAGGTGGCGCGGAGGAGTTTCATGCGTTGTCTCTCGTTTGTCGTTGGAAGAATGTCTTGACGGCGGCGATCAGCGCCTCCGGCTGATCTCGGTGCGGCGAGTGCCCGCAGTCGGCCAACTCGAGCAGTTCCGTCTGCGGCACGCGGCGCGCAATGCCGCGGATCTGCTCCAGCGTTCCGTATTCGTCGTCCAGGCCCTGCGCCGCCATCAGCGGGCAGGTGATGGCGCCGATCTCGGCCTCGATCGACCACTGTTTGAAGGGCGGGTGCAACCAGATGCGGTTCCAGCCCCAGAAGGCGGAATCGGGGTCGTCGTGGTAGCGGGCGAGGCGCTGCCGCAGGTCGGTGTCGAGGTAGGCCTGGCGCGCCTTCTCGATGCTGTCGACCGACAGGTCTTCGACCCGGATGTGCGGCGCGAGAACCACCGCGCCGCGAATGCGCTCGGGAAAACGCGCGGCATACAACAGCGCGATCGAGCCGCCGTCGCTGTGGCCGAACAGCCAGGGCTTGTCGTGTGCGGCGTCGATGTCGAGCGCCTGCAGCAGTGCGGGCAGAACCTCGTGAGCCTGGCGGTGCATGAAGTCGAGGTCCCAGGCCTCCTCGGCCGCGCGGGGTGTCGAACGGCCGTAGCCCGGGCGGGAGTACACGAGGCCGCGGCATCCGAGGGCTGCGCACAGGCGCTGCGGAAAATCCTTCCACATGGCCAGCGAACCGAGGCCTTCGTGCAGAAAGACCAGCAGCGGGTCACGCTGCCGCTCCGGCGCGATCCACCCATGCTCGATGCGCACCGGGTGGCCACGCCAGGTGATCTCGACGAACTCGGATTCCATGATCGATCAGGCGACCTGGCTGCGCCCGGCTTCGAGCTCACGCAGCTTGTAGCGCTGGATCTTGCCGGTCGCGGTCTTCGGCAGGTCATCCACGAATTCGATGAAGCGCGGGTACTTGTAGGGCGCCAGTCGCTCCTTCACGAAGGCCTTCAGTTCGGCCTCGTCGACGCTGGCTCCGGCCTTCAACACGACGAACGCCTTGGTCTTGGTCAGACCTTCGCCGTCCTCCTTGCCGATGACGGCGGCTTCCAGTACTGCGGGGTGCTGCACCAGCGTCGCCTCCACTTCGAAGGGGCTGACATAGATGCCGCTGACCTTGAGCATGTCGTCACTGCGTCCGCCGTAGGTGTAGCTGCCGTCGGCGTTGCGCACGTATTTGTCGCCGCTCTTGGTCCAGCCTCCCTGGAAGGTCTCGCGGGTCTTCGCACGGTTGCCCCAGTACATCATCGCGGCGCTGGGGCCGTGGATGTAGAGGTCGCCGGGCTCGCCATCGGGCACGGGTGCACCGGCCTCGTCCCGCAACTCCACGGCGTACCCGGGAACCGGCCAGCCCGTGGTGCCGTAGCGAACACGATCGGGACGGTTGGAGAGAAAGATGTGCAGCATCTCGGTGGAGCCGATGCCATCGACGATGTCCACGCCGAAGTGATGCTTGAAACGCTCGCCGAGTTCAGCGGGCAGCGCCTCGCCTGCCGACGAGACCAGGCGCAGCGAGACTGCCTTGCGCGCCGGCAACGCCTTGTGGGCCAACATGCCCGCAAAGCCCGTGGGGGCACCAAAGAAGACGGTGGGCTTGAGCCCGCCGACCTCACCCAGCCAGCGCTTGAAGGTGGCTTCGGGGGTGGGGCGCTCGGGCATCAGCAAGGTGGTGGCGCCCACGCTCATCGGAAAGCTCAGGCCGTTGCCCAGGCCATAGGCAAAGAACAGCTTGGCGGCCGAGAAGCAAACGTCGTTCTCCTGCAATTGCAGCAAGCGCTTGCCATACAGCTCCGCCGTCCAGTAGGGATTGGCGTGCGAATGCACGGTGCCTTTCGGGCGCCCGGTGGAGCCTGACGAATAGAGCCAGAACCCCGGGTCGTCTGCGCCTGTCGCCGCCGGCTTGCTCGCAGGCAAATGGGCCTGAAGAAAGACCTCCAGATCCACCTCCGCAGGATGCAGCGGCGCCACCGGGCGCGACACGATGACCTTGATGACTTCGTGATCCGAGCGCGTCATGGCCGCGGTCAATGCAGGCAGCAGCGCGCCGGATACCAGCACCGCCTGTGCGCGAGAGTGCTCGAGCATGTAGGCGTAGTCGTCGGCGGTCAGCAGCGTGTTCACGGCGACCGGAACGAGACCGGCGTAGATGGCACCGAGGAAGCTGACAGGCCAGTCATTGCAATCGTGCATCAACAGCAGCACGCGCTCCTCGCGCCGGATGCCCAACGCGCGCAGGCCAGTGGCCATGCGGCGCACGCGATCCGCGAGCACGCCGTAGCTCAGGCTCCCGTCATCGTCGACGAAAGCGGGCTTGCCGGCGCGGCCGGAATTGATCTCGAGCAGGTGATGCGCGAAGTTGAAACGCGACGGTGGCGCGGCCACGTCGTCATGGGTTCTGACTTCTTCGGACTGGATGGCATCGGTCATGTTTTGTCTCCGGATGCGCTGGTGATCTGCGTCACCCTGGCGTGGTAGGTGAGGGCAGTGCGCCTAGCGCGTGAACTGGATCTGTCCTTGGGGCAGCAGATAGAGCACCAGGGCCCGGCCCTGACTGACGGTCGGGCGGTGAGCGCTGCCTGGCGGGTACACCATCCAGCCGGCGGGGCGACCGTCGAAACGGGCATCGCCTTCCAGTGGCATCACCAGATCGATCTCGCCCAGAGGGTGAGCGTGGTGTGGGCCCGCGATGTCTGCCATGTCGACCACATCCACCGAGAAGTCGTGCAACTCGGGAGCAGCCTTGAAGATGCGGCCGTAGCGGATGCCGCCACCTTCGCGGTCGCACAGCCAGCCCGCAGCGACGCCCGCCTCGCAGGCCGTCTTCAGGTCGGCGTAGGTCTTGCTGCTCGTGCCGTGCTGCGCGTTCAGCCAAGCGTCGAGCTCGACATCGAGGGGCCGGCCGGCCAATTGAGCAGTCAACGCGGCGAGCGCGGCCTTGAACGATTCAGGTGTGACGGTGGTGGCTGCGGGCATGGTGTTCGCTCGGTGGGGGCACGCAATGCATTGCAAGCTTGCCGATCTCAAAGAGTTGCAGTATTGTGCGTTCATGAACTTTATGGACAGCCCGTGAGCATGTCAAGCACTATATTGCAGTCAACCGCGTTTACCCCTAGCGAGACGGCCGATGGTGCCGAAGGCGAGGTCGCCTCAACCGCGCCCGCGGCGAATGGCGATCAAGACGCGGACGCGGCGGGCAAACACCCGTTCCTGGTGGGTCTGGGGGAGCGGGTGCGGGCGCTGCGTGCGCGTCGCGGCATGACCCGCAAGGCCTTGTCGGCAGCGGCGGATGTTTCCGAGCGCCACCTTGCCAACCTCGAATATGGCGTGGGCAACGCGTCAGTGCTGGTGTTGCTGCAGGTGGCGGGCGCGCTGAAGTGCAGTCTGGCCGAATTGCTGGGCGACCTCACCACCCGGTCGCCGGAGTGGCTGATGCTTCGCGAAATGTTGGAGCGCAGCGACGAGGCGACCCTGCGTCGCGTCCGCGAAGCGGTCGGTGAGTTGCTCGGCACCGGCGGCGCCCACGGTCACGGGCTCTCGCAGCGCAGCGCGCGCGTGGCGCTGATTGGCCTGCGTGGCGCAGGAAAGTCGACGCTGGGGCAAATGCTGGCCGAGGACCTCGGATTCCCGTTTGTCGAGTTGAGCCGCGAAATCGAGAAGTTCGCCGGCTGCTCGATCAACGAGATTCAGGCGCTGTACGGCCAGAACGCCTATCGCCGCTATGAACGCCGAGCCATCGAGGAAGCGATCCAGATCTACCCCGAGGCTGTGATCGCTACCCCTGGCGGGCTGGTGTCTGACGCTGCCAGCTTCAACCTGCTGTTGGCGCACTGCACGACGGTCTGGCTGCAGGCCGACCCGGAGGATCACATGAAGCGGGTTGCCGCCCAGGGTGACATGCGGCCGATGGCGGGCAACCGCGAGGCGTTGCAGGACTTGAAGAGCATCCTCGCCGGACGTGCAGCCTTCTATTCGAAAGCAGAATTTCGCCTCGATACGAGCGCTGCCTCGCTCGAGTCCACGTTCGCCGCGTTGCGGGAACTCGTCCACGGCGCCTTGTCGACCCAGGCCTGAGCGCGAACGAAGAATTACGCAACAAAGTGCTTGACCTGAGTGGATGCAGGCATTAAAGTGCTTTTATCGCGCTTCCGGAAAGCGCATTTTAGTGCCACTCAGGAGCCAGCATGAGCCAGACCACCCGCGTCGACTACCAGACCCATCCCAGCCAGTACCGCCACTGGAAACTCAGGTTCGAGGGCGCGGTGGCCACGCTGGCCGCCGACTTCGACGAGAACGCCGGCCTGCGCCCGGGCTACAAGCTGAAGCTCAACAGCTATGACCTCGGCGTGGACATCGAGCTCAACGACGCCATCAACCGCATTCGCTTCGAGCATCCCGAAGTTCGCACGGTCGTCGTCACCAGCGCCAAGGAGAAGGTCTTCTGCTCCGGTGCCAACATCTTCATGCTGGGCGTGTCCAGCCATGCCTGGAAGGTGAACTTCTGCAAGTTCACCAACGAGACGCGCAATGGCCTTGAAGACAGCAGCGCCAACAGCGGGTTGAAGTTCCTCGCGGCGGTCAACGGCGCCTGCGCCGGCGGCGGCTACGAACTGGCCCTCGCCTGTGACGAGATCATCCTTGTCGACGATCGCAGCAGCGCAGTCAGCCTGCCCGAGGTGCCGCTGCTGGGCGTGTTGCCGGGCACCGGTGGCCTGACCCGCGTCACCGACAAGAAGAAGGTACGCCACGACCTCGCCGACCTCTTCTGCACCAGCGTCGAGGGTGTTCGCGGACAGAAGGCCAAGGACTGGCGCCTCGTGGATGACATTGCGAAGCCGGCGGTCTTCGCGGCCAAGGTGCAGGAACGCGCGCTGCAACTGGCCGAAGGCAGTGATCGACCCGCGGACGGCAAGGGCGTTGCCTTGCCGGCAGTGACGCGGGCCATCGAAGCGAACTCTCTGCGTTATCCGTTCGTCGACGTCGAGATCGACCGTGTCAAGCGCACGGCCAGCTTCACCGTCAAGGGGCCGAGTGGCGCGCAGCCGTCGGACATCGCGGGCATCGAAGCCGCAGGGGCCGCTTGGTACCCGCTGCAGATGGTCCGCGAGCTGGAAGATGCGATTCTCGAGATGCGCACGAACGAGCCGGAGATCGGCACGTGGCTGATCAAGACTCAAGGCGACTCCGCGGCCGTGCTGGCCGTCGACGCCACGCTGGTCGCTAACAAGGGCCACTGGCTGGTGCGCGAAACCATCGGCCTGCTGCGCCGCACGTTCAGCCGCCTGGACGTTTCGTCGCGCAGCTTGTTTGCGCTGATCGAACCGGGCTCGTGCTTCAGCGGCACGCTGCTCGAACTGGCACTGGCCTGCGACCGCAGCTACCACCTGGCGCTGCCGGACGACGAGGCCAAGACGCCGAAGATCACTGTCGGCGACACCAACTTCGGCTTCTATCCGATGGTGACCGGGCAGAGCCGGTTGCAGCGCCGCTTCTACGACGAGCAGCCCGCGCTGGACGCCGTTCGCGCCGTGGCTGGCAAGGGCCTGGACGCCGACGCTGCCTTCGCCGTCGGTCTGGTCACGAGCAATCCCGATGACATCGATTGGGCAGACGAAACCCGCATCGCCATCGAGGAGCGCGTGGCCATGAGCCCCGACGCGCTGACGGGCATGGAAGCCAACCTGCGGTTCAACGGCCCAGAGAACATGTTCACCCGCGTCTTCGGCCGCCTCACAGCCTGGCAGAACTGGATATTCCAGCGCCCCAACGCGGTTGGCGAAAAGGGTGCGCTCAAGGTCTACGGCAAGGGCGACAAGGCCGCCTTCGATTGGAACCGTGTCTAAACATCACACTGGAAGAGACATCATGAGCACCATCAACTACAGCGACAAGATCCCGAACAACGTCAACCTCAGCGAAGACCGCACCCTGCAGCGTGCGCTCGAGCAGTGGCAACCCAGCTTCCTGAGCTGGTGGGACGACATGGGCCCCGACAACAGCAGCAACTTCGACGTCTACCTGCGCACCGCGATCAGCGTCGACCCCGAAGGCTGGGCTCAGTTCGGCCACGTGAAGATGCCCGACTACCGTTGGGGCATCTTCCTCAACCCGGGCGAGGCCGATCGCAAGATCCACTTCGGCGACCACAAGGGCGAAGCCGCGTGGCAAGACGTGCCTGGCGAATACCGCGCCAACCTGCGCCGCATCATCGTCACGCAGGGCGATACCGAACCGGCATCGGTCGAACAGCAGCGCCACCTGGGGCTGACGTGCCCCAGCCAGTACGACCTGCGCAATCTGTTCCAGGTCAACGTCGAGGAAGGCCGCCACCTGTGGGCGATGGTCTACCTGCTGCACAAGTACTTCGGCCGCGATGGTCGCGAAGAAGGCGAAGCGCTGCTGGAGCGCCGCAGCGGCCAGCAAGACAACCCGCGCATCCTGCAGGCCTTCAATGAAGAAACGCCCGACTGGCTCTCCTTCTTCATGTTCACCTACTTCACCGACCGCGATGGCAAGTTCCAGCTGTGCGCGCTGGCCGAAAGCAGCTTCGACCCGCTGGCCCGCACGACCAAGTTCATGCTGACCGAGGAAGCTCACCACATGTTCGTCGGTGAGAGTGGCATCAGCCGAGTCATCCAGCGCACCTGCGCCGCGATGAACGAGCTGAAGACCGACGACCCGGCCAAGCTGCGCGCCGCAGGCGTGATCGATCTGCCCACCATTCAGCGCTATCTCAACTTCCACTTCAGCGTCACTATCGACCTGTTCGGTGCCGACGAATCGAGCAATGCGGCGACCTTCTACAGCACCGGCCTGAAGGGTCGCTACGAGGAAGGCAAGCGCATCGACGACCACCAGCTGCGCGGTCAGACCTACCGCGTCCTCGCGGTGCAGAACGGCCAACTGGTCGAGCGTGAAGTGCCGATGCTCAATGCCCTGAACGAAGTGCTGCGCGATGACTACATCAAGGACAGCGTCGCTGGCGTGGGCCGATGGAACAAGGTGATCGAGAAGGCGGGGATTCCGTTCAAGCTGACGACACCGCACAAGGCCTTCCACCGCAACATCGGCCCGCTGGCCGGGGCCAAGATTTCTCCGGACGGTCGAGTGGTCAGCGAGGCAGAGTGGAACGCGCACAAGGACCAATGGCTGCCGAGCGAATCCGATCGCGCCTATGTGGCCGGTCTGATGGGCCGCGTGGTCGAACCGGGCAAGTTCGCCAACTGGATCGCGCCGCCGGTCATGGGCATCAACCGCCAGCCCGTCAATTTCGACTACGTCCGGTTCAATTGACCGACCACCGGGTTGAGGTCAGCGCACTTTCGCACTGGAAGAACACATGGACGCGTCAGACGTCATCGTCATCAAGCAGCATCTCATCGACCCCGAGATCTGCATTCGCTGCAACACCTGCGAGGCGATCTGTCCGGTCAAGGCGATCACGCACGACTCGAACAACTACGTCGTCGACGCCGAGATCTGCAACCTGTGCATGGCCTGCATCTCACCCTGCCCGACGGGCTCCATCGACAACTGGCGCACCATGCCCAAGTCGATCGCCTACAGTTTGCAGGACCAGTTCGGCTGGGGCGAACTGCCGGGCGAGCTGACCGAAGAGCAGCTGGCTGAAGCCGGCGTCAGCAGCGATGTGCTGGCGACCGACCCGGAAAGCGTTCAGGCGCCGACGGCAGCCACCGCTGGCGACAGTGCCTTCAACAGTGCCCAGTACGGTGCGCAACTGCCGCCGTGGTCGGCCGCGCATGCCTTCACCAACCTGTACGGGCCGAAAGCAGCAACCAAGTCCCTCGCCGCCACCGTGAGCGGCAACGTGCGGGTCACCGAGGTCGGCAAGGAGTACGACACCCACCACATCGTGCTCGACTTCGGCGGCACGCCGTTCCCGGTGCTGGAGGGTCAGTCCATCGGCATCGTGCCGCCCGGGCTGGACGCGAGCGGCCGCCCGCACCACCCGCGCCAGTATTCGATCGCCAGCCCGCGCAACGGCGAGCGGCCGGGCTACAACAATCTGTCGCTGACCATCAAGCGCGTGCTCGAGGACCACCAGGGCCAACCGGTGCGCGGCGTGGCCAGCAACTACATGTGCGACCTGAAAGTGGGCGACGAGGTGCAGGTGATCGGGCCCTTCGGCGCCAGCTTCCTGATGGCCAACCACCCGAAGAGCCACATCGTGATGATCTGCACCGGCACCGGCAGCGCGCCGATGCGGGCGATGACCGAGTGGCGCCGCCGCCTTCGCCAATCGGGCAAGTTCGAAGGCGGCAAGCTGATGCTCTTTTTCGGCGCCCGAACCAAGGAGGAACTGCCGTACTTTGGCCCGCTGCAGAACCTGCCCAAGGATTTCATCGACACCACCTTCGCCTTCAGCCGTACGCCAGGTCAGCCCAAGATCTACGTCCAGGATGCGATGCGCGAACGCGCGGCCGATCTCGCCAGACTGCTGGCGGACCCGGACAGCTACTTCTACGTTTGCGGCCTGAAGAGCATGGAAGAAGGGGTGGTGCTGGCGCTGCGCGACATTGCGAGCCAGGCCGGTCTGAATTGGGAGGAACTCGGCGCGGCACTCAAGCGCGACGGGCGCCTCCATCTCGAAACCTACTGACATGAGCACTCTGGAAATCGAGCGCCGCGCCAATGGCGTGGCGCAGGTCACGATGTCGCGCCCCGAGGTGTTCAACGCCTTCGACGAGGCCATGATCGGCGACCTGGACCTGGCGTTTGCCGCCCTGGCGGAAGATGCCGAGGTCCGAGTGATCGTGCTCGCAGGTGCCGGCAAGCACTTCTCGGCCGGTGCGGACCTGCAATGGATGCAGCGCGCCAGCAAGGCCACGCTCGAATGGAACCTGCAGGACGCGCGCCGCTTCGCGGCCATGCTCGCGCGGATCGAAGCCTGTCCCAAACCAACGGTCGCGCGCGTCCAGGGTGCTGCGCTGGGTGGCGGCGTCGGCCTGGCTTGCGCATGTGACATCGCCATCGCCGCCGACAACGCGAGCTTCGCGGTCAGCGAAGCCCGGTTCGGCATCCTGCCGGCGGTCATCGGCCCCTACGTCACCAACGCAGTCGGCAAGCGGCAGGCCAAGCGCCTGGCCCTGACGACGCAGCGCATCGCGGCCAACGAAGCGCTGGCCATCGGGCTCGTCCAGCGCGTGTCTCCGCTGGCCGAACTCGACACCGCCGTCGACGCCACCGTGCGCGAACTGCTCGCCGGTGGGCCGCACGCACAGCGCGAGATCAAGCAGCTGTTTGCGCAGCTCGAGGTCGGCCCCATCACGCACGAGGTGCGCGAACTCACCGCCGCGACCATCGCCCGTGTGCGCGGCACGGACGAAGCACGCGAGGGCTTCTCGGCTTTTCTCGACAAGCGTCCTGCCCCATGGATGCCACAGCCATGAAGTCATCGTTGCAGGGCGCACCCGTGTTGGTCGTCGGTGCGGGCATCATGGGAGCCGGCATCGCGCAGGTGGCGGCGCAGGCCGGCCACAGGGTGTTCCTCTTTGACCTGCTCGAAGGCGCGGCTGTGGAGGCTAAGACAAGACTGACCGCCACGATCGACGGTCTGGTGGCCAAGGGCAAGCTCCAGCCCGACGCGGCCAAGCGCGCGCTCGACCGCATCGAGCCCGTGGCAACGTTGCACGACGCCGCCACGGCCGGCCTGGTGGTCGAGGCCATTGTCGAAAGGCTCGACGCCAAGCGCAGCCTGTTCCGGCAACTCGAAGAGATCGTGGGCGCCCAGGCCATCCTCGCGACCAACACATCGTCGATCAGCATCACTGCAATTGCCAACGGGCTCGAGCAACCTGGCCGGTTGGTCGGCATGCACTTCTTCAATCCGGTGCCGCTGATGAAACTGGTCGAGGTGGTCAGCGGCCTCCAGACCGCACCAGCCGTTGCCGACGCGATCCACGCGCTGGCACAAGCGTGGGGCAAGACCGCGGTGCACGCCCGCAGCACGCCAGGGTTCATCGTCAACCGCATTGCCCGCCCGTACTACGCCGAATCGCTCGCCCTGCTGCAACAACACGCGGCGACGCCGCAGGCGCTCGATGCCTGCCTCAGGGCCGCGGGCTTTCGCATGGGCCCGTGCGAGTTGATGGACCTGATTGGTCACGACACGAACTTCGCCGTGACCCAATCGGTCTACGAGGCCAACTTCTACGACAAGCGGTTCGTGCCTTCACTGGTTCAGCGTGAACTCGTCGATGGGGGGCTGCTCGGCCGCAAGACCGGCCAGGGCTTCTACCGCTACCCCGACGGCGCCCCATCGGTGGATTCATCGCAGATCGCCGAGCTCGCCCCCACACGCGCGGCCGTCGTGCATGGTCAGGGTCCGCTCGCTGACGATCTGGTCGCCAAACTCACGGCATGCCTGGAGACTGCGCCTCATCGCGAGCGCGACAGCGATTGGGTGGGAGTGGCGGTCGGTGGCGGAATGTTGGCGCTGACCGACGGTCGCACGGCCGACGAGATCGCGGGTGCCACTGGTCATGCCGACACCGCGGTGTTCGACCGATATGCCCCCGGACAGCCGAGCGGCGCTCCGGTGGCCCTGGCGTATGCACTGGCCACTCATGCCAGCAGCGATTGGGGAGTTCAGGCGCGGTCCTGGCTCGCCGCGCTGGGGTTCACCCCAGTTCAGGTGGCCGACACACCCGCCCTGGTCGTGGCTCGCACTTTGGCCATGCTGATCAACGAAGCCGCCGATGCGGTGGATCAGCGCGTCTGCACATCGCAAGGTGCGGATGCAGCCATGAAGCTGGGCGTCAACTACCCGCGGGGCCCTTTCGAGTGGCTTGCCGACTGGCACCCGCACGGCGTGATCGGTGTTCTCGATGCACTGGACTCGCACTATCGTGGTGAACGGTATCGTGTGAGCCCATGGCTGCGCCGCGCGAATGCCGTCCAACGTACCGCACGGCCGGCCTGATCGTTCGATGCCAGCCATGCTTGGTGCTGTCTTCATGCAGGCAAGATGTCGCAGGCAAACGAAAGGGCGCCGCAGCGCCCCTGGTCGATTGCGAGGTGGTCAGCGCGGCAACAGCACCGGCGGCCTGGCGTCGATCACCCGGGGTTCGGTTCCTTCGGGCAGGTCGGCGAGCTTGTAGCCGCCGTCGACCCAGTGACGGCCGAACGCGAATGCGTGGTGCGCGGCAGCGATCGCGCTCTCGTGAGGCGGCGAGGGCAACTGCACCGGAATCTCCAGTGCCATCGAATCCGTGCCGTCGAAGATC
>JBDTVC010000110.1:0-15162 GCA_040007475.1 Burkholderiales bacterium
CGCACAAGATCGTCATCACGCTGTCGAACCTGTTCACCACGCCGCTGGCCACCGGCGTGCCCTTCAACTGGCGCGACCTCACGCCGGTGCAGATGCTGGCACTCGACCAGTTCATCCTGTGGGTCAACGACGAAGCGCCCTACAAGACCGCGAAGGCCTACTTCGAGGCCATCAAGTCGCAACCCGCCAACACCTTCAAGATGGGCGGCACCGGCTCCAAGCAGGAAGACCAGATCATCACCGTGATGCTCGAGAAGGCCGCGGGCAAGAAGATGATCTACATCCCCTACAAGGGCGGCGGCGACGTCGCGGTGCAGCTGGTCGGCAAGCACGTGGATTCGACCGTCAACAACCCCATCGAGGCCGAATCGCAGTGGCGCGCCGGCAAGCTGCGCCCGCTGTGCGTGATGGACAAGGAAAAGCTGCCCTACGCCGCCAAGCTCACCGCCACGCAATCGTGGGCCGACGTCCCGACCTGCGCGTCCGCCGGCATCCCGATCGACTACCTGATGCTGCGCGGCATCTTCATGCCGCCGGGCGCCACGCCGGAGCAGATCGCCTACTACACCGACCTGTTCGGCAAGCTGCGCGCCTTGCCGGAGTGGAAGGAGTTCATGGACAAGGGCGCGTTCAAGCCCACCGCCCTCAGCGGGGCCGAGTTCGTCGACTGGCTCGGCAAGAACGAGCAGTTGCACCGCAGCCTGATGAAGGAAGCCGGTTTCATCGCCAACTGAGCCCTTCCCGCTCGCGCAGCATCCTCACGGTCGAGAGCACCGATGAACGAATCTCCCGAAGCCTCCGACCGCAACGTCGGCACGCGCTGGCCCGAACTGGGCGTCGCCGCGTTCCTGATGGCGCTCGCGGCGCTGGTCATTGCCGACAGCCTGCGCGTGGGCATCGGCTGGGCCGACGACGGGCCCCGCTCCGGCTACTTTCCGTTCTACGTCGGCCTGCTGCTGCTGGCTGCGAGCGGCTGGGTCCTGCTCTCGCAGTTGTGGCGCTGGCGTCGGGACGACCCGGCCTTCGCCACGCGCGCGCAGCTGTCGCAGGTGCTCGCGGTGTTCTGGCCGATGCTGTTGTACGTGGCGTTGATCTTCCCGCTCGGGATCTACATCGCCTCGGCGTTGCTGATCGCGTACTTCATGCGGCGCTACGGCAAGTACCGCATGACCATCACGGTGGTGGTCTCGGTCGGTGTGCCGTTGCTGTTCTTTCTCGTCTTCGAGCGCTGGTTCCTCGTGCCGCTGCCCAAGGGCCCCGTCGAGCACCTGCTCGGCCTCTGAACGCCGCGCTGCACCGCCAAGGTCACATGGACGAAATCACCAACCTCGCGCACGGTTTCGGCGTCGCGCTCACCTTGCCCAACCTGGGCTTCATGCTGATCGGCATCACGCTCGGTGTGCTGATCGGCGTGCTGCCCGGTCTCGGCGGCGCCAACGGCATCGCGATCCTGCTGCCGCTCACCTTCTCGATGAATCCCACGTCGGCCATCATCATGCTGTCGTGCATCTACTGGGGCGCACTCTTCGGCGGGGCGATCACCTCGATCCTGTTCAACATCCCCGGCGAACCGTGGTCGGTGGCCACCACGTTCGACGGCCATCCGATGGCACAGCAAGGCAAGGCAGCGCAGGCGCTCACGGCCGCGTTCACCTCGTCGTTCGTCGGCGCCTTGTTCGCGGTGTTGCTGATCACCTTTCTGGCGCCGCTGCTCGCCCGGTTCGCGCTCAAGTTCGGTCCGGCCGAGTTCTTCGCGGTGCAGTTGCTGACCTTCTGCAGCTTCGTCGGCATGAGCCGGGAGCCGCCCGCCAAGACCATCGCCTCGATGATGCTGGGCTTCGCGCTGGCCGCGGTCGGCATGGACTCGGTCACCGGCCAGCTGCGCATGACCTACGGCTTCCCGCAGCTGCTCAAGGGCTTCGACTTCCTGATCGCGGTGATCGGCCTGTTCGGCATCGGCGAGATCCTGCTGACGATGGAAGAGGGCCTGGCTTTCAAGGGCAAGAGCGCGCGCATCAGTTTCAGGGTGGTGTGGCAGACCTGGGGCGAGATCGCCAAACACTGGAAGACCTTCCTGCGCTCCACCGCCATCGGCTGCTGGATGGGCATCACCCCGGGCGGTGCCACGCCGGCCTCGTTCATGAGCTACGGCATGGCGCGGCGTTTCGCCCCCGATCCGAACAGCTTCGGCAAGGGCGACATCCAGGGCGTGATCGCGCCCGAGACGGCGGCTCACGCGGCCGGCACCTCGGCGCTGCTGCCGATGCTCACGCTCGGCATCCCCGGCTCGCCCACCGCGGCGGTGCTGCTCGGCGGCCTGTTGATCTGGGGCCTGCAACCCGGGCCGATGCTGTTCGTCGAGCAGAAGGACTTCGTCTGGGGCCTGATCGCCTCGATGTACCTCGGCAACCTCGTCGGCCTGCTCGTCGTGCTGACCACCGTGCCCTGGTGGGCCGCGATCCTGCGCATCCCGTTCGCGGTGATCGCACCGGTCATCGTCGCGATCTGCGCCATCGGCGCCTACACCGTGCACAGCTCGATGTTCGACGTCGTGATGATGATGGTCTTCGGCGTGTTCGGCTACGCGTTCAAGAAGCTCAAGTACCCGCTGGCACCGCTGGTGCTGGCGCTGGTGCTGGGCGACATGGCCGAGGCCAGCTTTCGCCAGGCGATGCTCCTGTCGCAGGGCAGCCTGGCCATCTTCGCGTCGAATCCGCTGGTGGCCAGCATCACGGGCCTGGCGCTGTTGCTGCTGCTGTCGCCGGTCTTGGGCATGCCGCTTCGGGCGCTGCGGGCGCGCGCCCGCAGCGCCGAGGCCAAGGCAGGGGCCTGAAGACCTCTCAGGCGCTCAGCCGTCCAGCTGCTTCTGGAACACCAGCCCCGCGTGCTCGCGCAGCGCGTGGAACCTGATCTTCGGCCAGTTCGCCTCGATCGCACGCAGCTCGGGCGCGTACTCGACGAGCACGGTCGGCGCGTCGACCGCGTCGTAGGCCACGCGATGTGCGTTGCCATCGATGAAGCGCTGCAGTTCCTTCGGGTCGTCGCAGGTCACCCAGCGCGCCACCTGGAACCGGCTCGGCAGAATGCGTGCCTTCACGCCGTACTCGTGCTCCAGCCGGTGCGCGACGACCTCGAACTGCAGCTGCCCGACCGCGCCGAGCAGCAGCACCGAGCCGGCGACCGGCCGGAACACCTGGATCGCGCCCTCTTCGCCGAGCTGGATCAGCCCGGCCTTCAGCTGCTTGGTGCGCAGCGGGTCGGCGACCTCGACACTGCGGAACATCTCGGGCGCGAAGAACGGCAGCCCGGTGTATTGCAGCGTCTCGCCTTCGGTCAGCGTGTCGCCGAGCTGCAGCACGCCGTGGTTCGGGATGCCGATGATGTCGCCGGCGAAGGCCTCGTCGAGCAGCTCGCGGCGCTGCGAGAGGAACGACACCACCGTGTTCGGCCGCATCTCCTTGCCCGAGCGCGACACCTTGATGCGCATGCCGCGCTTGAAGTGGCCGCTGGCGACGCGCACGAACGCGATGCGGTCGCGGTGCGCCGGGTCCATGTTGGCCTGGATCTTGAAGACGACCCCGGTGAGCTTGGGCTCGTCGGGGGCCACTGAGCGCTGGATCGCCATGCGCGGGCCGGGTGACGGCGCAAGGTCGACCAGCGCGTCCAGCACCTCCTGCACGCCGAAGTTGTTGACGGCCGAGCCGAAGAACATGGGCGTCTGGTGGCCCGCCAGAAAGGCTTCGCGATCGAAGGCCGGCGCGGCGTCGCGCAGCAGCTCGATCTCGCCCTTGGACTGCTCGTACTGCATGCCGAAGCGCTCGCGGTAAATGGGGTTGTCGAGCCCGTCGAGGAACTCCGCCCCACCTTCCTCACCACCGAACACGCGCATCCGCTTCTCGCGCAAATCCATCACGCCGTGAAAGGCCTTGCCCATGCCGACCGGCCACGTGAAGGGCACGACCTCCATGCCCAGCTCGCGCTCGATCTCGTCCATCAGCGCCATCGGCTCCTGCACCTCGCGGTCCATCTTGTTCACGAAGGTCAGGATCGGCGTGTTGCGCGCGCGGCAGACCTGCAGCAGGCGGCGCGTCTGCGGCTCGACGCCGTTGGCCGCGTCGATCACCATCAGCGCCGCGTCGACCGCGGTCAGCACGCGGTAGGTGTCTTCGGAGAAATCCTGGTGGCCCGGCGTGTCGAGCAGGTTGATGACGCAGTCGCGGTACTCCATCTGCATCACGCTCGAGGCGACCGAGATGCCGCGCTGCTTCTCGATCTCCATCCAGTCGCTGGTCGCGTGGCGCGTGGCCTTGCGGGCCTTCACGCTGCCGGCGATCTGGATCGCCCCGCTGAAGAGCAGCAGTTTTTCCGTCAGCGTGGTCTTGCCGGCATCGGGGTGGGAAATGATCGCGAAGGTGCGGCGACGACGGACTTGCGGGGTGAGATCGGACATGTGCCGATTATCGGGGCGCGGCCGGCGCCGGGCCGCTGCCAAGCGGTCCACGCACCCGCGCGGCGCGTGGTGCGGTATGCCGCACCGGGTGCTCCATCTATCGGCTGCGGTGCATCAGCAGGTCGGCGATGACCGGCCGGTGCTCCGACGCCTGCCAGCCACCGGGGAAGGCGTCGGCCACGCCGATTTCGTCGCTGATGAGGATGTGGTCGATGCGCAGGAACGAGAAGCCCGCCTTCGATGCGTGCCCATGGGTGTAGCCGTAGCCCACCCCCGCACTCGAGAAGGCATCGCGCAGCCCGCGTTCGAGCAGGACGCGGATGACCGACGAAGACTCCGCAGCGTTCAGGTCCCCGGCCAGGATCATTGGCCGCGAGCGCCCGGCCACCACGGTGGCGAGCTTGCGGGCCTGCGTCAACCGATCGCCGAAGTTCTGCTGCCAGTCGTCGATGCCCTCGACCGCTTCGCGCCGCGTCGCGTTCAGGCCCCGACGCGGCGAGAGCAAGTGCGCGGTGACGAGGTCGATGTCGACGCCGTCGATCGTGACGATGCAACGCGCATAGTCGGCGATCACGTTGCTGTACGACAGATCGCCCCTCCCGCAGTTGCGCAGCGGGAAGCGGCTCACGACGATGTACTGCCCCGATTCGAACACCTGGCGGCCGGCGAAGATCGAGGCTGCCACCTCCGGCGCCTGGCGGCGCCACTGCGTCAGCTCGCCAGCGTCCTGCATCACGAGGATGTCGGGGTCGTGCGCCGCGACTTCCTGCGCCAGTTGCTCGAAGCCGCCGGGTCGGAGCTCGGCCCGGTAGGCCTTGATGTTGTAGGTCATCATGCGCACCCGGCCCGAGCCAGTGTCGGCTCGTCCTGCCACGAAGCCCATGAGCACGCCGGCGACCAGCAACACGCCGAGCGCTGCCGCCACGCGCCACCACCTCCCCAGCGTGAGCGACACACCGAAGGCGACCAGCGCCGGGACCAGGTACGCCGGATAGGGCACGTAGTGCAGCAACTCCAGCCACCACGTGGTCAGCGACTCGGCCGAGTAGGCGGCGGCAAGCAGCGCGGCCAGCAACAGCACGCCGGCGACGAAGACCCTCGCGAGCGCCTTCAAGCGGCAGCGTCGCGAATGAACGGCCGCACCACGGCGAGCAGGCGCTCGACGTAGGCCTCCTTCTCGCCCACCGGCGCGGCGTAGTGCAGGGCTTGCGTGGCCGCCTCGACACCGGCGCGGCTCACCATCATCCAGGCCGCGAGGTATTGGGCCGAGAGGCAGCCACCCGCCGTCGCGATCGGCCCACGCGCCAGGAAGGGTGCGTCCTCGACGCGAACGCCGGCTTCGACGAGCCAGGGCTTGGTCGTGAGGTCGGTGCAGGCCGGCATGTCGGCCAGCAGCCCGAGGCGAGCCAGCAGCAAGGCGCCGGAGCATTGCGCGCCGATCAGCTGGCGCAGCGGGTCGAGCTGCAGGCGGTCGAGCAGCTTGCTGTTCTCGGCGATGGCGCGGGTGTAGATGCCGCTGCCGAAGATCACCGCATCGGCCTCGTTCGCGAACTCGAGCGGCTGCTGGGCTTGAACGGTCACGCCGTTCATCGAGGTGACGTGCGTGCTCGGGCCGGTGATCTCGGCCTTCCAGCCCGCCGCGCCGAGGCGGTTCAGCAGGCCGAGGGCGATGAACGAATCCAGCTCGTTGAAGCCGTCGAAGGTGAGGATGGCAATGCGCATCCCGCGACTGTAGCGAAGCCGCGGGACCGCACCATCACGCCAAGTCGAAGCGATCCAGGTTCATCACCTTGTTCCAGGCCGCCACGAAGTCGTTCGCGAACACCTGTTGCGCGTCGCTGCTCGCGTAGACCTCCGAGAGCGCCCGCAGCTGTGAGTTCGAGCCGAAGACCAGATCCACCACCGTGCCCGTCCACTTGACCGCACCCGTTGCACGGTCGCGCCCCTCCAGCACGCCCTCGTCGGTGGCGGATTTCTGCCACACGGTGCGCATGTCGAGCAGGTTGACGAAGAAGTCGTTCGTCAGCGTGCCGGGCCGCGTCGTGAAGACCCCGTGGCCAGCCTGGGCGTTCAGCGCGCGCAGGCCGCCGATCAGCACCGTCGCCTCTGGCGCGGTCAGGGTCAGCAGGTTCGCCCGCTCCAGCAGCAGTGCCGCCGCCGAGCCTTCGTGGCCTGTGCGGACGTGGTTGCGGAACGCGTCGGCCGCCGGCTCGAGCACCTCGAACGACTCGACATCGGTCTGCGCCTGCGACGCATCCATCCGGCCCGGTGCGAACGGCACCTCGACGGTGACGCCAGCCTTCTTCGCCGCGGCCTCGACCGCGGCGCCACCGCCCAGCACGATCAGGTCGGCCAGCGAGATTTTCTTGCCGCCCGACTGCGCACTGTTGAAGTCCTTCTGGACGCCTTCCAGCACCTGAAGCACCTGGGCCAGTTCGGCCGGCCGGTTGACCTCCCAGTCCTTCTGCGGTGCCAGCCGGATGCGCGCGCCATTGGCGCCGCCCCGCTTGTCGCTGCCGCGGAACGTCGAGGCCGAGGCCCACGCCGTCGTCACCAGGTGCGGGATCGACAGGCCCGACGCGAGCAGCTTGGCCTTCAACGCCGCGATGTCGGCCGCATCGACGAGGGGGTGGTCGACTGCGGGGATCGGGTCCTGCCAGATCAGCGCCTCCTTCGGCACCAGCGGGCCGAGATAGCGGGCGCGCGGGCCCATGTCCCGGTGCGTCAGCTTGAACCACGCCCGTGCGAACGCATCGGCGAACGCCTGTGGGTCGGCCATGAAGCGGCGCGAGATCTTCTCGTAGTCCGGGTCCATGCGCATCGCCATGTCCGCCGTCGACATCATCGGCGCGTGGCGCTTGCCCGGGTCGTGGGCGTCGGGCACGGTGCCGGCGCCGGCGTCGCCCTTGGGCTTCCACTGGTGCGCGCCGGCCGGGCTCCTGGTCAGCTCCCATTCGTAGCCGAACAGCGTCTCGAAGTAGCCGTTGTCCCATTGGATCGGGTTGGGCGTCCAGGCCCCTTCCAGGCCGCCGGTGATCGTGTGCACGCCCTTGCCGCTGCCCAGGCTGTTCGTCCAGCCCAGGCCCTGCACCTCGATGCCCGCACCCTCGGGCTCGGCGCCGACGTACTGGCCCGGGTCGCCGGCGCCGTGCGTCTTGCCGAAGGTGTGGCCGCCGGCCGTCAGCGCCACGGTCTCTTCATCGTTCATCGCCATGCGGGCGAAGGTCTCCCGGATATCGCGCGCCGAGCCGAGCGGGTCGGGCTGACCTTCCGGGCCTTCGGGGTTCACGTAGATCAGCCCCATCGTGGTGGCGCCAAGGGGCTTCTCGAGCTGGCGGTCACCGGAGTAGCGCTTGTCGGTGCCCATCCAGGTCGTTTCGGTGCCCCAGCTGATGTCCTCCTCCGGCTCCCAGATGTCCGGGCGACCACCGCCAAAACCGAAGGTCTTGAAGCCCATCGATTCGAGCGCGACATTGCCCGTGAGGATGAACAGGTCGGCCCACGACAACTTGCGGCCGTACTTCTGCTTGAGCGGCCAGAGCAGGCGGCGGGCCTTGTCGAGGTTGCCGTTGTCCGGCCAGCTGTTCAGCGGCGCGAAGCGCTGCGAACCCGAGCCTGCGCCACCGCGGCCATCGGCGGTGCGGTAGGTTCCCGCCGCGTGCCAGGCCATGCGGATGAACAGCGGCCCGTAGTGACCGTAGTCCGCGGGCCACCAGTCCTGCGAGTCGGTCATCAGGGCATGCAGGTCCTTGATCACCGCGTCCAGGTCGAGCGTCTTGAACTCGGCGGCGTAGTCGAACTCGGCGTCCATCGGGTTGGACAACGACGAGCGCTGGTGCAGGATCTTCAGATTCAGCTGGTTCGGCCACCAGGTGGCGTTGGTCGTGCCGCCCGTCAGCGCGGGTCTGCGGGCACCGGCGGGGAAAGGGCACTTGGCTTCGTCTGACATGTCGGTTCTCCTTCGGGGTTGGATGCCACGCAGTCTACGAAGACGAAATAGCTGTATCCAATTTATCGTCACTATTCGATAGATAGGCGCAATCGCACCTCATCCCGGCCCCTCGTGCCGCAGGCTGTTCCCCAGCGCCGTCTTGCGTACGATCACCGCGAACGATTGCACCGGCGCGGCCTTCTCGCCTTCGAGCCGCCACAGGATGCCCGGCGTGCGGATCGGCGTCGGGCTCTCGAGCGGGATCATCTGCAGGCCGCTCATCGCCGCCGGCACCGCATTCATCGCCGCGATCGTGCCGATCTGCGAGCGCAGCACCAGTCCCAGCATCGGCGCGATCGTCGACATCTCGGCCACGACAATCGGCTCCGCGCCGCTGGCCTGGAAGCACTCGTCGAGCAGCGTGCGCGTCGCGAAGTATTCCGGCATCAGCACCAGCCGCTGCTGGTGCAGCTCGACCATGCGGATGCGCTTGCGGCCGGCCAGCGGGTGCGCGTCGGAGACGACGAGCACCATCTCCTCGTTGTACAGCGGCTCGAACCACAGGCCGCTCGGATCGCTCGGCCGGTAGGCGATGCCGATGTCGAGCTCGCCGGCACGCAGCTTGGTGCTGATCTGGTCGGCCGGCAGTTCGTCGACACACAGTCGCACCGTCGGGTGGCGCGCGAGAAAGAGCGCCATGCACTCCGGGATCAGCCCGATGTTGAACGTGTGCGTCGCGCCGATGCGCACCTCGCCCGTCAGGCCGCCGCCGCCCGGCTTGAGCATCGCGATGCCATGGTCCACCTCCTTCAATGCGCGCGTCGCATACGCGAGAAACAGCTCGCCGGCTTCGGTCGTCACGACCTTCTTGCCGATGCGATCGAAGAGCGCCTGGCCCACCTCGTCCTCGAGCTGCCGGATCTGATGCGACAGCGTCGACTGGGTGACGTGCACGCGGTCCGCCGCCTTCGTGAAGCTGAGGTATTCGGCCAGCGCGACGAAGTAGCGAAGATGCCGCAGCTCCATGAAAACCCCCATGTCGAATCGATGACATCGATCATATCGATGTGAATTCACCATTTCCGCGCGCGCGGCGATCTGCCTAAGCTTCGACCCCGGCAGGCCACGGAGGTCCCCATGTCCGAATACAACCAGCAAAAGCTCACACAGGACGTGCTCGCCGCGTTCGGCGGCACCCCCGACGCTCGGCTGCGCGAATTGATGACGGCACTGGTCAAGCACATTCACGCGTTCGCCCGCGAGGTCGACCTGAAGCCCGAGGAATGGCTGGCCGGGCTGAGGTTCCTGACCGAGACCGGACAGATCTCGACCGAACGGCGGCCGGAGTTCATCCTGCTGTCCGACACCTTGGGCTTGTCGATGATGGTGGTGTCACTGGCCCAGGCCCGCGCCAGCGGCAACGCCAAGGGCGCGACCGAGGCGACCGAGGCCACCGTCGAAGGCCCGTTCTACTGGCCCGGCGCGCCCGAGCTGCCGCTGGGCAGCGACATCGCCGAAGGCGTGCCCGGCGAGCCCACGCTCTACATGGGCCGTGTCACCGACACCAACGGCCAGCCGCAGGCCGGCGCGCTGCTCGACGTGTGGTCCGGCGACGGCAACGGCAAGTACGACGTGCAGCTCTCGGACGCGCCGACGATGCGCGCACGAGGCCGCTTCCGCACCGATGCCGAGGGCCGCTACTGGTTCTGGTCGATCCGGCCGTTCTACTACCCGATCCCGGTCGACGGCACCGTCGGCCAGATGATGCGGGCCACCGGCCGCGGCATCAACCGCCCGGGCCACATGCACATGCAGATCTCGGCGCCCGGCCACGTGATGCTGACGACGCACATCTTTGTCGCGGGCAGCCCATACCTCGACGAGGACGCGGTGTTCGGCAAGCGCGACAGCCTGGTCGTCGACTTCGACCGCCACCCGCCCGGCAAGGCCGTCGATGGCCGCGACATGAAGACGCCGTACCACTCGGCGAGCTACGACTTCCGACTCGCGCCGACGCCGGCGTGAAGGGCACCCAATGAAGATCGGCAAAGCCACCGTCCCGCGCACTGCGATCTGCACGTCCGACGAGCACACCATCGTCGTGCGCGGCCGCGACCTCTCGAAGGACCTGATCGGCAAGGTCTCGTTCGTCGAGCACTTCTTCCTCGCGCTCACGGGCCAACTGCCGTCGCCGGGCCAAGCCGCCGTGCTCAACGCCACGCTCGTCGCGATCACCGAACACGGCCTCGTGCCCAGTGTGCAGGCCGCGCGCATGACCTTCGCCGCAGCGCCGGACGCGATGCAGGGCGCGGTCGCCGCCGGCATCCTCGGCTGCGGCTCGGTCGTGCTCGGCTCGTCGGAGACGGCCGGCCGGCTCTACACCGAGATCGACGCGAAGGTGCAGACCGGCGTCGCGCTGCCCGAGGCCGCACTCGCGGTGATGCAGGCCTGGCGCGCTGCGGGCCAACAGATCCCGGGCTACGGCCACCCGCTGCACAAGGCGCGCGACGCCCGCGTCGGTGCATTGTTCGACGTGGCCCGCCAGGCCGGCACCGACCTGCGCTTCATCGCGATCGCCGAGGCCGTCGAAGCCCTCAATCCGCAGGTCTTGAAGAAGGACCTGAAGCTCAACGTCTCCGGCGCGATCCCGGCGGTGCTGCTCGGCGCCGGCTTCCCGGTGCAGGCGCTGAAGGGCGTGCCGATCCTCGCGCGCACTGCCGGCCTGATCGCGCATCTGTTCGAGGAGATCTCGCAGCCAATCGGCTTCGCGCTCTCGTACCAGGCGACGCGCGAGATGGTGTACGACGGCGAACTGCCCGCGGGCTTCGGCGCGCATCAATGATCAAGGTTCTTCAAGGCCTCAAGGTCGTCGAGCAGGGTACGTTCATCACGGGCCCGGCCGCCGGCATGCTGCTCGGCGACCTGGGTGCGGACGTGGTCAAGGTCGAGCAGCCGGTCATCGGTGACCCGTTTCGCGCGTTCAAGGGTGGCCTGTACAGCCCGCACTACCAGACCTACAACCGCAACAAGCGCAGCATCACGCTCGACACCAAGAGCCCCCAAGACCGCAGCGTCTTCGATGCGCTGATTGCACAAGCCGATGTCTACATCCAGAACTTCCGCCCCGGTGTGGCCGACAAACTCGGCGCCGGCGAGGCGCGGCTGCGGGCGTTGAACCCGAAGCTGATCTACTGCTCGATCAGCGGCTTCGGCGCGACCGGCCCCGCGGCCAACCGTCCCGCGTACGACACCGTCGCGCAGGCCGCGAGCGGCTTCCTGAACCTGCTCGTCAATCCGCAGAACCCGCGCGTCGTCGGCCCGGCGATCGCCGATTCGCTGACCGGCTTCTATGCCGCCTACGGCGTGATGGGGGCGCTGTTCGAACGCAGCCGCACCGGCGTCGGCCGCACCGTCGAGGTCTCGATGCTGGAGGCGATGGCGCACTTCAACCTCGATGCGTTCACGCACTACTTCCAGGCCGATGAAGTGATGGGGCCGTACAGCCGGCCGAGCGTGTCGCAGTCGTACGTGCTCGAGTGCGGTGACGGCAAGTGGATCGCACTGCACATGTCCTCGCCCGAGAAGTTCTGGCAAGGGCTGGCGAACGCGATCGAGCAGCCCGACCTGTTCGGCGATGCCCGCTTTGCCACGCGCGAGGCGCGCATCGCGAACCAGGAGACGCTGATCCAGCTGCTGGGCGTTCGCTTCAAGCGCCGCACACGCGCCGAGTGGTGCACGCGTCTCGAACACGCCGACGTGCCGCACGCGCCGATGTACGACACCAGCGAGGCACTGGTCGACCCGCAGGCCGTGCATCTGCAGATGACGACGCAGGCCGTGCACCCGGTGATGGGCCTGTTTCGCACCGTGCGCTCGCCGGTCTCGTTCGACGGCCAGCGCGCGCTCGACGTGCGCCCGCCGCCGACGCTGGGCGAGCACAACGACGAAATCCGCGCCGAGCTGAAGGGCTCGGGCGCCCTGGCTTGAGTTCTTTCCTGCCCCCAAAGACAACGACGGAGACAACCTCATGAACACCCCCACGCTCTCGCGCCGCAGTGCGCTCGCCGCCACGCTGCTGGGCCTGTCCGGACTCGCGTTCGGGCAGGCCGCCGGTCAGCCGATCCGCGTCGGCGGCTCGCTCGCGCTGACCGGGCCGTTGTCGGCCACGGCGCAGATCCACAAGCTTGTCGGCGAGATCTACGTCGAGCAGGCCAACAAGCGCGGCGGCTGGCTCGGCCGGCCGATCGAATGGGTCGTGAAGGACGATCAGTCCAAGCCCGACGTGGCGCGCACGCTGTACGAGCAGCTCGTCACCGCCGACAAGGTCGACCTGCTGATCGGGCCGTACGCGACCGGCGCGATCCTGTCGGCGATGGGTGTCGCGCAGCGCTACAACAAGGTGCTGGTGCACCACACGCTGGGCATCCCGTCGCTGGCGAAGTACGACATGCAGTTCCCGGCCTGGTCGCTCGGCTCCGACCCCGCGACCACCGTGCCGAACACCGTGTTCGACGCGCTCGCCGCCGGCCCGAAGCCGCCGAAAACCGTGGCCGTCGTGACGAGCAAGTTCCCGTCGATCCAGTTCATGAGCGCGGGTGCGCGCGAGGTGCTGAAGAAGCGCGGCCTCACCGAGGTGCTGTTCCTCGAATGGGATTTCGGCAACCGCGACTTCGGCCCGATCGCCAACCGCGTGAAGGACGCCAAGCCCGACTTCGTCTGGGTCGGCGCGATCGGCCTGGAGGGCAACCTGCTGCTCGACGCGATGAAGAAGATCGACTACGCGCCGCCGCAGCACTTCTACATGTACCCCGCCCCCGGCCCGCTCGTCACGCTGCCCGAGGCGAAGAACGCGCTGTCGGTGACGATCTTCGAGGACCAGCCGCCGTTCACGTCCAACCCCGGCGCCGCGGAGTTCGTCAAGATCTACCGTGAGCGCGCGACCAAGGCCGGCCTCGCCGATCCGTCGGTCGAGACCCAGGCTGCGGCCTCGTACACCGCGTGGCAGATCCTCGAGGCCGGCGTCGTCGCGACCAAGAGCCTGGACGACAAGAAGATCGCCGACTGGATCAAGGCCAACAAGGTCGACACGATCCAGGGCAAGCTGCGCTTCAACGGCACTGGCAACTTCGGCGACGACCTGATGCGGGTGAAGCAGGTGCAGAACGGCCATTGGGTCGTGGTCTGGCCGAAGGAAGTGACGTCAGGCGGCGCGAAATTGCTCGCGCAGTAAGCAGCGAAGAATGTCGGGTTTCACGCTGCCCAGCGCGTCGCTGCTGTCGCAAAGCATCCTGTCCGGCGTGTTCGTCGGCGCCCTGTACGGGTTGATGGGGCTGGGCGTGAGCCTGAGCTGGGGGTTGCTGCGTCTGATCAACCTGGCGCATTTCGCGTTCGCGTTCCTCGCCGCCTATCTTTGCTACCAGATGGCGACGATGGGCGTGGACCCGTTGTTGACGCTCGTCGTGATCGTGCCCACATTCTTTGCGCTCGGCGCCGCGCTGCATTGGGTGATGGCGCGCTTCGCGGTCACGCCGTTCAACTCGCTGCTACTGACCTTCGGGTTGATGGGCATCGTCGAGAGCATCATCCAGACGATCTGGACGGCCGACTTCCGCAAGCTCGAGTCGAGCTACGCGCAGCAGAAGTTCAAGGTCGGCACGCTGTTCGTGCCGATCCCGGAGTTCATCACGCTGCTGCTCGCGGTCGGCATCTCGGTCGCGGTGTGGGCGGTGCTGCGCTACACCGATCTCGGCAAGGCGATGCGCGCCGCGGCCGAAGACGCACCGATCGCTTCCGCCTTCGGGGTGAACCAGGCGCGCAACGCGCTGCTGCTGGCCGGCGTGTGTTCGGCCCTCGCGAGCATCGCAGGCGTGTGCCTGGCACTGAGCTTCACGCTCGCGCCATCGCAGATGTACGCGTGGATCGGCGTCGTGTTCGCCGCGGTGATGCTCGGCGGCCTGGGCCGCGCGCTCGGGCCGCTGATCGCGGGCACGGTGATCGGCGTCAGTGAGGCGATCACGATGGCGGTGACCGCGCCGTCGTGGGCACCGATCGTGTCGTTCACGCTGCTGATCGTGATCCTCGTGCTGCGGCCGGGGCGCGGGTCATGAGGACAAGCACGTGAAACGCACGCCACTCGTCATCCTCGCCGCCGGCGTGCTGCTGGCCTTCGTGCCCAAGCTTGGCCTGCCCGCGTTCTACGACTCGCTGCTGTACCTGATGCTGCACTGGATCGTGCTCGCGACCTCGTGGAACATCCTGTCCGGCTACACCGGCTACTTCTCGTTTGGGCACGGCGCGTTCTTCGGCGCGGGCCTGTACACGACGAGCACGCTGCTGTCGCGATATGAATGGCCCTTCCTGTGGACGCTGCCGGTGGCCGCGCTCGTCGCCGCGCTGCTCGGCGTCGCGCTCGGCGCGGTCGTGTTCCGCGTCAAGGGCGTGCGCGGCGAGCTGTTCGCGCTGCTGACGCTGGCGATCACCTTCGTGATCGGCACCATCGTCGTCAACACACCGCTCGATGGCGGCAACGGCGTGTCGCTCAGCGCAGTGCCGGTGCCGGCGATCGGCCCGACACCGTCGTCGACCTTCTACCTGCTCGCCCTCGCCGCCGCGACGCTGACGATGCTGATCGCGTGGGGCATCTATGTCTCGAAGTTCGGCGCCGGCCTGTTCGCGATCCACGACGACGAGGACGCCGCCGAGGTCATGGGCGTGCCGACCTACCGCTACAAGCTGATCGCGCTGGCGATCTCGTGCGCGCTGGCCGGCGTGGCCGGCGGCA
>JBDTVC010000111.1:0-15086 GCA_040007475.1 Burkholderiales bacterium
AGCACCTCGTGCTGGAACTGCGCCGCGCGGGCCAGCGCCCAGCGGTCGATCTCGAGCATCTCGCCGAGCGGCACGGCGTCGGCCGCGTCGTCGAAGTCGCTCGTGTTCGCGAGCAGGAAGCGCAGCGTGTTGCGGATGCGGCGGTACGCGTCGACGACGCGCGCGAGGATCTTCTGGTCGATGCCGAGATCGCCCGAGTAGTCGGTCGATGCGCACCACAGGCGGATGATCTCGGCGCCGAGTTTCTGCGTCGACTCCTGCAGCGAGATCACGTTGCCCAGGCTCTTGCTCATCTTGCGGCCCGAGCCGTCGACCGTGAAGCCGTGCGTCAGCAGGCCCTTGTACGGCGCGTGGCCTTCGATCGCGCAGCAGATCAGCAGAGAAGAGTGGAACCACCCGCGGTGCTGGTCGTGGCCTTCGAGGTAGAGGTCGGCTTCCGGCTCGCTGCCATCGGCGGGCCCCGTGGTGCCCGGATGGCTGCCGCGCAGCACGTGGAAGAAGGTCGAGCCCGAGTCGAACCAGACATCGAGGATGTCGTTGCTCTTGGTGTATTGCGCCGCCTCGGCACCGAGCACATCGTCGACCGTCAGGCGCGACCAGGCCTCGACACCGCCCTGCTCGACGATGCCCGCGGCGCGGTCGATCAGCGCCATCGTGTCCGGGTGCAGCTCGCCGCTGTCCTTGTGCAGGAAGAACGGCAGCGGCACGCCCCAGTTGCGCTGGCGGCTGATGCACCAGTCGGGCCGGTTCGCGATCATGTCGTGCAGGCGCGCCTTGCCGTTCTCGGGGTAGAAGCTCGTCTCCTCGATCGCGGCGAGCGCGAGCTGGCGCAGCGTCTGCGGCGGCGCGTCCTTCGCGAACACGCCCGTGCCCTCATCCATGCGCACGAACCACTGCGCGGCGGCGCGGTAGATCACCGGCGTCTTGTGGCGCCAGCAGTGCGGGTAGCTGTGCACCAGCGTCGACGTCGCGAACAGGCGGCCGGCATCGCGCAGCGCGTCGGCGACGAGCGGCGCGGCCTTCCAGATGTTCATGCCGCCGAACAGCGGCAGCGCGGCCTCGTACGAGCCGTTGCCTTGCACCGGGTTCAGGATGTCCTCGACCGCCAGGCCATGCGCGCGGCAGGAGTTGAAGTCTTCGATGCCGTAGGCGGGCGACGAATGGACGATGCCGGTGCCGTCGTCGGCGGTCGCGTACTCGGCCGTGTAGATCGGCGAGAGGCGGTCGTAGCCTTTGTCGACGTGCGCGAGCGGGTGATGGAAGTTGAGGCCCTCGAGCGCCGCGCCCTTGGTCGTCGCGAGCACCGTGCCTTCGAGTTCATAGCGCGCCAGGCACTTCTCGACCAGCGCGCTCGCGAGCAACAGCAGCCCGCGCGGCGTGTCGACCAGCGCGTACTCGATCTCCGGACCGACGTTGAGCGCCTGATTCGCCGGGGTCGTCCACGCGGTCGTGGTCCAGATGACGATGAAGGCGTCCTTCGCCAGCGAAGGCAGGCCGAATGCCGCCGCCAGCTTCGCCGGCTCGGCCGCGAGGAAGCCCACGTCGACCGTCTGCGACTTCTTGTCGGCGTACTCGATCTCGAACTCGGCCAGCGACGAGCCGCAGTCGAAGCACCAGTACACGGGCTTCAGGCCGCGGTACACGAAGCCGCGCTCGATGATCTTCTTCAGCGCGCGGATCTCGTTGGCCTCGTTGCCGAAGTCCATCGTGCGGTACGGGTGCTGCCAGTCGCCGAGCACACCGACGCGCTGGAAGTCCGCCATCTGCTGCGCGATCTGTTCGGTCGCGTAGGCGCGGCTCTTGGTCTGGACCTCGGCGCGGCTGAGCGTGCGGCCGAAGGTCTTCTCGATCTGGTTCTCGATCGGCAGGCCGTGGCAATCCCAGCCCGGTGTGTAGCGCGCGTCGAAGCCGGCGAGCTGGCGCGCCTTGACGATCATGTCCTTCAGGATCTTGTTGGCCGCGTGGCCGACGTGCAGCACGCCGTTGGCATACGGCGGGCCGTCGTGCAGCACGAAACGCGGGCGGTCGATGCGCGCATCGCGCAGCTGCTTGTAGACGCCCTGATCGGCCCACTCCTTGACCCAGCCCGGCTCGCGCTTGGGCAGGTCGCCGCGCATCGGGAACGGGGTGTCGGGCAGGTTCAGCGTCGAGCGGTAGTCGGTGGTGGCCATGAGGGAACTCGTTGGATTCGGTGGCCGCGGCACGTCGGGCACGCGGTGGGTCGCCGGCAGGCGCCGGGCAGCGCTTCGAAGGGCAGGCCAGGCAGGCCCGTCAAATAATTCGGTCGCGGCTGGTCTGACGGTGCTGCGCGGCGTGCGCCGCGAGGAACGCGCGGGCGTCCACCGTGTCCTGGCGGATCGCGGCCGTCAGTGCCTCGAGCCCGTCGTAGCGGGCCTCGTCGCGAAGTTTGTGCAGCAGTTCCACGCGCACGAGTTTACCGTAGCCCCCCTCGATGCCCAGCGCGCCGGGCCAATCGAGGCAGTAGGTCTCGAGCAGCACCCGGCCGCTGTCGTCCACCGTGGGCCGCTGGCCCAGGCTGGCGACGCCGTCCAGCGGCTCGTCGGTCAGGCCCGACACGCGCACAGCGTAGATGCCCAGCGCCGCCGGCTTGGGGTGCGAGAAGCGCAGGTTCAGCGTGCGGAATCCGTCGTCGCGCCCGGGGGCGCTGCGGCCCAGCTCGCGCCCGAGCTTGCGGCCGTGCACCACGTGGCCGCTGATGCTGTACGGCCGGCCGAGCAGCGCGGTCACCTGTGCCATGTCACCGGCGGCCAGCGCCTCGCGCACCGCCGAGCTGGAGACACGCAGCCCGCGCACCTCGTAACTGTTCATGCGGGCCACGTCGAAGCCGGCGCGCTGGCCTGCGGCGTCGAGCATCGCGTAGTCGCCGGCACGCTTGGCGCCGAAGCGGAAGTCGTCGCCGACCAACACGTATTTCGTTCCGAGGCCGCGCACCAACACATCGTCGATGAAGGCCTGCGGCGCCTGACTCGCGAAGGTGCGGTCGAAGCGCAGCACGATGGTCTGGTCGATGCCGCAGCGCTCCAGCTCGATCAGCTTGTCGCGCAGCGTGGCGATGCGCGCGGGCGCGAGCTCGGGCTTGTTCGCGGCGGCGGCGAAATAGTCGCGTGGGTGCGGTTCGAAGGTCATCACGCACGACGGCAGGGCGCGGTGCTGGGCTTCGGACTTCAGCAGCGCCAGCATGGCCTGGTGCCCGCGGTGCACGCCGTCGAAGTTGCCGATCGTCAGCGCACAGGCCGGCGCGATGCCGGGGTGATGGAAGCCGCGAAACACTTGCATGCGCGGCATTATCCGCGGTGTATCAATCCGGGCCGGCGGCCTTCAGGTGCCGATACACCAACCCGCGCGACACGCCCAGCTGGCGTGCCGCCTTCGAGACGTTGCCGTCGCAGGCCTGCACGGTGCGCGAGATCAGGTCGCGGTCGTTGGCGCGCAGGGTCGGGGCCGCGGCGGCGGGCGATGCCAAGGCCGGTGCCGGGGCTGGTGCCAGGTGGTACACCGGTTGAGGCGCCCCGTCACGGGCCTGCATGCGCGCCATCAGCCAGACGTTGAGCCCGCTGGGCAGCCGGTGTGCGGTGCTCGCGCCCTCGCGCGTCAGCGCCGCGAGGCGGTCCGCGCCGAGGCCGAAGACCTCGTCGGCGCTCAGCCCGCGTGCGCCCTGCAGTACGCCCAGCAGGCGCGCCGCGGCGTTGTTGAGCCACGCGATGTGCCCGCGCGCGTCGACGCCGGCCAGGCCCTCCATCGGCGTTCCCAGCAGCACCGGCGAGGTTTGCAGGTGAACGACGATGTGCTCGGTGGCTTGCGCCCGCAACAGCTGGTTCTCGATCGTCGTCGCATACAGGCTCACGACCGCGGCGGCATCGAAGCCGAAGGGCCGGCCCTCGCAGGTCACGTCGAGCACGCCCGCCAGTTGGCCGCGCACGTCGCGGATCGGCGCAGCGGCGCAGTGCAGCACCTGCAGGTGGCCGAAGAAGTGCTCACCGCCCAGCACCATGCAGGGCTGCCCGGTGCGCATGGTCACGCCGGGTGCGGCCGTGCCGACATGGTCCTCGTCGATGTTGACACCGATGCGGCGCGCCAGCGGCAGCAGCACCTCACCATGGTCGGCGGCCGATCGCGTCGCGTGCACGACGACGCCCTGCGCGTCGGTCAGGATCGCGGTGCAGGCCGTGCCGGCCAGCGTGTGCTCGAGCTGGGCGAGATCGTCGGCGGCTGCGCGCAACATCAGCCGGCTGCGTGCCAGCGCGGAGTGGATGCGGCTCGGCGTGACCGGGTTGAATGCGAGGCGCTCGAACGGATCGCGGTGCGCCTGCACGCAGCGCGACCACGACTGGATCACGCTCTCGTTGACCAGGCCGGACGGCCGCGTGCCTTCCTCGAAGTAGCGTTGCCGTGCGAGTGCGAGGCGCTGCTGCGGTGTCGAGAAAAACGGCTGCGCGGGCAGGGCGAGGGCGTCCGGTTGCTGGTCCATGGCGGGTTTCCGGGTTCGGGCGAGGGCTCGAGTGTCGCGCATGGCCGTCGTCAGAAGCGCAGTGTGGCCGACGCACTGGCCAGCCAGGTGCGGCCGGGCGCGGGCTCGAAGAAGCGGCTGTTGCCCTCGTTCACGATCACCGACCCGGCGTAGCGGCGGTCGAAGACATTGTCGGCCCGCACGAAGCCGCCCAGCTCCCACGCGCCTGCGTTCAGCACGTAGCCGACATGGGCTGCAGCGATCGCGTAGCGCGGTGCGGCGTCGCTGTTCAGGTCGTTCACCAGCACGCCGGTGACGTAGCGCGCTTCGACGCCGCCGCGCCAGCCCGCGGGCGGCGCCCAGCCGAGCGCGGCGAAGAGCGTGCCGCGCGCGATGCCGGGGATGCGGTTGCCGGCAGCGATCTGCACGGTCGGCGCCGCGCAGGGCGCGGCGGTGCAGGTGAGGAAGCCGTCGCGGTAGGTCGCATCGAGCAGCGTGGCCGCCACCTGCGCGCGCAGCGCGTCGGCGAACGTCGCGGACCAGCCCAGCTCGACGCCGCGGCGCCGCGTCGCGCCGGCGTTCTGGAAGGTCGCGCGGCCGCCGGCGTTGGTCTGCGTGACGATCTCGTTGTCGGTGCCGGTCTGGAACACGGCGGCGTTCAGCTCGCCCAGCGAGGCAACGCGCAGCTTCACGCCGGCCTCGACGCTCGCGCTGCGCGCGGCCTGCAGCCCGAAGTTCAGCCCGCTGCCGCCGCCCGAGCGGTAGGCGAGCTCGTTCAGCGTCGGCGTCTCGAAGCCTCGACCGGCCGTCGCATAGAGATGAAGATCGCTGGTTGCCGCGAACATGACGCCGAGCACCGGCAGCGTGGCGCCGTAGCGGGCGCCTCCGCTGTCGTCGGGGTTGATGCCGACGATGTAGCCGTCGGTGGACGAGAAGCGCACCTGGCTGTGGCGCACGCCGGCGTTGATCGTCCACTGCGGTGCGATCTGCCAGGCGGCCTGCACGTACTGGTCGAGGCTCGAGACCTTGTTCGCCTCGTCGCGGCGCAACGCGCCCTGCACACCCAGCGTGTTGCCGATGAAGTTCTGGTAGCCCTGGCGGTGCTCGTCGAGGCCGTCGTAGGCGAGGCCGCCGACGAGCGTGAACGGCGCGTCGGCCAGCGTCGACTTCAGCGTCCAGCGCAGGTCCACGCCGTTGTAGGTGCGGCCCAGCGCGATCATGCCGCCGGGGTTCAGCGCGCCGCCCTGCGTGCTCTTCGGGATCGACTGAAATTGCGCCGTGCTTCGGTGGCCGTAGTAGGTCGTCAACTGCAGCGCGTTGGCCGCGTCGATGCGGCGGTCGAACACCAGGCCGAACTGGGTCTGGTTGACCGATTTGCGCGTGTTGTAGTCCAGCGCCGATTGATCGACGGCGCGCGGGTCGGCGTCGAACTGCGCGCGCGTCAGGCCGAGCGGGTCTTGCGCTTCGGGCAGGGTGACGCTGTTGGCGATCAGCGTGAGCTTGGAGTCACCATCGGGGCGCATCGTCAGCTTGGCGTTGCCGAGCGTGCGGTCGGTGCGGCTGTGGTCGCGGTAGCCGTCGGTGTGGAACTGGCTTGCGCTGAGCACGTACCCCATGGAGCCGACCGCGCCGCTGGCTTGAGCGCCATAGCGCAGCAGGCCGTCGCTGCCACCGGCGGCGCCGAAGCGCAGCGTCGGCGGGCCTGCGCCGTCTTCGGTGAACACCTGCAGCACGCCGCCGGACGAGTTGCCGTACAGCGCCGAGAACGGCCCGCGCAGCACCTCGATGCGGCCCACGGAGCCGAGCTCGACGTTGGAGATCTGGCCTTGGCCGTCGGGCAATGTCGCGGGGATGCCGTCGACATACAGGCGCACGCCGCGGATGCCGAAAGTCGAGCGCGCGCCGAAGCCGCGCACCGAGATCTGCACGTCCTGCGCGTAGTTCTGCCGGTCGCGCGCCTGCAGGCCGGCGACGCCGCCCAGACTCTCGGAGATGTTGATCTGCGCGCGTCCTTCGCGCACCGATGCGCCGTCGATCCGATCGATCGAGGCGGGCACATCGAATGCCGGTGTGTCGATGCGCGTGGCGGTGACGACGACGGGTGCGAGCGTGGCGGGTGCCGGTTGCTGCGCCCAGGCGACGGCGGTGCTGCCCAGCGACAGCAAAGCGAACCTGGCGGCGCGCGAAACAAGGTGGCGCGTTGCGCGCATGGTGATCTCCGGTGGCGACATGTCGGGCTCGACCGACACGGGGCGGAATTTGTCATGAATCGGAACAGATTTCGCCCCCGGGAAACTACCTTGTTGTTGTGCCGGCATGGCACCCCGATGCTGCGCGCTGCCGTAATGGGCACAGCAACCGACGCCCGTCCGAGGCGACAACAGGAGACAAGATGAGCATTCGATCGGCACTATTGAGCTGCGCCATGATCTGCGCCGCGAGCACGGCGCTGGCGGCGCCCGCCAACGTCACCGGCGCGAGCATCGAGGCCAACGCCAGGACCGGCAAGGAGTGGCCGTCGTACGGCCTCGACTACGCCGAGACCCGCTTCAGCCGCCTCACGCAGGTGAACGATGCGAACGTCAAGAGCCTCGGCCTGGCCTGGACCTACAACCTCGAATCGACACGCGGCGTCGAGGCCACGCCGCTGGTCGTCGATGGCGTGATGTATGTGAGTGCGTCGTGGAGCATCGTCCACGCGGTCGATGTGCGCACCGGCAAGCGCCTGTGGACCTTCGACCCGAAGGTCGATCGCGCCATCGGCTTCAAGGGCTGCTGCGACGTCGTCAACCGCGGTGTCGCGCTCTACAAGGGCAAGGTCTTCGTCGCCGCCTACGACGGCCGCCTGATCGCGCTCGACGCGACCAGCGGCAAGGTGGTCTGGGAGACCGACACCCTCATCGACCGCAAGCGCCCGTACACCATCACCGGCGCGCCGCGTGTGATCAAGGGCAACGTGATCATCGGCCAGGGCGGTGCCGAGTACGGGGTGCGCGGCTACCTGAGTGCCTACGACGCCGAGACCGGCAAGCAGAAGTGGCGCTGGTTCACCGTGCCGGGCGACCCGAGCAAGCCGTACGAAGACGCCTCGATGAAGATGGCCGCCAAGACCTGGGACCCGAGCAACAAGTACTGGGAGTCCGGTGGTGGCGGTACGCCGTGGGACACGATCACCTTCGACCCGCAGCTCAACCTGCTCTACGTGGGCACCGGCAACGGCTCGCCGTGGGCACGCAACCTGCGCAGCCCGAAGGGGGGCGACAACCTGTTCCTCGCCTCCGTCGTCGCGCTCAACCCCGACACCGGCAAGTACGTCTGGCACTACCAGGAGACGCCGGGCGACAACTGGGACTACACCTCGACCCAGCCGATGATCCTGGCCGACATCAGAATAGCCGGCAAGCAGCGCAAGGTGATCCTGCATGCGCCGAAGAACGGCTTCTTCTTCGTGCTCGATCGCACCAACGGCAAGTTCATCTCGGCCGACAACTTCGTCGACGTGAACTGGGCCAGCGGCTTCGATGCCAAGGGCCGGCCGATCGAGATCGAAGGGGCGCGCGCCGACAAGCCGCGCGACAGCATCCCGGGCCCGTTCGGCGCGCACAACTGGCACCCGATGTCGTTCAACCCGATGACCGGCCTGGTCTACCTGCCGGCGCAGAACGTGCCCATCAACATGGGAGACGACAAGAACTGGGGCTTCAACACCAACAAGCTCGGCCAGCCGCACGGCGGCATGGGCTGGAATCTGGCGATGGCGCTGGGCACGCCGACGCCCGCCAACAAGCCGTTCGGTCGCCTGATCGCGTGGGACCCGGTGGCGAAGAAGGAAGCCTGGCGTGTCGAGCAGGTCTCGCCCTGGAACGGCGGCACGCTGACGACCGCCGGCAACCTCGTCTTCCAGGGCACGGCCGATGGCCGCTTCATCGCCTACAACGCGAAGACGGGCGACAAGCTCTGGGAGACACCGGTCGGCACCGGCGCGGTCGCCGCGCCGAGCACGTACGAAGTCGATGGCACGCAATACGTCTCGATCGCGGTCGGCTGGGGCGGTGTCTACGGCCTCTCGCAGCGCACGACCGAGCGCGAAGGCCCGGGCACGGTCTACACGTTCAAGGTCGGCGGCACGGCCACGCCACCCGACTTCTCGAAGTACCAGATCGGGCCATTGGTGGCCGGTGTGAAGTACGACCCGGCGCACGTGGCCGAGGGCGGCGGGCTCTACGTCAGCAACTGCATCTTCTGCCACGGCGTGCCGGGCGTGGACCGCGGCGGCAACATCAAGAACCTGGGCTACATCAGCGCCGAGGAACTGGGTGGGCTAGACAAGGTCGTCTTCAACGGCCCGTTCGTGTCGCAAGGCATGCCGGACTTCACCGGCAAGCTCACGCCGGAACAGGTGACGAAGATCCAGGCATTCATCCAGGGCACGGCGGACGCGGTTCGCCCCAAGTAGATGGAGCCCCCGCTTGCGGGGTACCGCAGCACCCCCCGGGGGGTGCTCGAGCCGCTTGGGAGCGGCCCGGCGCTGGCCCGAGCGGGTGACTACGTCGGGCCGAGCACCGCGCTTGGGCCGTCGAGCCAGCGCCAGTCGCCTGGCTTCAATTCGGCGGGCAGCGCGAGCACGCCGTAGCGGCTTCGATGCAGCTTCTGCACCGTGTTGCCGGTGGCCGCGACCATGCGCTTGACCTGGTGGTACTTGCCTTCGAGCAGCGTCAAGCGCAGCGAGCGTTCGCCGGTCTGTTCGCACGCCGCGGCGCGCACCGGAAGCGGGTCGTCGTGCAGCACGACGCCGCGCCGCAGTTCGTCGACCTGCGGTTCGGTGACGGGATCGATCGTCTCGATCTCGTAGACCTTGGGCACGTGCTTCTTCGGTGACGTGAGCCGGTGGATCAGCGCGCCGTCGTCGGTCATCAGCAGCAGGCCGGTCGTGTCTTCGTCGAGCCGGCCGACGGGTTGCAGGCCGCGCACGCGCAGCGGCGGCGGCAGCAGGCTCATCACGCTCGGGTGGTGCTTGGGCTTTTGCGAGCACTCGTAGCCGGCGGGCTTGTGCAGCAGCACGAGCGCCTTGGCGTGGTACGGCCACGGCTCGCCGCGTACCGTGAACACGAGGCCCTCGGGCGCGACCTCGAACCAGGGGTCGTCGACGACCGCGCCGCCGATCGCGACGTGGCCCGACAGGATCAGGCCCTCGCACTCGCGGCGCGCGCCGAAGCCTTGCGAGAACAGCACCTGCGACAACTTCATCGAATCACTTCCATGCGAACTCGGGTTGATCGAAGTGGGCCACACGCGTGGCCCGGCCTTCGATGCACAGCTCGCGAAACTGGTACAGCACGGCGGCGGTCGGCGCCGCGATCCAGTGGCCGTCGACCGGCATCTTGAGCACCGGGCGCGCCGGGTCCGGGCCGGGCTCGAGAATCGGCGCATCGCTGCGCAGGAACTCGGTGAACGGAATGCGGTGGATGCTCTGAACCTCGGCCGGGTTCGCGACCAGCGCGGGTGATGACCCGGCCCACACGACGACCGGCGTGATGACGAAACCGGAGCGCGTCACGTAGTCGTCGAGCCGGCCCAGCACGGCGCCGGGCGCGAGCAGCAGATGGACCTCCTCGGCGAGCTCGCGCAGCGCGGCTTGCTCGGGCGTCTCGCCGGTGTCGATGCGGCCACCGGGCAGCGCCCACTGGCCGGCGTGGTCGCGCAGTTGCAGCGAGCGGCGCGTCAGGATCAGCGCCGGGCCGAACGCTTCTTCGACGACCGCGACCGCGACGGCGGCCGCGCGGTGCGCGTGCTCGCCCGCCGAGCGCAAGTCGAACTTGCGCAGGCGCTCGGCGATACGGGCACGCAGCAACGCGGGCTTGGGCAGGTTTACTTCGCCATCGCCTTGTCGGTGACGGCGTGCGTCCAGGCGGCGGCGCCCGGGTCCTTCTTGATCACCGGGTCGCTGCCGCCTGCGAGCAGCACCTTCACCGTGCGCTGGTACGCGGCCGGGTCGAGCACGCCCATCTTCGGCGTGCCGGAGGTGGTGATCAGCTTGGCGACGTTCTCGAGCTGGCGCTTCTGCACTGCCGCGGTCGAGCCACCGGAGGTGTCGGCCGCGAGCACGATCTTCACGGCTTCGTCCTGGTTCTTGATCGCGTACTCCCAGCCCTTGATCGAGGCCTTCACGAACTTCGCGAGCTTCGCGACGTAGGCTGCGTCCTTCAGGTCGGGCTCGCGGGCGTAGAGGCCGTCTTCGAGCGTGGCCACGCCCTGGTCCTCATACGGGAAGGTGACGAGGTCGCTCGCCTTCACGCCGGCATCGATCACCTGCCAGTACTCGTTGTAGATCATGGTCGAGATGCACGCGGCCTGGTTCTGCAGCAGCGGGTCGACGTTGAAGCCCTGCTTCAGCACCTTCACGTCCGGCGTGGCGCCGCTGGTCTTCAGGCCCAGCGTGCCCATCCACGACAGGAACGGGTACTCGTTGCCACCGAACCAGACGCCCAGCGTCTTGCCCTTGAAGTCTTTCGCGGTCGTCACGCCGCTGGCCTTCTTGCAGGTCAGCATCATCCCGGAGCGGTTGAAGATCTGCGCGACGTTGACCATCGGCACGCCGGCTTCGCGGGCGGCAAGTGCGCTCGGCATCCAGTCGACGGTCAGGTCGGCGCCCTTGGCGGCCAGCACTTGCGCGGGGGCGATGTCGGGGCCGCCCGGCTTGATCGTGACGTCGAGGTCGGCTTCCTTGTAGAAGCCCTTCGCAGCGGCGACGTAGTAGCCGGCGAACTGGGCTTGCGGCAGCCACTTGAGTTGCACCGTGACCTTGTCGGCCGCGCCTGCGGTGCCGGCCAGACCGGCCAGCAGGAGTGAGAGCACGAGAGTTGTTTTACGCATGTCAGATGACTCCGGAGGTTGTGCCTTGCGGCGTGGGGAACTTGAATTGGAACCGATTCACGCGGCCGTGCGAATCGAGGGATGCCAGAACGTCACGCGGCGCTCGACCCAGCCGAGCACGCCGTACAGCACCGAGCCGGCCAGGGCCGCGACGAGGATCGCGGCCCACACCAGGCCCATGTTGAGCCGCGCGGCCTCGGTCGAGATGCGAAAGCCGAGACCGGCCACCGGCGAGCCGAAGAACTCGGCGACGATCGCGCCGATCATCGCCAGCGTCGAGTTGATCTTCAGCGCGTTGAAGACGAAGGGCAGCGCGACCGGGATGCGCAGCGAGAAGAGGGTGCGCCAATAGCTGGCGCCGTACGAGCGCATCAGGTCACGCTCCATGTGGCCGCTCTCGGCCAGGCCCGCGAGCGTGTTCACCAGCATCGGGAAGAAAGTCATGATCACGACGACGGCGGCCTTCGACTCCCAGTCGAAACCGAACCACATCACCATGATCGGCGCGATGCCGATCAGCGGCACCGCGCTCGCGAGCGATGCGAGCGGCAGCAAGCCGCGCTGCAGGAACGGGCTGCGGTCGATCAGCACGCCGGTGACGAAGCCGAGCGAGCAGCCGGCCACCAGCCCGATCAGCGCCGAGTGCAACACCGTCTGCACGAAGTCGCCGAGCAGCACCGGCAGGCTGACGACCAGCGCATCCCAGATCACGGAAGGCGAGGGCAACAGCACGCGCGGCACCTCCAGCGCCCACGTCAGCAGCTGCCAGAACGCCAGCACCCAGGCGCCGAACAGCAGCGGCGTGCCGAAGCGGCCGACTACATTGCGCTCGTCGAGCGATGCGAGCCAGCGCACGCTGACGACCGCGAGCACGAGCATCGCGATCATCACGACCGTGAGCGTGATCGGATTCACTTGCGGCCCCCCGGCGTGAGCACGCGCTCGGCGAATCCGACCGCGCCGGTGAGCACCAAGCCCAGCAGCGCCGACATCACCAGCGCCGACCAGATCTGCACCGTGTTGCCGTAGTACGAGCCTGTCAGCAGCCGCGCGCCGAGGCCGGCCTGCGCTCCGGTCGGCAGCTCGCCGACGATCGCGCCGACGAGGCCGGCCGCGATGCCGACGCGCAGCGAAGGGAACAGGAACGGCAGCGACGCCGGCACGCGCAGCTTCCAGACCGTGTGGCCGCGCGTGGCCGCGTAGGTGTGCATCAGCTCGAGCTCCATCACGCCCGGTGAGCGCAGCCCCTTCACCAGCGCGACCGCGACCGGGAAGAAGCACAGGTACATCGAGATGATCGACTTCGGGAACAGGCCGGTCAGGCCGATGCTGCCGAGGATCACGATCACGATCGGCGCGATCGCCAGCACCGGCACGGTCTGCGACGCGATGATCCACGGGAACAGGCTGCGCTCCAGCGTGCGCGAGTGAACGATGGCAACCGCGAGCACCGCGCCGAGCAGCGTGCCCATCACGAAGCCGAGCAACGTGGCCGAGCTCGTCACAGCCGCATGGAACAGCAGGTTGCGTGGCGAATCGACCGGCCAGCCGAAGATCGAATCGAACAGGTCGAGCGCGATCTGGTGCGGCGCGGGCAGCACCGGGCGGTCCATGCCGAGCGTGAGGCGGATCAGGTCCATCGCCCCCCAACCGGGTTGCGACGAGAGCGTGCGCTCGATCACCTGCGCCGAGTTCAACCAGACCGCGGCGGCGTACCAGATCGCGAGCACGATGGCGCTGACCGTGATGACCGGTCCGACGCGCCACCACAGGCCCTTCTCGTCAGTGCTCGCCACCGTGCCCGTCCTGCAAGGCGACGCGCACGCGGTGCGCGATCGCTGTGAACTGTGGCGTGTCGCGGATGTCGAGCGTGCGGTCAGCCGGCAAGCCCGACTCGATCACGTCGACGATGCGCCCGGGCCGCGGCGACATCACGACGATGCGCGACGACAGGAACACCGCCTCGGGGATCGAGTGCGTGACGAAGACGACGGTGCGCTTTTCACGCTCCCACAAGCGCAGCAATTGCTCGTTCAACCGATCACGCGTGATCTCGTCGAGCGCGCCGAACGGCTCGTCCATCATCAAGAGCTTGGGCTCGAAGCCGAGCGCGCGCGCGATCGACACGCGTTGCTGCATGCCGCCCGAGAGCTGCCACGGGTACTTGCCTTCGAAGCCCTTCAGGCCGACGCGCTCCAGGTGTGCCATCGCCGTCTGCCGCGCCTGATCCTTCGCGATGCCGTGGATCTCCAGCGGCAGGCAGACGTTGGCGAGCACCGTGCGCCATGGGAACAACGCAGGCGCCTGGAACACGTAGCCGTAGGCGCGCTTCAGCCGCGCCTCCTGCGAGCTCATGCCGTTCACGCGAACGGTGCCCGAGCTGACCTGCTCGAGGTCGGCGATCACGCGCAGCAGCGTGGTCTTGCCGCAGCCTGAGGGGCCGATCAGCGAGATGAACTCGCCTTCGCGGATGTTCAGGCTGACATCGGCCAGCGCGGTGACGGTGTGTTCCTTGGCGGGGTAGACGACCGAGACGCCCTGGACTTCGACGACGGGGGTGGGCAGGGTTGACAAAGGCTCAGACGCTTGCATCAGACACGGGCGGGATTGTTCGGGTGCGTCGTCCAGTTGGCGTACGCGGCAGGGACCGATTGTCCGGTACGTGCGTCGATCTCCCCGGGCTTCAGCGCGACCATCGTGATGCAGTCGGGCACCGGGCACACCGACACGCAGAGGTTGCAGCCCACGCATTCGTCGTCCATCACCTCGAAGTGGCGCTTGCCGTCTTTCATCGCACTAATGGCCTGATGCGAGGTGTCTTCGCAGACCACGTGGCAGCGGCCGCACTGGATGCACGCGTCCTGGTTGATGCGCGCTTTCTCGATGTGGTTCAGATTGAGCTGGTTCCAGTTCACGATGCTCGGCACGGCGCGGCCACGGAAGGCGTCGATGTTCTGGAAACCCTTCTCGTCCATGTAGGTCGAGAGTCCATCGCACATGTCCTGCACGATGCGGAAGCCATACGTCATCGCCGCAGTGCACACCTGCACATTGCCGCAGCCCAGCGCGATGTACTCGGCTGCGTCTTTCCAGTTCGTGATGCCGCCGATGCCCGAGATCGGCAAATTCGCCATCTCGGCGGTGCGCGCGATCTCGGCCACCATGTTCTGCGCGATCGGCTTCACGGCCGGGCCGCAGTAACCGCCGTGCGAGCCGGTGCCGCCGGTGTTCGGGTAGATCAGCAGCGAGTCGAGGTCGACGCCCATCACCGAGTTGATCGTGTTGATCAGCGACACCGCATCGGCGCCGCCGCGGTGCGCGGCCAGCGCCGGCGGCTTGATGTCGGCGATGTTGGGCGTGAGCTTCACGATCACCGGCAGCCGCGTGTACTGCTTGCACCAGCGCGTGACCATCTCGATGTACTCGGGCACCTGGCCCACGGCCGAGCCCATGCCGCGCTCGCTCATGCCGTGCGGGCAGCCGAAGTTCAGCTCGATGCCGTCGCAGCCGGTGTCTTCCACGCGCGGCAGGATCGCGCGCCACGCTTGTTCTTCGCACGGCACCATGATCGAGACGATCATCGCGCGGTCGGGCCAGTTGCGCTTCACGCGCGTGATCTCTTCGAGGTTGATCTCGAGCGGCCGATCGGTGATCAGCTCGATGTTGTTGAAGCCGATCAGGCGCCGGTCCTGCGAGTACAGCGCCGCGTAGCGCGGGCCGTTGACGTTGACGACCGGCGGGCCGG
>JBDTVC010000112.1:0-14606 GCA_040007475.1 Burkholderiales bacterium
CGAGCGTGGTGATCGGCGGGCCGGGCTGGGTGGTGCCCGGCGTGCTGAAGATGCTCGCCGGCGCCTTGCTCGCCTACCTGGCGATCGGCTACGCGATACCCACCGACCGCGCCGTCGACCCGACGCAGATGTACCTCGTCGCCTACAACGCGGTGTTCTCGCAGTACGGCCTGGCGGTTGCGGCCACGGCGCTGTTCGTGTTCATCTCGCAGCTCAAGATCAACGTCACGAACGCCTACGCCGGCTCGCTCGCCTGGTCGAACTTCTTCGCGCGGCTCACGCACAGCCACCCCGGCCGGGTGGTGTGGATGGTGTTCAACACCGCGATCGCGCTGATGCTGATGGAGCTCGACGTGTTCCAGGCGCTCGGCAAGGTGCTGGGCCTGTACTCCAACATCGCCATCGCATGGATGATGGCGGTCGTCGCCGACCTCGTGATCAACAAGCCGATGGGCTGGTCGCCTAAGGGCATCGAGTTCAAGCGCGCGCACCTGTACGACGTCAACCCGGTCGGGGTCGGCGCGATGGGCGTGGCCTCGCTGTTGTCGATCGTCGCATGGCTGGGCGTGCTGGGGCCGATGGCGCAGGCCTTCTCGGCGCTGATCGCGCTGGTCACCGCGCTGGTCGTATCGCCGCTGATCGCGTGGGGCACGAAAGGCCGCTACTACATCGCGCGCCAACCTCGCGTGGACGAAGACCAGGGCAGCTACAAGCGCCTGACGCGCTGTGTGATCTGCGAGCGCGACTACGAGCGCGACGACCTCGCGCATTGCCCGGCGTATCAAGGCGACATCTGCTCGCTGTGCTGCACGCTCGACCCGCGCTGCAACGACCTGTGCAAGCCGCACGCGCGGCTGTCGGTGCAATGGAACAGCGCGCTGCGCGCCGTGCTGCCGCGCGCCGTGTGGCCGTATCTCGAAACCGGTCTCGGCCACTACCTGCTGCTGATGGCCGTCGTCGTGCCGCTGCTCGCCGGCCTGTTCGCGATGCTCTACCACCAGGGCGTGCCGCTGCTGGGCGATGCCGCGTCTGCCACGGCACTGCGTCTGGGGTTCATCAAGGCCTTCGCGGCGCTGCTGCTCGTCAGCGGCATCGTCACCTGGTGGCTGGTGCTGACGCACAAGAGCCGCCAGGTGGCGCAGGAAGAATCGAACCGGCAGACGCAGGCGCTGGTGCGTGAGATCGAGTCGCACCGTCGCACCGACGAGCAGCTGCAGCAGGCCAAGCTGCAAGCCGAAGGCGCGAGACGCCAGGCCGAGCTCGCCAACCAGGCCAAGAGCCGCTACATCACCACGGTGAGCCACGAGCTGCGCACGCCGCTCAACAGCATCCTCGGCTATGCGCAGCTGCTCGAAGAGGATGCCTCGGTGCCGCCGCATCGCCGCCAGGCGGTGACGGTGATCCGCCGCGGTGGCGATCACCTGCTCTCGCTGATCGAGGGCACGCTCGACATCGCGCGCATCGAGGGCGGCAAGCTGCGGCTCGAGAACAAGCCGATGCGCTTTCGCGAGTGCATGCAGGAGATCGTGCGCATGTTCGAGCTACAGGCCGCGGCCAAGGGCATCGAGTTCCGCCGCGTGCTCGATGACGCGCTGCCCGAGGTCGTGCGCGCCGACGAGAAGCGGCTGCGCCAGATCCTGATCAACGTGCTCGGCAACGCGGTCAAGTTCACGCAGGCCGGGCGCGTCGAATTCCGGGCGAGCTTCGCGCGCGAGATGGCGGTGTTCGAGATCGAGGACACCGGCCCGGGCATCCCCGCCGCCGAGATCGAGCACATGTTCGAGCCCTTCGCGCGCGGCAACGAGGCCGGCGGCGGCACCGGCCTGGGCCTGACGATCGGCAAGATGCTGACCGAGCTGATGGGCGGCGAGATGACGGTGCGCAGCACCGTGGAAGAGGGCGCGAGCGGCACGGTGTTCCGCATCCGCCTGTTCCTGCCCGAGGTGCACGGCGCGCGGTTGCCGCTGGAGCCGCCGCGCCGTGCGCGCACCGGCTACCTGGGCGAGCGCCGGCGCATCCTCGTCGTCGACAACGAGGAGGTCGAGCGCGAGCTGCTGGTGAGTGTGCTGCAGCCGCTGGGCTTTCAGATCGACACGGTTGCCTCGGGCCACGCGTGCCTCGCGTGGCTGACCGACCACCACGCCGACGCGATCCTGATGGACCTGGCGATGCCCGGCATCGACGGCTGGGCGACCGTGCGGGCGATTCGCGCGCAGACACTCAGCGCGGCGCCGGTGGCCATCGTTTCCGGCAATGCCTTCGACAAGGGGCTGGACAACGACGTGGGCATCTCGATCGAGGACTTCATCCTGAAGCCGGTGCGTGTGAACGAGCTGCTCGACTGGCTCGGCACGCGGCTGCGGCTCGAATGGATCACCGCCGCGCCGGCGCCGCTGGCCGCGCCCGAGGCGCATGCGATCGAAGGAGCGCTGCCCGACGCCACGCAACTGCGCTCGCTCGACGAGCTCGTGAGCCTCGGCTACTTTCGCGGCATCGTGCGCAAGCTCGACGAGATCGAGACGGGCGACCCGGCCCGCGCCGCGTTCGTCGCCAAGCTGCGCGGCATGGCGCGCGACTTCCAGCTCGACGCGATGACCCGCGTGATCCGCGCGGCGCTGCTGGCGCAGGAGGCTTCTTCGTGAACCAGCCCCTGCCCACCGGCGCCCACATCGTGCTGATCGTCGATGACGTGCCCGACAACCTCTCGGTGCTGCACGACGCGCTCGACGAATCAGGCTACATCGTGCTGGTCGCGACCAACGGCGAGAGCGCGCTGCAGCGTGCCGCGCAGGCGCTGCCCGACATCGTGTTGCTCGACGCGGTGATGCCGGGCATGGACGGCTTCGAGGTCGCGCGGCGACTGAAGGCGCATCCGCAGACCGCGCACATTCCGATCATCTTCATGACGGGCCTGACCGAGACCGAACATGTCGTCGCCGCGTTCGGCGCCGGTGGTGTCGACTACGTCACCAAGCCGATCCGCGCGCAGGAAGTGCTCGCGCGCATGGCGGTGCACATGCGCAGCGCGCGCCAGGCGATCCAGGCCACGCAGGCGCGCAATGCGCTCGATGCCTTCGGCCACGCGACGATGGCGATCCACGTCGACGAGGCCGGCGGCCCGGCCCGTGCCGTCTGGCAGACCCCGCTCGCGCGCGACCTGATGCAGAGCTACTTTGCCGCGCCCGCGGGCCAGGTGCCCGATTCGCTGCTCGACTGGCTGAAGGGCGAATCGGTGGTCGCCGCGCAGGGCCGCGAGCCGCGCACGATGAGCGTGGCCAGCGGCGACCGCCAGCTCGTGCTCGCGCTGCAGCAGCGCACCGGCGACGACGACCTGCTGATCGTGATGCGCGAGGTCTCGGATGCCGCGGTGGTGCAGACGCTGGTGCAGTCGCTCAAGCTCACGCTGCGCGAGGCCGAGGTGCTGTACTGGGTCGCGAAGGGCAAGACCAATCGCGACATCGGCGACATCCTCGGCTCCAGCCCGGCCACGGTGAAGAAGCACCTCGAGCGCGTGTACGTGAAGCTCGGTGTCGAAACGCGCACGGCAGCCGCGGGCATCGCGATGGCGCGGCTGCGCCAGCTGAACGTCAGTGTCGCAGGGTGACGCGGCTCGATGCGGCGGGCCGCTGCGCCGCGTTTGCGGGCGCGCCCGCGCTCGTCAGCGGCGGGTCGGGAGCTTGAACCGGTCGACCTCGCTGGCCAGGCTGGTGGCCTGATCCTTCAGCGACGACGCGGCGGCGGCGGTCTGCTCGACCAGGGCCGCGTTCTGCTGCGTCATCCGATCCAGGTCGTTCACCGCGGCGCCGACCTGCGACACGCCGCTGCTCTGCTCGGCAGCAGCCGTGGAGATCTCGGCGAGCAGGTCATTCATCCGGCGCGCGTTGTCGACGAGCTCTTGCATCGTCTCGCCCGCGCCCTTGACCACCCGCGTGCCCGAGTCGACCTTCTCGACGCTGGTCGTGATCAGCGTCTTGATTTCTTTCGCGGCTTCCGCGCTGCGCTGGGCGAGGCTGCGCACCTCGCTGGCGACGACCGCGAACCCGCGGCCCTGCTCACCGGCACGCGCGGCCTCGACCGCGGCATTCAGCGCCAGGATGTTGGTCTGGAACGCGATGCCGTCGATCGTGCCGATGATGTCGCTGATCTTCTTGGACGAGGCGTTGATGTCCTGCATCGTGTCGATCACCTGGGCGATCACCACGCCGCCCCGCGCGGCGGAATCGGAGTTGCCGGCCGCGACCTGCGCGGCCTCGCGCACGTTGTCGGCGGTGTGCTTGACCGTCGACGAGATTTCTTCCATGGACGACGCGCTCTCTTCCAGATTGGAGGCCGTCTGCTCGGTGCGGGCGGACAGGTCCATCGACGCGGCCGCGATCTCGCTGCTGGCGTGCACGATCGACTCCGACGAGCCGCGCACGCGCGACACGATGTTGCGCAGCGAGGCCTGCATCTCGCGCAGCGAGATCATCAGCGCCGCGGCCTCGTCCTTGCCCCATGGGTTCGGGCTGGTCGTGAGGTCGCCACCGGTCATCGCCACGAGGTGGCGCTTGACCTCGTTGAGGCCGCCCTGCGTCACGAGGTAGAACGAGTAGAAAAGGTAGGCGCCGAGGATGAGCGCGAGTGCAACCACCGTCATCACGATGGCGCGCTGGCGGACCATGCCGTCCACGCGCACCTGCAGCAGGGCGTCCAGCCGCTCGATCATCTTGCCCTGCAAACCGCTCAGGCTGCCGGCCGCGATGCCGCCCTCCTTGATGAGGGTGGCGCTGTCCGCCTTGCCGGCCAGGGCGAGGTCGCGAAACGCCAGAACCTGCGGCACCAGCCCATCGGCCTTGAACTCGCCCTTGTAGTCCGCGCGCACGCCGTAGACCTTGTCGAGTGCCGCGGCCAGGCGGGCGTCGCTCAGGTCGCAGATGGCCGCCGCCGCGGTGATGATGCGCTGCATGTCCGGGCTGGCTGGTTGTCCCGACGCCGAGACCGAGGCGGAGGCGGCGCGCAGCCGGGCCACCGACTCGACCAGCAGCGGCAGCGAGGCCAGCGAGCCGTCCATCAGGTAGTAGGTGTCGAGGTCGGGGTCCAGCGTCAGGTTCGATCCGTCGGCGGCCTGGCCGATGAGCGCCACGACGGCGTCGACATAGTCGGAGTGTGTCGCGAACAGCTTGTCCGCGGGCGCATTTGTGGCGGCCGCGGCAGCGGCCTTGACGGCGGCGAACGCCTTGGCCGTGCCGAGGTCGGCACCGAGTGCCTGCTCCACGGCCTCCAGTTTCTGCATCTGGATGTCGCGTGCCTTGCGCGCTTCGGCGACCTCAGGCATCGCCTCGCCCTTGCTCTGCATCTGCAGGGCATAGAGCCGGTAGGCCTGCCCCAATGGGATCAGCTGCACGGCCTCGCGCAGGTACTGGACGCCGACCCGCTCCTTGGCCGAGAACTCGATCGCGTCGGCCTTGTCCTTGAGGAAGGTCCACGCCAGCACGGCCACCGGGAGCACGAACACGGCCGAGACGATCGCGGCCTTGGCGTTGAACTTCAGAGTGCGAAACAGGCGAACGCCGGGCGACCAGACGCCGTGGTGGGCAAAGAACCCGACATTCTCGGTGGCGCCCGCAGCGTTGGACTGCGGCTGGCGGCTATCCTGGATTCTTGCGGTGAGCATCATGACCCCGGGGGTTGTCCTGCAGGCCATTCGGCGACCCGACTTCATCTCGCCATCTTTTCGACCGCGATGGCCAGGACTTGAACGGATATTCGTGAGCCAAGAATCTGTTGGCAGGCCGATGGCGGGTGGCCGACCCGGACGCCGGCCTGCTCAAGCCAGCGGCGCGACGCTGCGAATGCGATTGCGGCCAGCACACTTGGCCTCGTAGAGCGCCCGGTCCGCTGCTGCCAGCACGTCGGAGGCGCTGTTCGCGTCTTTCAGTGGCGCGCTGGCCGCGCCGATGCTGACGGTGACCACGCCGGCCGGGCTGTCGGGGTTCGGGAGCTTCAGCGCCTCGACCGCGGCCCGCAGGCGCTCGGCCACGATCTGCGCGCCGCCCGCATCGGCGTCACGCAGCAGGGCGATGAACTCCTCGCCGCCATAGCGCGCGAGCACGTCGCCGGGCCGCCCCAGAGCCTGCTGCAGGGCGGCGGCCACCTCACGCAGGCAGGCGTCGCCGGCCGGGTGCCCATAACGGTCATTGAAGCGCTTGAATTGGTCGATGTCGATCATCAGCACGCCGAGCGGCTGGTTTGCCCGCCGCTCGCCACGCCAGATGCCGACGAGCGCGCGGTCGAGGAAGTGGCGGTTCGGAACGCCGGTGACGGCATCGGTCCAGGCGATGGTCTGGTACTCGGAGCGCTCGCGCTGCAGGGTCTCGCCATGCTCGATGTGGCGCACCTGCGTCGCCGCGTTGCGAAGTCCGAAACCGAATGCCGCGATCAGCACGCCGGCCGCGCCGAAGGCGAAGTTCGCGCGAATCAGAAACAGCGACACGATGAGCAGCGCGCCGGCCAGCAAAACGGGGCTGGCGACGCGCACCGCCCGCGTCAGCGACGCGCGCGGCCGGCGCACCGGTGCGCGTGGTGGGCCCGACAGCGCCAGTGCCCACAGCAGGGCGAACGCGACGGTGACGATCGAGGCCTGTTGCACGGTGCTCCCCGGGTCGCCCGCGAGGAAGTGGTTGTTGTAGGCGACCAGCGCGAGGTAGACCGGCGCATAGCCCGCCAGCGCGCGGAACAGGTCGCGCTCGCTGCTGTCGTCGGCAGCGACCCAGCGGGCCAGTGCGCCGCAGCAGATGAAGATGTTCAGCGCATCCTCGAGCCAGACCATCGTGCTCACTGCGGGGCTGCCGGGCAGGCCGGGCTGCGACAGCATCGCCCGGGTCAGCAGGAAGTAGGCGACGCCGAGCGCCAGGGCCAGCAGTGCGTCGATCGCCCGTGCCAGCGTGCGCCCGGCGGGGCGCCACTCGCTGGCGAGCAGGAAGGTGATCGGTACCGCGGAGAGGTTGAACGCCAGCGTGCTGCCGGCATACATTTCGTTCGAGCGGCCGAGGACCAACTCCTGCCAGAGGTTGCCGAAGGCGCCGGCCGACCAGATCGCCAGCGCGGTTGCCAGCGCCCACCAGCCGATGCGTGCCGGCCCGGATTCGCGGCGGCCGCGCCAGGCGAGGACGACGGCGGTGAACAGGGGTGCCGCGACCATCGCGGCATACGACGCCGGCCCGGCGATGGCCGGCAGCAGCACGAGCACGGCGAGCTGAACGAACAGGAAGGAAACAGGCAGCAAGAACAGCATCAGAGGCGAGAGGCTACACGCAAACCTCGAGCGGGCCGGCGGGCCCAGCACGAGCGCCGCGTTTGGCGTAGTCTGCCGTTGCCACGACAAGGAGCATCACGATGGACACCACACGACTCGGCCGCACCGGCCTGAAGGTCTCGCGGCTGTGCCTGGGCTGCATGAGCTATGGCGAGCCCGGGCGCGGCGCGCACCCGTGGTCGCTCGGCGAGGCCGAGAGCCGCCCGTTCTTCAGGAAGGCGCTCGATCTGGGCATCAACTTCTTCGACACGGCGAACGTGTATTCCGACGGCACCAGCGAGGAGTTCGTCGGCCGCGCGCTGCTCGAGTACGCGCACCGCGACGACGTGGTGATCGCGACCAAGGTGCACGGCCGCATGCGACCCGGGCCGAACGGTGCGGGCCTGTCGCGCAAGGCGATCCTGAGCGAGATCGACCACAGCCTGAAGCGCCTGGGCACCGACTACGTCGACCTGTACCAGATCCACCGTTGGGACTACGCGGTGCCGATCGAGGAGACGCTCGAGGCGCTGCACGACGTCGTCAAGGCCGGCAAGGCGCGCTACATCGGCGCGTCGTCGATGTTCGCGTGGCAGTTCGCGCAATCGCTCGCGGTCTCCGAGCGCCACGGCTGGACGCGTTTCGCGACGATGCAGCCCTACGTGAACCTGCTCTATCGCGAAGAGGAACGCGAGATGCTGCCGCTGTGCGCCGCCGAAGGCATCGGCGTGATCCCGTGGAGCCCGCTCGCGCGCGGCCGGCTGACGCGCGACTGGGACGCGCAGAGCGCGCGTGCCGAGACCGACGAGTTCGGCCGCACCCTGTACGCGAAGACCGGTGACGCCGACCGCAAGGTCGTCGAGGCCTTGACGGCCGTGGCCGCTGCGCGCGGCGTGCCGCGCGCGCATGTCGCGCTGGCGTGGGTGCTGCAGAAGCCAGCGATCACCGCGCCGATCATCGGCGCGACCAAACTGAGCCAGCTCGACGATGCCGTTGCCGCGCTCGCATTGAAGCTCACGCCCGACGAGATCAAGACGCTGGAGGCACCGTACGTGCCGCACGCGGTGGTCGGCTTTTCGTGACGCCACATCGACCACAGGGGACGCCATGGACGGTCGTTCGGTGCGGATCGCCTGACGCGGTCGTAGCATCGCCGTCATGGCGATGAACAAGCGCGGAGCCGGTGGGCTCGTCTACTCCACGGATGCGGGCACGATGTGCCCCACCTGCCGGCAACCGATCGCGCAGTGCGTGTGCGGCAAGAAGGCGCCTGCGGTCGGTGACGGCATCGTGCGCGTCTCGCGCGAAGTGGCCGGGCGCGGCGGCAAGGCCGTCACCGTCGTGCGCGGTCTCGGGCTCGATGACGCTGCGTTGACGCAAGTGGCGAAGCAACTCAAGGCCCTCTGCGGCGCGGGCGGCACAGTGAAAGGCGGCGTCATCGAAGTGCAGGGCGACCACTGTGAGCGCGTCATCGAGGCGCTGAAGAAGCAGGGCCGTGTCGTCAAGCGCGCGGGGGGTTAGAAAGCGGGTGCGTTGACATCGGCACGCCGCCAAACGCCGCTGTGCACGACGTCCCACGAGACCTGGTAGCGGCCTTGCGCGAAGGTGACCGCCAGGCCGCTCGCGGACGGCTCCATGCGATGGTAGGCCTGCAGAAGACCCGACAGCGCGGCCTCGCGCGGGGCCAGGGCTTGCGTGAGCGACTCGTCGTCGCAAACGAGCCGCGCGTCGGCTTCGATCGTCAGCAGGCAGCTGCCTTCGGCCGCAGCGGTTGATGCGTCGATGAGGGTGCGCTGCGCCGCGTCCACGATCTGAGCGCGTGCGGCCTCGCGCATCGCCCGCTCTCGCGTCATCTGGGCCAGCAGCACCGCAGGCGTCTGTGCTGGCGCGACATCCTGTGTGGACGGTGGATTCATCCATCGCGACGAGGGCGTACCAGGCAGCCCGATGCGCGGCAGGCCGAAGGCGACGCCGGTGATGACCTCTGCGGGCACCACCACTTGCGCCGGCGCAGCGGCAGTCACGACGGCCTGCACGGGTTCGGATCGCCGCGGCACGGGCGCATCGGGCCGAACGCGCTTTGCCCGCTGAAGCGATGTGCGTGCGGGTGCCGGTGCCGGTGCGGGTGCGGGCAGGGCTGCGGCAGCCACGACCTGTCGCGGCGCCGCGCCGGGCACGAGCCGCAGCGTCACCGCCGCGGCCTGCGAGGGTCGTCGATCCGGCGGCGCCCGCCATGCCGTGGCGAGCAGCAGCGCATGGACCGACAGCGTGAACGCCGCGATCCCCCAGACGCGAGTGGGCGGCATCTGGGGTTCCTTCGTCGCGTCAGCTCACCACTTCACGTCGCCGTCGATCACGCGCGGTGCGTCGGTCACCACCGGCTTGGCGCCGATGTAGATCGCCGAGCTCGGGTCCGACGGGTTCTGCAGGCTGCTGGCATCCGGCAGGGCCAGCGACGCGGGCAGCGTCACGTTGTTGGCGCTGCACACGCTGGCGTCCTTGCGGGCGAAGCGGATCTCGCGGTCCAGCCACTTGACGAGGTAGTTCGTGGCGCCGTTGTTGGCACGGCCCAGCACGTCGTCGAAGGGGATCACGAAGGCCGGCACGTAGCGCGAGTCCTGCGTGTCGCAGCTTGCGTTCTCGTTCGTGAGGCGCGACACGCAGTGGCCCGGGATGCCCCACAGGTCGCCGAAGCCACCGTACTGCAGCACGATGGACTTGCCTGCGTAGGTGCCGTACTTCGCGTCGCCGGGCACGCCGTAGTTGACCTGCAGCGGCGCATCGAAGGCGACGATCTGGCCGCTGGCATCCTTCACTGCGGCGAACTGGTTCCACTGGTTGGGGCCGGTCTCCCATTGGTAGTAGACGTCGAGCTGGTCGACCTGGCTGTCGCAATAGTGGCTGGCGTCGCCGGCACACTGCGCGTCGGCCAGGGCCGCGAACAGGCGCCCCGTGCGCACGCCCGACTGGTACTGCGGGCGCGACTGCAGTGCACTCGCGTCGGTGAAGGTCACGCCGGCATTGGCGCCATCGCGAAGCATCGCGCTGCTGCCATCACCGGTGTAGCTCACCACGCCGTCGGCGCCGGTGGGTTGCCAGTTGTTGAACGTCGACGGCACGAAGGGCGACGCGTCGCTCGAGCCTTGCGCGAAGTAGCTCGCCATCGTCGCCGCCGTCGGGCATTCGCGCAGGCAGTACAGCGAGGCTGGCATCTGCGCGGGGTAGACCAGGTCCTGCACGCGGTAGACCACGTTGACGCTGGCGGAGTCGACGGCGCCCGACAAATTGGCGAGCGGAATGAACAAGTCGCCACCCAGCGACTGCGACCAACCCCGCACGCCGCCTTGCGGGGCGAAGAACGCGGGCTGCACGGTCTGCTCGGCGAGCAGCTCCTTGCTCTGGCAGCCCGAGTTGCCGCACTCGATCGTGGCCGAGGCCTTGAAGACCTTGGCCGTGTCGTCCCAGTACATCTCGTACTGCTTGTTGCCCTGCGCGCCGTCGAAGAGGCCGGTCGCGTTGAACACGAACACGTTGAACTTGATCTTGTCGGCCGAGGCCAGCGTGCGCGTCTGCTTGGTGTACTTCATCAGGCGGCCGTCGGCCTTGACCAGCGTGTACGGCGTCTTCGTCGGCGGCTGGTCGGGCACGTACTGGACGCGCTGCACCGTGGCGCCGTTCGTGATCTGGCCGCTCACCTCCGGCGGCAGCCACAGGCCGTAGTAGCCGATCTGGCCCTGGTAGGTCTTGCCGTCCAGCGCGGCGTACTCGATCGAGAAGCCGGATTGCAGCGTCACGCGGCCGCCGCTGCCCGCATCGTAGAGGCCGTAGCGCCACACCGACATGCCAGTGTCCGGATCGTCGGCCAGGCGGCTGAAGCATTCGTCGGACGTGCCGTCCGAGCGGCGAAAGTAGCTGCTGTTGTAGGCGAAGCTGTAGGCGATCTGCTGGCCGCCCTGGCTCATCCGCAATGCGCCCGCGCCGCTGTCGGTGCTGGCGGCGACGAGGCTCAGCGCCGTGGTGTTGGTCCCGCCGCCACCACCACCGCCACCACCACCACCGCCCGATTCGGTCTCGAAGTAGCTGATGCCGCTGGTGGCGCCTTCGAGAAAGCCGTTCATCATGCAGGGGCCGGTTGAGCCAACGCCGCAGTAGTCCAGGCGGAACACGCCATACGGGTTCGACGTCGACGGCGCCTCGGTCGCGGACATGTTGACGAAGATGGTCGCCGGCGTGTCCTTCTGCGACTGGTCGATCCAGATCCTGGCGCGCATCGGATCGCTGTTCGACGTGCGCGTCGAGTTCACGACCGAGTTCATGTACGACGGCGCGCTCGAGCCGGCGTTGTTCGAGCTCGAGTTGCTGCTGTCCGAGCGCGCGTTCGGATCGCACTTGTTCTTGTCGACCAGCGCGATGTAGTTGCCCTGGTTGACCAGCGCGTCGGGGCGCATGCTGGTCATGAAGCAGGTGATCATGTTGACCTGCGCGATGCCCTGCGAGGTGGCGTCCTCGACGTGGCTGTTCTGCACGTCGGTGCGGTAGGCCGAGTCCGTGCCCGGTGCGGCGACGACGAGGGCCGGCAGCGCGGCGGCAAGGGCCAGCGCCAGACGAGAGGGGTGGAGCATTGAATGGTTCATGGGCTTGTCCTGTGCGGGCTTCAGCTGGCGTTCTTGGCGGTCACGACCGACACGCTGTTCGGCGTGGTCACGCCCTGGATGGTCTGGACCGTGGGCCCGCTCGCACCGCCCGAAGGACTGGCTGCCGCCGAAGTCGAGCCGCCACCCCCACCACAGCCGGCGAGTGCGAAAGAAACGAATGCGGCCGCAAGAGCGGCGCTGCTGATCAGTCGATCCATGAAGGACCTCCGTGTGTGCGTTGTCAGGAACGAGGTACTGCGGCCCCCCGCGGTGCGTGCCGAATGGCGGACGTGATGCGGGCAAGCTGTGAATCGGCACTTGCGCGCCGTGTCTTGAGCGCCATTTTTCGGCACTGTGAGAAGTTGCTCGATGTCGGCACGAACGCGGCGGCGCGGCGGGAAAAGTCGCGTCGGACTGCTACGCTGTTTGGTCAGTCAGGCGGAGAAGATCGATGTCATCACGAGGCCGCTAGTGGCGCCGCTGGTCGAGCTTTGCATCGAACCGATGGGCTGGCGCGTGCGCGTGCCGGTGGACGAGCCGCTGTTGGCCGGCCTGCGCGCCATCGGCATCACGCTGCCGAGTTCGTGCCGCAACGGCACCTGCCGGGCGTGCATCTGCCGGCTGACGCGCGGCGAGGTCGCCTACCGCATCGAGTGGCCCGGGCTCAGCGCCGATGAGAAGCGCGAGGGCTGGATCCTGCCGTGCGTGGCGCATGCCGTGTCGGACGTGACCGTCGAGGCGCCGCGCGCGCTCAGCTCCACCGCCTGCACGCGGCGCGACCATCCGAAGGGCTGAACCGGTCAGTCCTCGGCGGCGCGCTGTTGGCGCATCGCGTGCTCGATGCGCGCGAGCGCATCGGGCGCCAGTGTGCCGGCGGGCACGGCACGCGGGCTCGGCGTCAGCGCCTGGCCGCGTCGCGCGAACACCACGCTGTTCGTGCCGTCGTGGTCGTCCACGCGCAGCAGCCGGCCGTCGAAGGCCGCGCCCAGGCGATCCAGGTAGACCGGGAAGTGCGGGTGCCCTGCATGCAGGTTCACCGCCAGCACGCCGCCGGGCCGCAGCACGTCGGCGCAGTCGTCGTAGAAGCGGCGCGTGCCGAGCGTCTCGGGCATGCCGTCGGCGTCGAAGGCGTCGATCAGCAGCACGTCGAAGCGCTGCGGCGTGGTCGCGACGAAGTGCGCGCCGTCGTCTTGCACGACCCGAAAACGCGGGCCGTCGTGCGGCACGCGAAACCGCGCGCGCAGGGCGATCACGTGCGGGTTGATCTCGACCACCGTCAGGTCGGTGTGCGGCAGGCGGCGATGCAAGAGCTTGGCGATCGAGCCGCCGCCCAGGCCGATCATCGCGGCGTGCGCCTGCACCGGCTGGAACAGCACGAAGCCCATCATCGTGCGCGTGTACTCCAGCGCAAGCGCATCCGGCTCGCGCAGCTGCATGCGGCTCTGGATCGCCGCGTCGCTGAAGTGCATCGACTGGTGGTCGAGCTCCTCGCGGACGAACGGGACGGCGTACTCGGATTCGCGCTGCGGCATGGCCGCGATTGTCGCCGTGTACGCCATCGGGCGTATTCCTCGCCCCGCGGCCGCTGCGTAATCTGCGGATGACGCAATGCGGCATTGGCATGTCTCTTGCGGCTCTCGTCCCAACGTCCGACCCCCACATTCCCATACCGGAGTACAACCCATGAACCCATCCCGCCGCCTCGCGGCCAAGTCGCTGACTGCCGTGTCCCTGGGCCTGGCCGCCCTCGGCTATTCGTCCTTCGCCCTGGCCGCCGACACGATCAAGGTCGGCGTGCTGCACTCGCTGTCGGGCACGATGGCGATCTCGGAAACGGTGCTCAAGGACACCGTGCTGATGGCCATCGACGAGATCAACGCCAAGGGCGGCCTGCTCGGCAAGAAGCTCGAGCCGGTCGTCGTCGACCCGGCCTCCAACTGGCCGCTGTTCGCCGAGAAGGCCAAGCAGCTGATCGGCCAGGACAAGGTCGTCGTGACCTTCGGCTGCTGGACAAGCGTGTCGCGCAAGTCGGTGCTGCCGGTCTACGAAGAACTCAACAGCCTGCTGTTCTACCCGGTGCAGTACGAGGGTGAGGAACTCTCGAAGAACGTGTTCTACACCGGCGCCGCGCCGAACCAGCAAGCGATCCCTGCGGTCGAGTACCTGATGAGCAAGGCCGGTGGCGGCGCGAAGCGCTGGGTGCTGCTGGGCACCGACTACGTCTACCCGCGCACGACCAACAAGATCCTGCGCTCGTTCCTGCACAGCAAGGGCGTGAAGGACGAGGACATCGACGAAAAGTACACCCCGTTCGGCCACTCCGACTATCAAACCATCGTCGCCGACATCAAGAAGTTCGCGGCCGGCGGCAAGACCGCCGTGGTGTCCACGATCAACGGTGACTCCAACGTGCCGTTCTACAAGGAACTGGGCAACGCCGGCCTGAAGGCCAAGGACGTGCCGGTCGTCGCCTTCTCGGTCGGTGAAGAAGAGCTGCGCGGCGTGGACACCAAGCCGCTGGTCGGCCACCTGGCCGCATGGAACTACTTCCAGTCGATCAAGAGCCCGGCCAATACCGCGTTCATCAAGAAGTGGAGCGACTACGCCAAGGCCAAGGGCATCGCCGGCCACAAGGACAAGCCGCTGACGAACGACCCGATGGAAGCCACCTACATCGGCATCAACATGTGGGCGCAGGC
>JBDTVC010000113.1:0-14592 GCA_040007475.1 Burkholderiales bacterium
AACTTCGACGAGGTGCAGGATTTCGAAGGGCAGATCCGCAGCCTGGCCGGCGGCACGGGCTTGATGAGCGACGCGGCGTTCAATACCGGCACGCGCAATCAGCCGCTGGGCCTGGCCAAGGCAGGCGTCAGCACCGATCTCGACGCACTGGCTGCCTACGTGGGTTCGCTGTCGGTGATGCCGCAAAGCGCACAGCGCAGCGCCAGCGGTGCGCTGACCGCGGCCGCAAGTGCCGGCCGCAGTGTGTTCGCGAACCAGAACTGCGCGAGTTGCCACGGGGGCCTGACCTTCGCCAGCAGTGGCTTGCTGGCGGTCGACGTGGGCACGCTCAAGGCGAGCAGCGGCATGCGCCTCGGTGCCGCGCTCACCGGCATCGATGTGCCGACGCTGCGCGATGTCGCGTCGACCGGGCCGTACCTGCACGACGGCTCCGTCGCCACGCTGACAGGGGCGATCAGCGCGCATCGGGGCGTGAATCTCGGCGACGCAGATCTCGCCAACCTGGCGGCCTACCTCGGCCAGGTCGGCAGCGAAGAGGCGCTGGCGCCGGCTGCGCTGCCGGCGCGTGCCGTGCGGTGCGCCGCCGAGCGTGGCACCTGCACGCTGCCGAGCGGCGTGCCGGCCACCGTCTATTACGGTGCCAACGGCAGCTACACCAGCCAGGGCACCCTGACGGGCTCGGTCGCCTGCAACAACACGACCTTCGGCGATCCGTTGTCCGGCACCGTGAAAGCCTGCTACTACGTCGCCGCCGTGAAGTGTGCGGCCGAGCGGTCCACCTGCGCCGTACCGGCGGGCGCGCCGGTCACGGTGTTGTACGGGGCTGGCGGCCGATACGTCGCGCGCATCGTTGCTGGCGGCACGAGCGTGGCGTGCAGCAATTCGTCGTTCACGGACCCGATCGTCGGGACCGGCAAGGCCTGCTGGTTGCGCTAGCGGCCGCCAGCACGGAAGAGGGCATCAACGCCCCGGCTTCCGATGCGCGGGCGGGCCGGGCGCGGGCCTGATCGAGCGCGCGCGCAGCGCATCGCGAAGCAGGTACTCGACCTGCGCGTTCGCACTGCGCAACTCCGCCGCCGCGAGGCGTTCGATCTCGCCCCACAGCGCCGGGTCGATGCGCAGCAGGAACGACTTCTTGTCCGGGCTCGCCATCGGGCGGGTGCTCCGCGATCGTCCGTCAGTTGTATAGCGTGCCGGTATTCACCACCGGCGTGGCGTCGTGGTCCGAGCACAGCACGACCAGCAGGTTGCTCACCATCGCCGCCTTGCGCTCGTCGTCGAGTTGCAGCAGGCCGCGCTCGGCCAGGCCGTTCAGCGCCAGTTCGACCATGCCGACCGCGCCCTGCACGATCTTGCTGCGGGCCGAGATGATGGCCTCGGCCTGCTGGCGGCGCAGCATCGTGCCGGCGATCTCGGGGGCGTAGGCGAGGTGGGTCAGCTTCGCGTCGACGACGACGATCCCGGCCTGCGCGAAGCGCGCCTGCAGCTCGCGTCGCAGCGCGACCGCGACTTCCTCGGTGCCCGAGCGCAGCGTGACCTCGCGCGCGTTCGCGGCATTCGGTTCGTCGAGGTTGTCGTACGCGTAGCTCAGCGCCAGGTGCCGCACTGCGGACTCGGCCTGCGTCAGCACGTAGGTTTCGTAGTTGTCGACATCGAAGGTCGCCTGCGCGGTGTCGTCGATGCGCCAGACGATCGCCGCGGCGATCTCGATGGGGTTGCCGCGCAGGTCGTTGACCTTGAGCTTCTCGCTGTTGAAGTTGCGCGCGCGCACCGAGACTTTCTTCTTCACGTAGAACGGGTTCGCCCAGCGCAGACCGTCGCCGCGGTCCGTGCCGCGGTAGCTGCCGAACAGCGTCATCAGCGCCGCCTGGTTCGGCTGGAGCATGTACAGGCCGGCCAGACACCATCCGCTTGCCAAACCGAGCAGCACGAACACGCCGATCATGAGTGGCGAGGGCCGGCTCAGCAGCAACAAGACGGCCGCGAGGATCAGGATCAGGCCCAGCGCGACATACACGAACCCGTTGCCCGCCGAGGCTTCGCGCTCTTGAGAAGCTTGCTTGTCCATCATGATCGAGTCTCCAAAAGTGATATCACTTTAGTATCGACTCGTGACCTGTGTCAAGTTTCTTCTTCGAGGCTCAGGCCGAGGCTTTGCGCGTCGCCGCGGCCCTGGCGGATCAGGGTGGGCTCGTCGCCGGTGAGGTCGATCACCGTGGTCGGCTGCATGGGGCACGCGCCGGCGTCGACGACGGCCTGGATCAGCTTCTGGAACCGGTCGCGGATCGCGTGCGGATCGTTCATCGGATCGGTCTCGCCGGGCGCGATCAGCGTCGTCGCGAGCAGCGGCTGGCCGAGCAGTTCGAGCAGTGCATGCGTGACCGCGTGTTCGGGCACGCGCAGGCCGATCGTGCGGCGCGAGGGATGAGACAGCCGCCGCGGCACCTCCTTGGTGGCCTCGAGGATGAACGTGAACGGCCCCGGTGTGCCGAGCTTGAGCAGCCGGTACTGCTTGTTGTCGACGCGCGCGTAGCTGGCGAGCTCGCTCAGGTCGCGGCACAACAGCGTCAGGTGGTGCTTGTCGTCGACGCCGCGGATGCGGCGCAGGTTCTCGGCCGCGGCCTTGTCGTCGAGGTGGCAGACGAGCGCATAGCTCGAGTCGGTCGGGATCGCCGCGATGCCGCCGCCGTCGATGATCTGCGCGGCCTGCTTCAGCAGGCGCAGTTGCGGGTTGTCAGGGTGGACTTCGAAATACTGGGACATGCCTGAATTGTCGCGCGGCGCTCAGTCACGCATGGTGTCGGCCTCGACGATCGAGTCGGGGTGCCGGACGTTCAGCCAGGCGCTCGCCGCGCCGCAGGCTGCGATCACCGCCATGCCGATCCATGCCCACCCATCCGGCACGTGGCGAAACACGAACCAGCTCGCGGCCAGCGCGCAGGCGATCTGCACGTAGATGAACGGCATCAGCGTGGCCATCGGCGCGACGCTGAACGCGAAGATCAGGCACAGGTGCCCGACCGTGGCAAACGCGCCGATCGCGAGCACCAGCGCGACGTGCTGCGCGGGCATCGCCTGCGCGGCGGCCGTGATGCGCTCCGCATTGAACAGCAACAGCGGGGTGAGCAGCAGCGCGCCGCTGAAGCCGGTGTAGAAGTGGGTCGTGTACGGGCTCTCCAGCGACGCGAGCCGGCTCGTGAGCACCTGGAAGCAGCCATAGCAGAGCGCCATCAGCAGCGGAAACACGGCGGCCCAGCCGAAGATGCCGCTGCCCGGGCGGATCACGATCACCGCGCCGAGGAAGCTGCCGCACACCAGCGCCCAGCGCAGCGCCGAGACCTTCTCGCGCAGCACCCACGCGACGAGCATCGTCACGACCACCGGCGTGAGCATGCCCAGAGCAGTGAACTCGGCGACCGGCATCAGTTGCAGGCCGAAGAACGACATCGCGCTGGTGAGCAGCAGCAGCGCGCCGCGCATCCACTGGAACTTCGGGTGGATGGTCTTGAAGCCTGCAGGCCCGAGCCGCGCCAGCCACAGCGCCATGGCACCCGCCTGAAACGCATAGCGCGCCCACATCAGCAGCAGGACCGGCACGAAGGTGCCCATGTACTTGATCAGCGTGTCGCTGCAGGCGAAGCACGCCGACATCGCGGCCACCCACGCGATGCCCAGGCCCGGGCGCGCGCCCTTCACGCGGGCTGGTGAACGCGCGATTCCAGCGCCGTCCAGACGGGGGTGAGCTTCTCGGGCAACGGCGGCAGGGCGCCGAGGTCGACGTGGCTCTCCGACGGGCTGTGGAAGTCGCTGCCGCGCGAGGCGAGCAGGCCGAACTCAAGCGCGGTCTCGGCATAGCGCACCGCGTCGGCCGAACTGTGGCTGCCGGTGACGACCTCGACGCCGCGCCCGCCATGCGCCTTGAACTCGCTGAACAGCGCGTACTCCTCGTTCGCGGTGAACTTGTAGCGGGCGGGGTGCGCGATCACCGCGATGCCACCCGCGTCGACGATCCAGGTGACCGCGTTGCGCAGGGTCGCCCACTTGTGCGGCACGAAGCCGGGCTTGCCTTCGACCAGGTACTTGCGGAACACCTCGGAGGTGTCGCCACACACGCCGCTCTCGACGAGGTATCGAGCGAAGTGCGTGCGCGAGATCAGCTCCGGGTTGCCGACGTACTTGAGCGCACCGTCGTACGCGCCCGCGATGCCGACCCGGGCCAGGCCGTCGGACATCTCCATCGCGCGCTCGCGCCGGCCGCCGCGCGTGGCCGCGAGGCCGGCCGCCAGCGCCGCGTCATCGGCGTCGAACCCGAGGCCGACGATGTGCACCGTGATGTCGGCGAAGGTCACCGAAATCTCGGTGCCGGTCAGGTAGGGCAGGCCGATCGCCGAGGCCGCGGCGCGTGCGCGGTGCTGGCCGCCGATCTCGTCATGGTCGGTCAGGGCCCAGAGCTGCACGCCGTTGGCCTTGGCGCGCGCGGCGAGCTCTTCGGGCTGCAGCGTGCCGTCGGAGACGGCCGAGTGGCAGTGCAGGTCGGCGTTGATCGCGGGGGGATGGGCATTCACGCGGCGATTTTAGGCCGCCGAAGGTCCGCGCACGGCTCTCGTGGGGATTGGTCAGCGCCCGATCGAGAACAGCACCGCGTTGTTGACCGCGTACACCGCGCCATCGGCGCCGATCGCCGTCGGTGTGTACGACTCCGCGATGCCGCTGGTGAGCTGGATGCGCTGCGTGAACGTGTTCGTCCGCAGATCCCAGCGGTAGAGGTAGCCGTCCTCGCTGTTGACGAGCACCGAGTGCGTCAGCGGGTCGACCGCTGCGGTGTTGATGCACCACTCCTTGACCGGCCCCGCGCTGCCCGACTCGAACGTCGGGCCGAGGATGCTCAGCACCTCCTTCAGCACCGCGCGGCCCGAGATCGGGTCGGTCTGCATCGCATTCGGGTCGAGCACGGCGACGCGGTTCTGCCCGTCGCCGGTGCCCACGCCTTCGTAGTTGTTGTACTTGGTCGCGAGCAGGTAGCTCGAGCTGCCGGTGTACGACGGCACCATCGCCGCCGGCACGATCGACGCGGTGTCGTCCCAGCCGAACGAGCCGGGTGTCTTCAGCGTTGCCAGTGTGGCGTCGAAGTGCAGCAGCCAGCCGCGGGCGTTGTGGCTGCCGAAGACGGACTCGAGCACACCGAAGAACACGTCGCCGTCCGGCCCGACGGTGGGCGACGCGGTGCCGTCGTCGCTGATGCGCGCGCGCTTGCCGGCGGCAGGGTCGTTCAGCACCGCGCGGGACTTAACCGCCAGCGTCGCGCTGTCGAGTGCGAGCAGGGCGCCCGCCTGCACCGTGCCGGCCACCGGCGCAGCGTTGACGGCGACGTACAGCGTCTTCTCGTCGTTCGAGAGCGCCGGGGCGCTGTTCGTCGCGACCTTCGAGATGCTCGGATCGGCCGCTGCCGCTGAAGCACCGACCCAGCTGCCGACGCTGTCGGCGCCGATGCGCGCGACACCGCTCGTGAGGCCCGCGGTGGTGGCGCCGGTGGCGATGAAGCCGAAGTACACATTGCCGGTACTGTCGATCGTCAGCGGTGTATTGATGAAGATGCGCGCGTCGTAGGTCGACGGTTCGACCGCGTACGCTGCCGCGCCGTAGAAGACGAGGTTCTGGACGGTGCCGCTCGCGGCGTCGGCGTCGTCGCGCATCAGAAGCTTGCCGCCGGCCTCGGGCGCGTAGAGGCGGTTCGTGCGCGTGAGTGCGAGGTTGTAGCTCGGCGTCCAGTTGTGTGCCGGCAGCACGTAGTCACTCGTGGCGGACCAGATCAGCACGCCGTTGGTCCCCGAGCGCGCCTCGAACCGGAAGCCGCCGGTCGCGCCGGTCTTCACCGGCACGATCACGGTGTTGCTCGTCGTGACCACGGGCGAGCCGTAGTGGATCAGCAGTGCGCCGCTGGCCTGGCGCTGCGGTGCGAGGTCGAGCGGCGTTGACCAGGCGATGCGGTTGAGATCCTGTGTCGCGACCGCGCCGATCGCCGAGTGCTGCGTGTCGCGACCGAAGCCCCACCAGGCCGGGCCGGTGACCGGCGGGCCCGGTGGCGTGAGCGGGGCGCCGCCGTCGCCACCACCACCGCAGCTGACCAGCACGGCTGCCAGCGCGATCGCGACCAGGCGCGACCGCGGAGAACAGGCCTGACGCAGTACCGGAGTCGAACGCATCGTGTCCATGGCAGAAGTCGCGTGTTGTTGGACGGGCGCACGGAAACATGCCGTCCATCACGGCAAGCCGCCACGGGAAGTTTCGCATAGGCCGCCACCGCGAGCCGTCGCCTAGACTGCACGGAAGCTGCTGCTGGAAACCGTGCCCCGCATCGGTCAGGCGGTGGACCGGCACGTCGTTGGTTCCGGTGCCGTGCTCGAGGCCGCGTTCCCGAACGGCATGGCCGCGCCCGAGTCCGTCGACGGCGTGATGGAGGAGTTGCGCACCCGCTTCTGGATCGCGACCTCGCTGCACCTCGACCCGAACAACTACGTCTACTACGTCAGCCGCACCGGCCAGTTCTTCGGGCTGTGGCGCTTTTCGCAGCAGGACGCAGAACTCCGAGTGAAGCTGCGCGCCGAGGATGCGCGCCGCCTGTACCACTTCACCGGCATCAACGGCAACCTCGGCCCGCAGACCCTCGAGCCGGTGATCTACGAACCGCGCGTGCGGCCCTGGTACAAGGCCGGCGTGAGCAATCAGTCGCACACCTGGACCTCGATCTACATCGACTTTCGCACCGCTGAACTCGTGGCCACGCGTGCACGCCGCGTCCTTGCAAAGAACGGCGATCTCGAAGGCGTGGTCGCGACCGACCTCTCACTGCGTGCGCTGAACGACTTCGTGCGGCGCATCAAGGTCAGCGACCATGCGCTCGCATTCATCATCGAGCCCGATGGCAAGCTGATCGCGTCGTCACGCAGTGCCAACGTGAAGCTCGGTGCCGATGGCCGCAACGAGCGGCTGAACGCGGCCGACAGCGGCGACGCGCTTCAGGTCGCCGCCTACGCCGAAGTCCGGCGCATGCTGGCCACGCGAGGCACGGACGCCGCCGCCCACACGCTGCGCTTCGTGGCGCCGGACGGCAGCTCGACCCAGCTCGCGTTCGATCGCCTGCGCGACGCGGCGGGCCTCGACTGGGTCACCGTGGTCGCGGTGCCGCGCAGCGACTTCATGCACGGAGTGACCGCCAACGTCACGCGCACCGCCGTGATCGCCGCCGCCGCCGCGTTGGCCGCCGCGCTGCTCGGCCTGTGGATCCTCGGTTCTGTGGCGACCGACCTGCACCGCATCGCCGAGAGTGCGCGAGCGGTCGGTGAAGGTCGGCTCGACGCGGCGCTGGACGTGCAGCGTCCCGACGAGATCGGCGATCTCGCCGACAGCTTCCGCGCGATGCAGCGGCGCCTGCGCACCGACGTGCTGACCGGCCTGGTGAACCGCGACGTGATCGTGCGCAGCATCGCGGACCGCATCGGCCAGCATCGGCGCGAGGCCGACAAGCGGTCGTTCGCGGTGCTGTTCCTGGACCTGAACAACTTCAAGACCTTCAATGACCAGCTGGGCCACGAGGGTGGCGACAAGGTGCTGATCGAGGTCGGCAGCCGGCTGCGCGCGATGACGCGCGCCGGCGACCTGGTGGCCCGCTATGCTGGCGACGAGTTCGCGATCCTGATCAACGAGGTGAACGACGCGCAGGCCGGCGCCCAGGTGCGCGGCCACGTCGAGCAGGCGTTGCGCGCGCCGCTGGTCAGCCAGACCGGTGGTGACGCGCGGCTCTCGGTGAGCGGCGCGGTGGGCCTGGCCCTTTATCCCGGCGATGGCGACACGGTCGATGCGCTGCTCGCGCACGCGGACAAGGACATGTACGACCGCAAGGCCGCGGGCAAGCACGCGGCGCTCGGCTGACGGGGCCTCAGCTGGCGCCGGGCCGCCCCAAGCCGGCTGAGCGACCCCGCCGGGGGCAGGAACGAAGTGACGTGGGGGTTGTCATCTCAGGCGGTGGCTTCGACCACCATCTGCACGCGCTCGCGGCCGTTGTATTCATCCAGGCTCAGGCGATAAGCCAGCCGCACCTTCGCGCCGACGGGCTCGCTGTGGCCGAACCAGATCGCGTCGCGCACGGCGCCCCCGAAGCGCACCGCGAGCTTCAGGTGCCGCTCGCCGACGAGGCGTTGCGACACGACCTCGACCTCGTCGACGAAGACCGGCGCCTCGAAGGCCTGGCCCCACACCTGCGCGTCGAGCGCGTGCACGGTCTGCGCGTTGAAGTGCTCCACGCCGAGCGGCCCGTCGCTGAGCAGCGTGCGTGACAGCGTGGCTGCGTCCAGCCACTCGGTGGCGATCAGTTGAAGCGCGGCGTCGAAGGTCGCGAGGTGCTGCTCGTCGAGGGTGCAGCCGGCCGCCATCGCGTGGCCGCCGAAGCGCTTGAGCACCTCGGGGTGGCGCTTGCTGAGCAGGTCGAGCGCGTCGCGCAGATGAAAGCCGGGGATCGAGCGGCCCGAGCCCTTCAGCGCGCCGTCCTGCCCGCGCGCGAACACGAAGGTCGGGCGGTGCACGCGGTCCTTCAGGCGCGACGCGACAATGCCGACCACGCCCTCGTGGAAGCTCGGGTCGAAGACCGCCAGCGCCGGCGGCGCGGTGTCTGCCTGCTGCGCCATCAGCTCGTCCAGCCAGGCTTCGGCCTGCTCGCGCATGCCGGCCTCGACATCGCGGCGCTCGCGGTTGATCGCATCGAGCTGCTTGGCCAGGTCGGCGGCGCGGCCGGCATCGTCGGTCAACAGGCACTCGATGCCCAGCGTCATGTCGGACAGGCGCCCGGCCGCGTTGATGCGCGGCCCGAGGGCGAAGCCGAAATCGAACGCCGCCGCGCGTCGCGCATCGCGGCCAGCGGCGCTGAACAGCGCGGCCACACCGGCGTGCATCTGGCCGGCGCGAATCCGCTTGAGGCCTTGCGCGACGAGGCGGCGGTTGTTCGCATCGAGCCGCACCACATCGGCCACGGTGCCGAGTGCGACGAGGTCGAGCAGTGCATCGAGCCGTGGCTGCACCGGTCTTGAATCGCCCGCCTGCGCGGCCGAAGCCGAAGTGAACACGCCCCGATCGCGCAATTCGGAGCGCAGCGCGAGCAGCACGTAGAACATCACGCCGACACCGGCCAGGCTCTTGCTCGCGAAGCCGCAGCCGGGCTGGTTGGGGTTCACGATCACGTTCGCGTCCGGCAGCACGATCTCGTCGGCAACCAGCGCGGGCAGGTGATGGTCGGTCACAAGCACATTCAGACCGCGTGCCCGCGCGTGCGCGACGCCTTCGAGGCTGGCGACGCCGTTGTCCACCGTGAGCAGCAGATCGGGGCGCTGCGCCATCGCGAGGTCGACGATCGCCGGCGTGAGGCCGTAGCCGTGGATCGCGCGGTCGGGCACCACGTAGTGCACCGTGTCGGGCGCCGCGCCGAGCAGGCGTAGGCCGCGGATCGCCACGGCGCAGGCGGTCGCGCCGTCGCAGTCGTAGTCGGCAACGATGCAGATGCGTTGCCGGGCCGCGAGCGCATCGGCGAGCAGGCGCGCCGCGGCCTGCACGCCCATCAGGTCGGTCGGCGGCAACAGGCGCGCGAGACCGTCGTCGAGCTCGTCGAGCGCGCGCACGCCACGGCCGGCGAAGAGGCGCGCGAGCAGCGGGTGCACGCCGGCCTGCTCGAGCGCCCAGACGGCGCGCGGCGGCGCATCGCGCAGCTTGATCGACGGGGTGTGCGCAGCGGTCATCAGAGGGCCTCGAGCAAGGTGTGCGGTTCGCTGGTCTTCCAGCGGTTGGTAACGCGCTGCCACAGGCCCTGCGGCGCGGTCTCGAAGCGGTGCGCGCTGCGCTCGCCGCACAAGGTCAGCGTCACGGCGCGGCCGTCGCGCGAGGCCTGCAGCCATTCGGCCACGTCGCTTGCGTCGAGCGTTCGCCATGCCTGCGCCCAGGCCGCCCAGTCCTCGGAGAGCAGGGGCTCGCGAAGCGCATCGCTGCACCGGATGTCGGCGCGCGCAGGCTGCGCGCGCCCGCAGCCGCTGAGCCAGAACGAGTTCAGGGTGAGTTCGCCGCGCTGTTCGCGCGCGTCGTTGAGGGCGTGCGGGTAGAGCAGAAGTTGCAGCTCGCTCTGCAGGCGGCGGATCAGCGGGTCCTGCGTGCTGCGCATCCAGACCTCGACGTTGCGGCCGATCACGCGGTCGAGCGACGCGCACGGCAGCGCCGCCAGGCGCTCGTGCGCGACATACCAGCGCATCGGCGCGGCCCACTCGACGCGAAACCCTTCGCTCTCGAAGAGCTCGCGCACCGCGTCGAACGCAGCGCGCGATTCATCCGCGCTCAGGTTCAGCGCGGCGGGGTCGGTCAGGGTGACGTGGTCGCGGCCCACATGCCAGTGCGTCGGCGTGATCAGGCCCCACGCGAGATCGCCGACGCTCACGCCGTCGGCCGCCGCGGCGTGCGCGGCGAACGGCAGGCAACCGTCCGCGCCGCTCCAGCCCTGGGCCTGTGCCCACGCGCGTTCGTGCGGTGGCGACAGCGTGAAGACCTCGGCGTCGTCGCGCTGCGTCGGCGTCAGACGTGCGAGCAAGGGCGCGAGGTTCGGCAGCGCCAGGTCGCGCAGCACATGCGCGGCGGTCTCGGACAGCGCCGACGCAAAAGGGATCAGCAGGTGCATGGCTCGGATTATCCGGTGCGTGTGAGACGATGCCCGCCATGCCGACGCCACCGCTCCCGCGTTTCAGCGTGCTCGCCCGCATCCCGCGCAGCATCTGGGCACTCGGCGTGGTGAGCTTGCTGATGGACGTGTCGTCGGAGATCGTGCACAGCCTGCTGCCGGTCTTCATGGTCGGCACGCTGGGTGCGAGTGTCTTCATGCTCGGGCTGGTCGACGGTGCAGCCGAGGCGGTCGGGCTGATCGTCAAGGTGATCTCGGGTGCGTGGTCGGATCGCATGGGGCGGCGCAAGCCGCTGGCGATCGCGGGCTACCTGATCGGCGCGCTGTCGAAGCCGCTGTTCGCGATCGCCGGCAGCCCCGCGGCGGTGCTGGGCGCGCGCGTGATCGACCGCATCGGCAAAGGCATACGTGGTGCGCCGCGGGACGCGCTGGTCGCCGACCTCGCGCCGCATGAGCTGCGCGGTGCCGCCTTCGGCCTGCGTCAGGCGCTGGACACGGTGGGTGCGTTCGCCGGGCCGTTGATCGCGATCGGGTTGATGCTGCTGTGGGCCAACGATGTTCGCGCAGTGTTCTGGGTCGCGATCGTGCCGGGGCTGCTGGCGGTTGCGGTGCTGCTGTTCGGCGTGGCCGAGCCGGACCGGGTGTCGCCCGGCGCCGTGCCGATCAACCCGCTGAAGCGCGACGCGCTGCGGCGGTTGAGTGCGCCGTACTGGTGGGTGGTCGGTGTCGGCGCGGTCTTCATGCTCGCGCGCTTCAGCGAGGCCTTTCTCGTGCTGCGTGCGGTGCAGGGTGGCCTGGCGCTTGCGTGGACACCGCTCGTGCTGGTCGGCATGAATCTCGTCTACCTGCTCGCGGCGTATCCGCTCGGCAAGCTCTCGGACACCGTCTCTCATGGTCGCCTGTTGGCCGCGGGGCTGGTGCTGCTGATCGCCGCCGACCTGCTGCTCGCGCGCGGCAGCGACTGGCCGTGGACGGCGAGCGGCATCGCACTGTGGGGCCTGCACATGGGCATGACGCAAGGCCTGCTCGCGCGCATGGTCGCCGACGCCGCGCCCGCCGATCTGCGCGGCACGGCGTACGGCCTGTTCAACCTGGCCAGTGGCGTGGCCCTGCTGATCGCGGGCGGCGTTGCCGGCTGGCTGTGGGATCGTCACGGCGCGCCGGCGACCTTCGCGGCCGGCGCCGGCTTGGCCGCCCTGGCCCTCGCGGTGCTGGCGCTGCGGCCCTCGGGTAGCATCGCTCCCCCATGAACTGGCCCTACGAACTTCAGATCGGCTGGCGCTACACGCGCGCCGGCCGCACCGGACGCAAGAACGGCTTCATCTCGTTCATCTCCGGTGTGTCGATGCTCGGCATCGCGCTCGGCGTGGCGGCGCTGATCATCGTCCTGTCGGTGATGAACGGCTTTCGCAAGGAGGTCCAGGACCGCATGCTTTCGGTGATCGCGCACGTCGAGGTGCTCGCGGCCGACGGCAACGCGCTGCCGGACTGGCGCGACACACTGGCCAAGGTGCGGGCCGTGCCCGACGCTGGCGCGCAGGTGATCGGTGCGGCGCCTTTCGTCGCGTCGCAGGCGTTGATGGCGCGCGGCGACGACATGCGCGGCGTGATCGTGCGCGGCATCTCGCCAAACGACGAAGCCACCGTGACCGAGATCGCCGCGAAGCTGAAGGACACGGTGCTCGCGCGCCTCGTGCCCGGCAACTGGGGCGTGGTGCTCGGCATCGAGCTGGCGCGCTCGCTCGGCGTGCGCGAGGGGGACAAGGTTACCCTGCTGCTGCCGGGGGGGCAGGTCACGCCGGCCGGCGTCGTACCGCGCATGCGGCAGCTCACGGTGGTCGGCACCTTCGATGCCGGCCACTACGAGTACGACAGCACGCTGGCGCTCGTGCATCTCGACGATGCGGCCAAGCTGTTCCGCGTCGAAGGGCCGACCGGCGTTCAGCTCAAGCTGCAGAACGTCAACGACGCACGCCAGGTGGGCAGCGCGCTACAGACGGCGCTCGGCTCGCCCTACAACGTGCGCGACTGGACGCGCACCAACGCGAACTGGTTCTCGGCCGTCGAGCTCGAGAAGCGGCTGATGTTCATCATCCTGACGCTGATCGTCGCGGTGGCCGCGTTCAACCTCGTCTCGACGCTGGTGATGACGGTGACCGACAAGCAGGCCGACATCGCCATCCTGCGCACCCTCGGCGCGAGCCCGCGCTCGGTGATGGGGATCTTCATGGTGCAGGGCGCGCTGTCGGGCATCATCGGCACGCTGGCCGGCGTGGTGTTCGGGCTGCTGATCGCGTTCAACGTCGGCGCGCTGGTTGGCATGATCGAGGCCGCGCTGCGCGTGAGCTTCCTGCCGGCGAGCGTCTACCTGATCAACCGCATGCCGAGCGACCCGCAGAGCGGCGACATCGTGCCGATCGTGGTGATCTCGCTGCTGCTGTCGTTCGTCGCGACGCTGTACCCGAGCTGGCGCGCGAGCCGCGTGCAGCCCGCCGAGGCGCTCCGGTATGAATGACGATCAGGTCGTGATCCGCGCGAGCGGTCTGCACAAGCGCTTTACGGATGCCGCGCTCGACGTGCACGTGCTGCAGGGCGTCGATCTGGTCGTGAAGCGCGGCGAGACGCTCGCGATCGTCGGCGCGTCGGGCTCCGGCAAGAGCACGCTGCTGCACCTGATGGGCGGGCTCGAGGCGCCGAGCCAGGGCCGGGTCGAACTCGCGGGCCGCGACTTCGCCGGCATGAGCGCGGCAGAGCAGGGCGACTGGCGCAATCAGCACCTGGGCTTCATCTACCAGTTCCATCACCTGCTGCCCGAGTTCAGCGCGCTCGACAACGTGGCGATGCCGCTGCGCATCCGGCGCCAGACGAAGGCCGAGGCGCGCGAACGGGCGCACGCGGTGCTCGCGCAGGTCGGCCTGGCGGAGCGCGTGCAGCATCGGCCTTCGCAGCTCTCGGGCGGCGAACGGCAGCGCGTCGCGATCGCACGTGCGCTGGCGGGCAGCCCGGCTTGCGTGTTGGCGGACGAACCCACCGGCAACCTCGACCGCGAGACGGCCGACGGTGTGTTCGCGTTGATGCTCGATCTCGCGCGCCGCCAGGGCATGGCCTTTGTGCTTGTCACCCACGACGAATCGCTGGCGGCGCGCTGCGATCGTGTGCTGCGCTTGAAGCTGGGCCGGCTGGCCGCCTGATCGGCGCGCTCCCCGCCCGCGGCGCCGGCGTTTACGTGAGCAGGGCGGCGGTCTCGGGGTGGCGGACCATGTAGGTGCGCGCGTAGGAGCACAGCGGGCGCACCTTGAGGCCCGTGGCTTGGGCGTGCGCGAGCGCAGCGCGCGTCAGTGCGGCGGCAATGCCGCGCCCTTCGATCGCGGCGGCCACCCCGGTGTGCAGGATGCTCATCACGCCATCGGCGAGGCGGTACTCGAGTTCGCCGACGTGGCCGTCGACGACGACCTCGAATCGCCCGCGATCAGGCAGATGCCGGATGTTCAGCATCGCGGTAGGGGCAGAGCTCGACATGGCGGCATTGTGCCGTCACCCCATTGCCACTCAGCGCGGGTTGAGCCGCAGCGGCGTGATCTCGATCGACTGCTGGCCATCGCCCAGCCAGCAGGTGCCGTCCTGCACGCTGAGCTGCAACTGCATCGTGCGCTGCGCGAGCCTGGCCAGCGCCTGGCTCTGCGCCTGCTCGATCTGCCACGCCTCGACGTTGCCGGCGCGCGCGACCTTGCCGGCGATGCCGGCCCACCAGATCGGCGTGCTTGCGCTGTAGCTGTAGGCGCTGACGCGGTCGGCGCGGCCGCTGGCCTTCAGCAGACGCTTGTCGTCGGGTTGGCCGACATCGATCCAGTGCTTGATCTCGCCGGTCAGGTCCTTGTGCCAGAGCG
>JBDTVC010000114.1:0-14556 GCA_040007475.1 Burkholderiales bacterium
TAGGTCGACAGCATCAGCACCGGCAGTTTCGGGAATTCGCTCTTCAGCTGGCGCAGCACATCGAGCCCGTCGCGCTGCGGCATCGCAATGTCCAGCAGCACCACGTCGATGCCCCCTTCGCGCACCCGCGCCAAGGCGTCGGGGCCGGTGGCGGCCTCGCCAGCCAGGCTCAGATCGGGCGCATCGGCGAGGATTTGCTGGATGCCCTGGCGCACGATCTGGTGGTCGTCACAGATCAGCACGCGGATCATGGCAGTGGCCTTGCGCCGCTTTTCTGCAGCGGCATCGCCAGGCGCACCCGCGTGCCCTGTCCGGGCGCGCTGTCGATCGTCAGCCTGCCGCCGAAATGGCCGGCGCGTTCCCGCATGCCGATCACACCCCAGGCGTGCGGCGCCGCCAACGCTTGCGCCGGCGCGCCGATGCCGTCGTCTCGCACATCGATGTACAGCACCGGGTCGGGCGGGTCGTCGACGGTGACCTGCATGCGAACACAGCGCGCCATGGCATGCCGCGCGACATTGCTCAGCATCTCCTGAAAGATGCGAAACACCGCAATCGCCTGCCCGCCTTCGGGCGGCGCCACGCCGGCCGCCACATGCACCTGCAGCGTGGCGTCGAGTTCGCTGCTGTCGATGAATTCCTGCGCCTGCCATTCCAAGGCCGCCCACAAACCCTGGTGGTCGAGGATGCTGGGCCGCAGGTCGGTGATGATGCGGCCGACGTTGTCGACCGCGGTCGCGATCAGCTGGCCCATGCCCTCGCACTTGTCGTGCAGCGGCGGGCGGTCGGCGACGCGCTTGCCGATCCACTCGACGTCCATCTTCAGCGCGACCAGCAGCGAGCCGAGTTCGTCGTGGATGTCGCGCGCGATGCGCGTGCGTTCGTCCTCGCGCACGCTGTCGAGGTAGGCCGAGAGCTCGCGCAGCTGCTCGAGCGCGCTCGAGAGCTCCGCGGTGCGCGACGCGACACGCTGCTCCAGCTCGGCGCGGGCCTGGTGCAGCAGCTCCTCGGCCCGGCGCCGCTCGGTGATGTCGACGAAGGTGACGACCGCGCCCTGCACCGCGCCGCCATCGAGGATCGGGTACGACGAGTACTCCGCGCTGAACGCCGAACCGTCGGCACGCCACAGCACCTCGCGGTCGATGCGGCACGGCAGGCCCTGGCGGAAGGCGTTGAAGATCGGGCAGTCGGCCTCGGGGTAGTGGCTGCCGTCGCCGTGCGTGTGGTGGATCAGGTCGTGCATGTTGCGACCCAACACCTGCTCGGTGCGCCAGCCCAGCATCTGCGCACCGGCACGGTTGATGAACGTGCACAGGCCGTCGGTGTCGATGCCGTAGATGCCCTCGCCGGTCGATTCGAGGAGCAGCTGCAGGCGCTGCGTCCAGGCGGTCGCCGCCGCGAGGGCGTGGCCTGGGGGGGTCAGCGCGGCGGCGGGGTCGGGTGCCATGGGTGGCACCGTGCAAGCGTCATGCCATGCCTGGCGATCCCATGATCTTCAGCCGATGGCGTCCCGGCCCATCATCACGACCGCGACGGTCATCAGCACCACCGCACCCCAGCCGAGCGCGCGCGTCTTGCGGCGCACCGGCAGCACGCCCATGACGTCGGGCTTGCCCGCAAGCACCATCATCGCCACCATGATGGGCACCGAGACGATGCCGTTGACGACGGCGCTCCAGTACAGCGCCTTCATCGGGTCGATCGGGGTGAAGTCGAGCCCGGTGCCGACGATCGTCGCGATGCCGATGATCGCGTAGAAGCCCTTGGCCTCGCGCCAGTGGCGCTCCAGCCCCTCGGGCCAGCCGAATGCCTCCGCGACGGCGTATGCCGCCGATGACGCCAGCACCGGCACGGCAAGCAGCCCGGTCGCGATGATGCCGAACGAGAACAGCGCGAACGCGAATTCGCCGGCCAGCGGCCTGAGCGCCTGGGCCGCCTGCGCCGCGCTCTGCACGTCGGTGACGCCGCCGGCATGCAGCACGACCGCGCCGGTGAGCATCACGAAGAACGCGATGCCGTTCGAGAACACCATGCCGATCACCGTGTCCAGCCGCATGCGGCGCTTCGCGCGGCGCAGCGTCTCGCGGCTCTCGCCGCCAGCGACCACGCCGTGCTGGCGCATCTCCTCGACCTCCTGCGACGCCTGCCAGAAGAACAGGTACGGCGAGATCGTGGTCCCGAGGATCGCCACGATCATCATCCAGAACGCCGAATCCGCCGACAGCCTGGGCACCACGAGATCGTGCAGCACCCGGGCCCACGGCACGTTGATCGTGAACGCGGCGGCAACGTAGACGAACAGCGTCAGCGTCAGCCACTTCAAGATCGGCGCGAGGCGGCGGTACGGCACGAACACTTGCAGCAGCAGCGTGACGATCCCGAACGCCACCGCATGAAAGTGCGCGCCGCCGCCGACCACCAGCTGCAGCGCCTCGCCCATCGCCGCGATGTCGGCCGCGATGTTGATGGTGTTGGCCACCAGCAGCAGCCCGACGATCGCAAACAGGAACCAACGCGGCGAATGCACCCGCAGATTGGCCGCGATGCCGCGCCCCGACTGGCGCCCGATGCGTGCGCTGACGAGCTGGATGGCGATCATGAAGGGCACGGTGAGGAACACCGTCCACAGCACGCCGGTGCCGAACTGCGCGCCGGCTTGGGTGTAGGTCGCGATGCCCGACGGGTCGTCGTCGGCCGCGCCGGTCACGACGCCGGGCCCGACGTGGCGCAGGAAGGAGGGGATGCGGTGGCGCTTGGCGGACATGGTCTGATGATCCCATGCGATTGCGTCCGGATCATTGCCGGCGCCCTCCCGGCGCTATGCTGCGCGTCATGGAATCGGTCACGATCTTCAGGCTGCAGGCGCGTGCGAACCGGCTCGCCAATCGGCGGCTCCATGCCGCGCTGGCCGGGCTGACGCGCGCGGAGTTCGTCGCGCCGCGCACCGGCTTCTTCCCGAGCCTGGCGGCGACGCTGAGCCACCTCCTCGCGGTGGACGAGTACTACATCGGCGCGCTGCACGGCGAGTCCGAACTGCCGCAGCGGTTCGAACGCTTCGCGGCGGCCGACGATGCCTCGTCGCTCGCCGCGCGGCAGCGCGCGAGCGACGAACGGCTGATCGCGTTCTGCGACGCGCTCGACGCCGCGAGGTGCGACGCGGTGGTGGCCATGGACCGCGGCAACGGCAAGATCCAGCGCGACCTGGCCGGCCACGTGCTGTCGCACCTGTTCATGCACCAGACGCACCACCGTGGCCAGGCGCACGCGATGCTCTCGGGCACCACGGTACCGCCACCGCAGCTCGACGAGTTCCTGATGCCCAGCGATGCCTCCTGGCGAGCGGCGGACATGGCCGCACTCGGTTGGCGCGAGATCGATGTGTACGGTGGCGTGGCATGAGGCTGCGCCGAGCCGCGGTGTTCACGGCAGCGCTGCTTGCCGTCGGCCTGCTCGCCGGCTGCACCGGGCTCACGGCGGCGGTCCGGCCCGATCCCGCGGCCGACATCGCCACCCTGACGCGCCAGGCAGCCGCCTGGGATCGAGCGATCGTCCGCAAGGATCGGCCCGCCATCGCCGCCAACATGACGGCCGATTTCCGGCAGATCGGCAGCGCGGGCGAGATCGAGAACCACGACTCCTTCCTGAACGACATCGTGTCGGACGAGCTGATGATCGACCCGTACACGGTCGAGGACTTCGAGGTCCGCGTCTATGGCGACACGGCGCTGCTGAGCGGGCGCACGCGGATGACGGGTCGGTACGCGGGCAAGCCCTTCGATACTCACTATCGATACATCGACGTCTACGTGCGGGTCGGCGGTGAATGGAAAGTCTGCAGCGTGCAGACCACCCGAGTCGCCGAACGGTGAAGCCGATCAAGGCCTGCGCCGCCTTCAGCGTGAATACCTGACACAAGGCCGCGAACACACAAACGGTTGCGTGGGTTCACAGGATTCAACAGGTATTCGCCCGTACCATGACCCGGACCGAAAGGCGTGTTGGGCGCCTTTCGTGGCGTGATCGCGCACCACCCATGCTGAGCCACGAATCAGAGGGGGCAAGATGTCGTTTGTGATGATTGCCACCGGGCTGACCACCGGTGGCTCACGGGTTCGGACCCTGTCCACCCGGTCGCTGCTGCTGGGCGGCGGGTTGACTGCAATGATGCTGCTGGCCGCGGGTGTGGGGCTGGGCCGCTGGCTGGCCGCGCCTGCACCACAGCTCGCACAGGCGGCTGCCCACGCGCCTCCGACGCCGGCCTTCGCGCTCGAACAACTGGGCGCGCTCTCGGGCCGGTTGTTCCGGCTCGAAAACCAGGCCAACCAATTGAGCGAGCGCTTCGGCGCGCGCACCGGATCACCGGCTGCGGAAGCCCAGCGCCCGGTCGCCAAGAAGGCCGGCGCCGGCGGCCCGATGCTGCCGCCCCGGCTCGCCGAGGGTGCCTCGGCCGACCTGGGCGAGCTTGAAGCGCGCTTCGTTCGCATCGAGCAACAGATGGCGCTCGTGTCCGATGCCTCTGCACTGCAGACGCTGGCGCTGATGCGCATGCCCTCGCGACTGCCGATCGAGGATGGCGAGACGACTTCGTCGTTCGGCAACCGCGAGGACCCGATCACCGGCCGGCGCGCGTTCCACGCCGGGCTCGACTTCGGTGCCGACACCGGCACGGCCATCCACGCAGCGGCCGGCGGCACGATCCTGTTCGCCGGCTTCCGTTCAGACTTCGGCTGGGAGGTCGAGATCGATCACGGCAATGGGCTGATCACGCGCTATGCGCACGCGTCGCGCCTGCTCGTCAAGACCAACGATCTCGTGACGCCGGGCGAGGTGATCGCGATGGTCGGATCGACCGGACGCTCCACCGGCCCGCACCTGCATTTCGAAGTGCTGCACCATGGCGAGCCTACCGATCCGCGGCGCTATCTGGCCGGTCTGTGAGCCGCAGAGCCGCATGGCCAATCCGCGCGGGCGTGGGGTCACGCAGAACCTGACCCGTATCGGGCTCGTCGTCTCGCCACGCCGTGGCGTGGGCAAGTGGCTTGCTCGGGCGGCATTGGCTCTCGTCTGCCTCGCGACCGGCGCCGCCGCGACCCACTTCTACGAGAGCCGACAGGCCGATCGCCTGCAGCAGCAGGCAGAGGCGGCACACGATCAACAACAGCTGCAGCAACAGCTGGAACAAACGCGCCTGGCGCTGCGCATGTCCGAAGGGCGGGGCCAGGAACTCGAACGCGAGATCGCCACGCTGATCCAGAAGCTGCGCGAGTGCCAGGAAGAACTGACGTTCTTCCGCAAGGCCCGCGACGGCAAACGCTAGAACCAACCCGGGAGCCCGAATCCATGTTCACGCTGCGCAAGAAGCAACCCTCCATCCAGCTCACCAAGCTATCCAGCCTGATCGCCGAAGACGTCGTAATCACGGGCGATGTGTCCTTCGCGAGCGGCCTGCGCATCGATGGCCGCATCAAGGGCAACGTGCTGGCGCACCACCTCGAGGGGAAGGACCGCGGGCTGCTGGTGCTATCGGACAAGGGCGTCATCGAGGGCAGCGTGCGCTGCGGCGACGCGGTGATCAACGGCACCGTCACCGGTGACCTGCATGTCGAGAACTTCCTGGAGCTGCAGTCGAACTCGCGCGTGAACGGCACGATCCGCTACCAGCACCTGAAGATGGACGTGGGCGCCTCGATCCAGGGCCAGCTGTCGAAGTCATCGCCGGCGGCGGACAACGTCGTCGAGCTCACCGCGGACAAGGCCACCGCCAACGCCGGCGGGCGCTGATCCGCCCGCGCGAAGTCGTGCCGGGCCGGCGCGGCGGATCCCCGACAATGCCTTCGGCACGAAGCTCGTGCAGGGATCAGGGGGAGTTCGCGGATGAAGTGCGCATTGGTCGGGTCACGCTACTTCGGGGCCTCGGTGTTCGAGGCCCTGCGCAAGGAAGAAGGGGTCGAATTCACGAGCGTCGTCGCGCCCGCGGCGGACGACCGGCTGGCGCTCGCGGCGCGCGCGGCCGGCCTTGCGGTGCACGTGCTGGCCAACCCGAAGATCGTGCCGGGCGAGGCGATCGCCGAAGGCACCGACCTGATCCTCGCCGCACACACGCATGCGCGCGTGAGCAACGAGGCGCTCGCGCGCTCGCGGCTGGGCGGCATCGGCTACCACCCGTCGCTGCTGCCGCGCCACCGGGGCATCGCGGCGGTCGAGTGGACGATCCTCGAAGGCGACCCGATCGCCGGCGGCTCGATCTACCACCTGGCCGACGGCTGGGACGCCGGCGCCGTGGCGGCGCAGGACTGGTGCTTCGTCGCGAAAGGCGAGACCGCGCGCGAGCTCTGGGAGCGCGCGCTCGCACCGATGGGCCTGGCGCTGCTGGCCAAGGTCGTGCAACGCGCGCGTTTGCACGGCGAGGTGCCGGCCTTCGCGCAGGACCCGCGCTACGCCACCAGGGCGCCGATGATCCGCCGCGCCGTCGTGCTGACCGAGGACGCTTCGCCGACGACGACCTCGCTCGTCGTCACCATCGTCGGGCCCGACCGGCCGGGCATCGTCAGCCTGCTCTCGGAGCGCGCGCAGCGCTTCGGCGCGAACTGGGCGGCCAGCCGCATGGCACGCCTCGCGGGCGAGTTCGCCGGCATGGTGCACTTCGAGGTGCCGCGCGAGCACGCGGACGCACTGGTCGCGGCGCTGCGCGGGCTCGAGGCGAACGGGCTGCGCGTGGTCATCGCGAAGAGCGATGGCGCCAGCGTGCCGGCCGAACTGCGCAGCGTCGAGCTGGAGCTCGTCGGCGACGATCGGCTCGGCATCGTCAGCCAGCTCACGAAACTGCTGGCGGAACGCGGCATCGGCATCGAGAGCATCCACACCGAGATCGTTCGCGGCGGCGTCTCGGGCAAGCAGACCTTCAAGATCGGTGCGCACCTGCTCGTGCCGGCCGCACTGTCGGTCGACGCGCTGCGGCGCGAACTCGGCGCACTGGCCAACGCGATGATGCTCGACATCGCGCTGGACGAGCGCACCTGATCCACGTCACATCGCCTTCATCGCCTGCTGCATCTGCTCGGGCGTCAGGTCGCGCTGGTGCGTGGCGACGGACCAGCGGTGCCCGAACGGGTCCTCGAGCTGGCCGTAGCGGTCGCCCCAGAACATGTCGGCCACCGGCATCGTGATCTTTGCGCCGGCCGCGACGGCTCGCGCCACGGCGGCGTCGACATCGGTGACATACAAGTGGATCGTCACCGGTGAGCCCTTGAGCGCCTTCGGGCCGAGTGCGCCCCACTCGGGCATCTCGTCGACCAGCATGAGCGTGGAGTCGCCGATGCGCACCGCGGCGTGCATCAGCCGGCCTTGCGGGCCGGGGATGCGGCTCGTCTCGATGGCGCCGAACGCGGCCTTGTAGAACGCGATGGCGTCGGACGCGCCAGCACATATCAGATGCGGCGTGAGGGTGTGCATGCCCTCGGGGATGGGTTTGACGGGGTTGGCAGTCATGTCGATGGCTCCTTGGGTCGGGCGGGATGGATGACACGGGGCCCCTCATCGGCGCCCCCACTTCACCGACGATCGAGCTGGCGTGAAATCGACATCACAAACCGGGGTGCCCCGAACTGGACTTTCCGCATCGGTCGCCGGACACTTCGCGAACCACAGCCTGCCCATGACCGACCTGACCGACCGCGTCCCGTTGCCCAAGGTGCGAGATCTCCTGCGCGTCGGGCATCCGCTGCCGTTCCGGGTGCTGGACGCCGATGGGCGTCTGTTGCTGAACGAGGGCCAGATGCTGTCCGACGAGGCGCAGTTCGAGGCCCTGGTTGAACGAGGCGCCTGGGCCGAGCGCGCGCTCGTCGAAGCGGCGCGTACCGCGCAAGCCGCGGCGGCCGGCACCAAGGCGGCGGCCAGCGCGGTGTCGCTGTTCGACCGTTGGGAGCGGCTGATCTGGCAGTTCGACAAGCTCACCCGCGCGCTCGTGCGCCGCCAGGTGCCCGGCACCACGGTCGTGGAATTCTTCGGCACGCTCCAGAACCTGATCGACGCGGACCCCGATGTCGCGCTGTTCACCTGCGTGCGCCGCGACGATCGCCGCTTCGCGCTGTATGCACTCACCCACTCGCTGCACTGCGCCGTGATTGCACTGATGACGGCGCGCCAGCTTGCCTGGCCGGCCGAGAAGATCGCATCGCTGTGCTGCGCCGCGCTGACGATGAACCTCGAGATCTTCGAGCTGCAGGCCACGATGGCCGAGCAGGACGACCCGCCCAGCTCGAAGCAGATCGCCCAGATCCGGGCACACCCGGAGGGCACGGCTGCACTGTTGCGCGCCGTCGGCGTCACCGACGCAGCGTGGCTCACCGCCGTGGCCCAGCACCACGAGCAGCCCGGCGGCGCGGGCTACCCGCAGAAGCTGAGCGACGTGGACGAACTGGCGCAGGTGCTGCGCGCCGCAGACGTGTTCATGGCCAAGATCAGCCCGCGCGCAAAGCGGCCGCCGCTGGCGCCACAGACGGCGATGCGACAGCTCTACCAGCAGAACCCCAATGATCGCCTGGCGATGGCGATGATCCGCACGGTCGGCCTGTACCCGCCCGGCAGCCTGGTGACCCTTGTCACCGGTGAGACCGCGGTGGCGATCCGCCGGCACCCGAAGGGCACGCACCCGATGGTGGCCACACTCAGCGACCAGCAGGGCAAGCCGATCGGCGCGACCCACCGTCGCGACTCGTCGCTGCCCGAATTCGCGATCCGTGGCGCGCTGGAGGAGACGAAGTCCCTGCCCCGCGTGCTGCCCGAGCGCGTCTACGGCTGGATCGCCGGCTGATACATCTTCTGACCAGTTTGTGGGATGGAAGACCACCCCTCGCTGTGCGACTCTTGCTTTCGCGCGTGGTTTGGAAAGGCGAGTGAGGGACGGATGATGGCGAATCGCAACGGGAAGAACGACAACAAACCGAGGCGCGTATGGCGCGTGACGGCTGACGCACCGCAGGGCGAGTACGTCGACCCCGACAACCTGCCGGTGTCCCTGCGCCAACCGGCCAACCGCACGGAACCGGGCTGGATGATGTCCTCCTTCGAACTCACCCACGGCCTGGAGGTCACCGACGAGACCGACACGCTGCCCGGCGACTTGTTCGACGAGCTGTTCAAGAAGGCCTGAGACCGGCGCGCGCGTCAGCCGACGGCCTGCGCGCGCGCCATCAGCAGCGCACGCTCCCGCGCGTTGCGGGTCATGTCGGCGGCACGTTCGAACTCGGCACGCGCCTCGTCGGTGCGGTGCAGTCTGGCGAGCAGGTCGCCGCGCACGCTGGGCAGCCAGTGGTACTGCGCGAGCGCGGGATCGACCACGAGTGCATCGACGAGTGCGAGACCCGCTTGCGGCCCGTACGCCATGCCGACCGCGACCGCGCGATTGAGTTCGACAACAGGCGACGGCGCGAGTTGCACCAACACGTCGTACAGCGCGACGATCCGCTCCCAGTCGGTCTCATCCGCGCGCGTCGCCCGCGCATGGCAGGCGGCGAGTGCCGCCTGCAGCGCATACGGCCCGCGCGCGCCACCGAGCGCCTCGGCGCGCTCGAGCGCGGCCAGGCCGCGGCGGATCAGCAGCGGATCCCAGCGGCTGCGATCCTGGTCCATCAGCAGCACCGGGTTGCCCTGCGCGTCGACGCGGGCCGCGGTGCGCGAGGCCTGGATCTCCAGCAGCGCGACCAGGCCGAGCGCCTCGGGCTCGTCGGGCATGAGCTCGGCGACGACACGGCCCAGGCGCAGCGCCTCGGCACACAGGGCGGGGCGCATCCAGTCGTCACCGGCGGTGGCCGAGTAACCTTCGTTGAAGACGAGGTAGATGACCTCGAGCACCGAGGCCAGCCGATCCGGCAACTCGGCGGCGCGCGGCACCTCGAACGGCACGCGCGCCTCGGTGAGCGAGCGCTTGGCGCGCACGATGCGCTGCGCGATCGTCGTTTCGGGCACGAGGAACGCTCGCGCGATCTCATCGGTGGCGAGACCGCCGATCAAGCGCAGCGTGAGTGCGACCCGCGCGTCGGTCGAGAGCACGGGGTGGCAGGCGGTGAAGACCAGCCGCAACAGCTCGTCGCCGATGTCGTCCTCGCTCGCCTCGGCCAGGGCGTCGACGAAATCGGGCACGACGTGCGACTGCAGCGCGTCGAGATCGCGGCCGAACTCCTCCTGCTTGCGCGCGTGCAGGGCATCCTGCCGCAGCCGATCGAGTGCACGGTTCTTCGCGGTGGCCATCAACCAGGCTCCCGGGTTGTTCGGCAGCCCCTCGATCGGCCAGTGCTCGAGCGCGGCGACCAGCGCGTCCTGTGCCAGTTCCTCGGCCAGCCCCACGTCGCGCACGAGACGCGCCGCATGGGCGACGACCTTGGCCGACTCGATGCGCCAGACGGCCTCGATCGCGCGGTGCGTGGCGTTGTCGCTCGGGCTCAAAGCCGGGCATCCAGCTCGCGAAAGCGATCGATCGCGGGGGACGGCGCGAAGTCTTCCATCTCGTACAGCTGGCGCACTTCGATCGTGGCGTCGGCACCCTCGCCCATCGGCGCCGGGAAGCGCCGCGCCCACTCCATCGCTTCCTCGCGGCTGCGCACCTGGATCAGCGTGTAGCCGGCGATCAGCTCCTTCGTCTCGGCGAACGGGCCGTCGATCACTGTCGGGCCGCTGGTGGCGCGGTATTGCACGCGCCATCCCTTCGCGCTGGGCTGCAGGCCGGCCGCGTCGAGCAGCACGCCGGCCTTGACCAGGGCTTCGTGGTACGCGGCCATCGCGGTCAGCAGCGGCTCTTCCGGGAACACGCCTGCCTCGGTGTCGGGCGTGGCTTTCACCAGGATCATGAATCGCATCGCGGTCTCTCCGGTTCGTTGCAGAAGGCGCCGTGTCGCTGCGCCCCTGATCACACGACGAACGGGAGTCGGCCGGATCGACAGCGACAGGCGCCGATCGCGTTCACGTCCAGCACGGGCCGACTTCACGAACCTCGACGGTCGCCCACCGGGCCGCGGGGCACGCTGCGGCGATCGCGACGGCTTCTGCGAGCGTCGCCACATCGAGCACAAAGAAGCCGCCGATCATTTCCTTGGCCTCGGTGAACGGGCCGTCCTTGATGCGCGGCCGGCCCTCGCGCACCTGCACGCGCGCGCCCTTCGCGTCCGTGGCGAGCGACTCGACGCCGCGCAGCACGCCGCGCGCTTTCAGTTCCTCGGCGAACTGCAGCATCTCGGCGAAGACGCGCTTACCTTCCTCGACACCACGCTCGACGCGCTGGCCCGGCGGCTCGACGATCAACAACATGTACGACATGACACTCCCCGATTCACTTCAAGGCATGCAGCGGCACGAGGCCTCGCGCGCGCACGGGCCACCGAACCCTTCGACCGCGGCGGTGCACATCGGGCGCTGCGACGGCAGGCACGAGACCGAGCAGCCCGGGCAGCTGCCGGCGCCGGTCGCACTGCACGCGTTCGGCCCGCCGCCGGGGTAGCCGGCCCCGCCACGGTTGACGACGCCCGACACCGCGCGGCCGTTGCGCTCGGCGTTGCCGGCGCTCGACTTCGGGATGCAGTTGCCGTCGTTCAGGTTGAACGTGAATGCGCCGCAGCGCCCATCGGACAGGCAGCGCTGTGCGCAGTCGTCGAACGAGCGCGCGCGACCGGCCATGCCCTCGATGTCGTTGCCCGGGAAGTCGGTCTGGTCGTGGCGCTCGATGGGCATGCCGGCACCCGGCCGGCCGCCGCCGCCGCCCCTACGATTCAGCACCCCCGAGACCGCGCGGCCGTTGCGTTCCTGCGCGCCGGCCGACGACTTCGGGATGCAGTTGCGGTTGTTCAGGTTGAAGGTGAATGCGCCGCATCGGTCATCGGACAGGCAGCGCTGCGCGCAGTCCTCGAACGAGCGTGCCCGGCCGGCCGTTCCCTCGATGTCGTTGCCCGGAAGGTCGGTCTGGTCGTAGCGCGTCACACCCCGCATGTTGCCGCCGCCGTACCCGGAGCCGGCGCGATCGACGACACCGGAGATCGCGCGATCGTTGCGCTGTTGATCGCCGGCCGACGACTTCGGGATGCAGTTGCCGTTGTTCAGGTTGAACGTGAAGGCGCCGCAGCGGCCATCGGCCATGCAGCGCTGCGCGCAGTCCTCGAACGAGCGCGCGGGGCCGGTCATGCCGTCGATGTCGTTGCCGGGGAAGTCGGTCGCGTCGTAGCGGACCACGCCACCCGGCGCACCGTATTGCGCCACGCCGGGCCCGCAGCTCAGGCCGACCAGCAGCGCTGCCCACATCCATCGAATCACGCGCATGGCATCTCTCTTGGTTGGATCGCCGGGCCTGCAGTGTAGGAGCACGCACGGCGATCGCCAACCTGCGCGGCCTCAGTGCGCGCCGAGCCCGATCGTGTCGAAGAATGCCTGCACGGCGTCGGTCTCGGTGCCGGGCAGGCCGAGCGTGGCGTTGACCTCGATGTGCGACAGGTCCTGCTCGAGCACGCTCGCCCGCGCGCCGCGCGCCAGGGCCTGCGCGGCGAACGCCTGCGCCTGCCCGCACGAGCCGTCGGAGCGCTGCGTCGAGCACACGAGCAGCATCGGCGGCGCGGCCGCGGTGACCACCTCGGTCGGCGACGCGGCGCGCCACAGGGCCGCGTCGGCACCGAAGACGCGGTCGTAGAAGCGCGCATGGCGGCGCTGCATCAAGCCAACGGTATCGATCGCCGCGCTGTCGAGCACGATGGTGCCGAGCCATGGTTGCGCGCCGGCATTCTTCGCGATGCTGGGCGACGCCGTCACCAGCGCCACCAGGTGCGCGCCGGCCGAGTGGCCCATCAGCGCGATGCGCGTCGGGTCACCGCCCCATGACGGCGCGAGCCGCTGCACCGCGGCGATCGCGCGAGCCACGTCGTCGGCCTGCTCCAGCGGCGCGACCTGCGGCACCAGCCGGTAGTTGATCGACACCAGGATCGCGCCGCGCGTGACCCAGCGCGCGACCTTGTTCTCGACCACCTGCGGCAGGCTCTTGTTGCCGACCATCCACGCGCCGCCGTGCACCATCACGATGACGGGCGCGCGCTGCGGCGCGGGCGACTCGGGCTGGTAAACATCGAAGCGCTGGCGCGCATCGTCGCCATACGGCACGTCGGCGATGCGCTTCACGCCGGCGGGCAGGTGCAGCGGCTTCATGCCGGCCGCGACGCCGGGGAACAGGCCGCCGCCGTCGCGTGGCGCGGCCGACGCGTTCAGTGTCGCCACGAGTGTCAGAGCGACCATCGCCAGTCCCTTCCTCATGGCGCCACTCCGGTGATCCAGGCCTTGCGGATCGCCCGCCCGCACACGACCGAGTCGATGCCCGAGCCGGCGTCGACACGCCGCGCGATCACGCCGTACCAGTGCTTGCTCGCGTCGATCCACGGGTAGAAGCCGAAGGCCCCGGCGCTGCTGAAGGCGCCGTCGCCGACGACCGGATCGTCCTCGACCCAATGGCCGATCGAGTAGTGCCAGGTCTCGTTCGTCGGCACCGGCGTGGACTCGGCGACGCCGGCCGGGCAGGTCAGCGGATTCGCGCAGACCGCGTTGCTGCCGAGCAGGCCGTTCATCGCAAGCTGCTGCGCCAGCAGCTTGCGCAGGAAGCGCGCGTAGTCGTCGGCGCTGCTGATGCCACCGCCGGCGGGCTGCGGTTGCGAGAACGCGAGGCCGATGTCGGTGCCGAGCTGCGCGCGCAACTCGGTCGCGAGCGCGGCGCTGCCCATCGCACCCAGCCCTTCGACACTGGCATGCTTCTGCATGTGGCCGCCGCTGTAGAAGAAGCTGCCGTCGGTTGCGTCGGAGTGAGCGCCGTTGTTCAAGGTATTCAGGCAGCCGTCCACCGTCTGGCCCGGCAGGCAGGTCGAGAAGCTGGTGTACCCGCTGCGGAACGTCAGGAACTTGATGTCGGCCGCGGTCAGCACGGCCGCGCGCTTTTGCGCGATGTATGACGCGTACAGCCATTTCGTCGACGAGGCGATGCTCATCTGCGTCGCCGCCGTGTAGACGGTCGGGTCGCTCGCGCTGTTGACCGAGCCCGACGCGAGGCGCGCGTCGCGGTCGCCCAGTTCCCAGTAGAACGGCTGGATCGCGGCGCAGCCGTTGCTGCTGCTCTGCGCGGTGGCGGTCGCGGCCACGAGGCGCTGCGCGTCGGTCGGGCTCGATGGCGGCGGCGTGCCGCTGCCCCCGCCGCCACCGCCGCAGGCGGCGAGCGATGCGGCGAACACCAGCGAGGTGCAGATCAGGTGACGGTTCATGTCATTCCTTCAGAGTGGCCGGCGGCCCCAACAGCAAGCGCGGCCACGCGCGCCAAGGGGCGCCGCGCAGATCGCGCGCCAGCGCGAGCCAGCCGTGCAGCGCGATGCGCACCGGATTGTGCGTAAGCAGCGGCGTCGTCAGCCCATAGCGTGGCGGCACGTCGTCGCGCAGATCGGCAAAAGTACCGAACAGGCGGTCGAACACGATCAGCACGCCGCCGTAGTTGCAGTCCAGATACTCGGGGTTGGAGGCGTGATGCACCTTGTGATGCGTCGGCGTGTT
>JBDTVC010000115.1:0-14552 GCA_040007475.1 Burkholderiales bacterium
CACGTTCACCTACATGGGAACGTAGGCTGTCAGACAGTGGCGCCTCGATCAAGGATGCGGTTTGTTGAGCGCTTACTGTTCCTGGTCTCGGACACCGACTACGTCGAGGTGCTGACCGAGATCGACATCCAGACGCCGATCCCCGAACTCGTGCAGCAGCGCCGCAGCGCGCTCGGCTTCGTGTTCCTCGGCTGCCGCTTCAACGACCAGCTGCCGCGCGCGTTCGCCCGCCAGATCATGAAGCGCTTGAAGGGCCCGCACTTCGCCGTGATGCCCGACGAGCCGACGCGCATGGAGGCGCGCTTCCTCGAGGAGCAGGGCATCACGCGCATCGCGATGCCGCTGGCCGAGGTGGCCCGGCTGCTCACCGCCAGCGCGTTGGCGCCCGCCTGACCTCGCGCCTCACCCACCGCCCACTCGACTTTCCACGGAGAACCGTCATGTCCCTGCTCACCATCATGCCCTCGGGCAAAACCATCGAAGTCGCCGCCGGCACGACACTGCTGCAGGCCATCCTCGCGGCGGGCGAGAAGCTCGTCAGCAAGTGTGGCGGCGAGGCCCAGTGCGGCAAGTGCCACGTCTCGGTCACCGAGGGGCGCAAGAGCGTCAACCGGATCGCGCCGGCCGAGAACGCGAAGCTCGACACGCTCGTCGGGATCGGCTCCAAATCGCGCCTGTCGTGCCAGGTGCTGATGGGCACCGAGCCGGTGACCGTCGAGCTGCTCAGCGCGATATGAGCCCCTCGCTCGATGAGTACATCGAGCGATCCCCCGAGGGGATCCGGGCCGGCTTGGGAGCGACCCGGCGCTCGGCCCGGTCGCACCCCTGAAGGGTCTTCGATGCTCGACGTCGCCATCGTCGGTGGCGGCCTGTGCGGCGTCGCGCTCGCGCACAGCCTGCAGGCGCGCCACCTCGCGTGGACGCTGTTCGAGGCACGCGATCGCCTCGGCGGGCGCGTGCTCACGCGCAGCGCGACGAACGGCGTGCCGCTCGACCTCGGGCCGACCTGGTACTGACCCGTCACGCAGCCGTCGCTCGCGCGGCTCGTCCATGACCTGGGGCTGGCGTCGTGCGAACAGCCCGACGGCGGCCGCGTGCTGTTGCTCGACGACCCGAACCGCACGCCGCATGCGGTCGCGGTGAATGCCAGCGGCACGCTGGCCGACGATGCCGCCGCGCAACCCGGCGCCGTGCACGGTGGCGCGCGCCGACTCGTCGGCGGCGTGGCGGCGCTGGTGGACACCCTGGCCGAGCCGCTGCCGGCGGGGCGCGTTCGGCTCGGCGCCGTCCTCGACCGCATGGTCGACCGCGGCGATCACGTGGAGCTGCATCTGCACCGCGGCACGCGCGCCGATGTCGTGACGGCGCGCCACGTCGTGCTCGCCATGCCACCCCGCGTGGCCGAGGCCGTGGTCGGCTTCGAGCCACGCTTGCCGGATGAACTGATCGACGCGCTGCGCGCCACGCCGACCTGGATGGAGTGCGGCCGCGCGATCGCCACGCTGACGCGCGAGATGCAGGGCGCCGACGAACTCTTCGCCAGCAAGCTCACGCTGCGAGCCGTCGAGGCGCAACTGCTCATCATGGCGCACACGCTCGGCAACGTGACGCTGATGCTCCACAAGAGCCTGGCCGCGGTCGACTGGAACGGCTGGGCCGTGCTGCACTACAGGCTGCGCCGTGGCATCCAGCCGCGCCGCGAGGAGGTCGGTACGCCGTCAGCGCGCTCGTGCCGCAGACGCGCGGCCTGCTGCAGGACCTGCGCCGCAAGCAGCCGGCGTGGTTCGAGATCGGCTATTGAGCTCGACGATTCGACCGGAAGCGAACACCATGAGCACTGCCCGCAACGCCCCCCGACTGAGCGACGCGCATGACCACGCAAAGACGAGCGCGCTGCTGGCGTGCGTCGAAGGCCACGGGTTCCTGCAAGCGCCGTCGCACTGCACGAGCGAGCCGGCCGACAGCGTTGACAGGCCCTAGTTGAAACACTACGCGCGCAGCCGCGGCTGGTGCGAGTGGGACGACTTCGGCGACTGGCAGCGGCGCGCGTTGCGCGACCTCGACGATCCGGCCGCGGCGGCGCTGTCGCCCTTTCAACTGCTCTCGCTGCCCGGCATCAGCGCGGCACAGCAGCGCCGGTGCGCGACGCAATGGATGACCGCGCGGCTGGCCGCGAGCGCCGGCGACCGCGCGCTGCTCGCGAGCATCACCGCGCTCGACGACCTGCGGGCCGCGAGCGCGATCCACGCCGACGGCATCGACATCCTGGTCGACCTCAAGGGCTACACCGCCGGCACGCGCACCGCGATGCTCACGTACCGGCCGGCGCCGGTGCAGGTGAGCTTTCTCGGCTACCCGGGCACGCTCGGCGGCGGCTTCTGCGACTACCTCGTCAGCGACCGCTTCATCACACCGGCCGACAGGGCGGCCGACCACAGCGAGGCGCTCGCGTGCCTGCCGCACAGCTACCAGCCGCATGGCCGGCACGCCGAGATCGGCGCAGCGCCGACGCGCGAATCCGCCGGCCTGCCGCGTGAGGGCCTCGTGCTGTGCGGCTTCAACCAGGCCTGGAAGTTCACGCCCGAGGTGTTCGGCATCTGGTGCGATCTGCTCGCGCGCACCCCCGGCAGCGTGCTCTGGCTGTTGCACAACGAGCAGGCCGAAGGCAACCTGCGTGGCAAGCTCGCAGCGCAGCGGCTGGTCGCGCCGCTGTTCGACGTGGCGGGCTACACGCAAGGGCTCGAAGACCTGTATGCGGAGATGTGGCAGCGGCAGCGCGCCGGGCTGGCGCCGCGGCGCATGGGGCGTTGATGGGGCGCTGTTCGAGCGGCAGTCTCGGACGTGCGGCGCCCGTTCACGCGCGCCCGCGGACCATGTCGAGAAGGCGACCCACGATGCGCTCGCCATCGGCCCGCAGGCCGTTGTGGGCGTACTCGTTCGTGACCCACGCCCGCAGCCCGCGGACGCCGCGCGCCGTCTCTTCGGCGAACGAACGCTCCACGTAGGCGTCGTCGACGTACACCGTCGCCGCCACCGGGACTTCATTGCGGGCGAGGCGGTCCGCGTCGTAAAGACGCGGCCACGGGTGTTGGGCCAGCCGCTCCGCCGCCTCGCGGTGCGCACGCAGCCCCGCGTAGTCATCCCACATCCACGGGAAGACGTGCTCGGCCCCGAGAAGATCGCCGGTCACCGCGTCCTCGGGCGCGAGTCGGTGCGCCGACCAGCGGGTCGGGCCGCCGTCGGCGTACGAGGACTCATGCAGCGTCGCGTAGATCGGATTGCGTTCCCAGCCTGACGCCGCCTGCGCGTCGTGGATGAAGGCTGCCGAGTCGAAGGGCAACTCGAGCATGTGGTGGAGCCGCTCGAAGCCGCTGCTGTCGCCGAGCCACATCCCGACCTGCCGGAACCGGCGCGAGGTGAGCCGGTCGCCGTTCGGCAGCCGGACGTCCTCCGAGTCGAGCCGGCGGAGGATCGCCCGCAGACGATCGCGGTCGCCCGGATAACGGGCGTCGTAGCGCTCGTTCGCCTCGCGCACGCGTCGCCATGTCGCCGCGTATACGTCGTCGACCGGGCGATTCGTGATCGGCGCGAGGCCGCCGGTGATCAGCACCTCCCTCAGACCCTCGGGCGCCAGCGACAGGTAGGTCAGCGACGTGAACCCGCCGAAGCTCTGGCCGAGCAGGCTCCAGCGTTCAACGCCGAGCTCGTCGCGGATCAACTCGAGATCACGCACGATCGAGTCGGCGCGGAAGTGCGTGAGGTACTCGGCCTGTTCGGCAGGCCCCACGCCGGGGAGTATTGCGCCAACCGGCGTGGAGCGGCCCGTGCCGCGCTGGTCCAGCAGGAGGACACGGAAGTCGGCGAGGGCGCGCGCCATCCAGCCCGACGGCGGGCTCGTGGGCCGGGCGGCCTCGAAGCCGGGGCCCCCTTGAAGGAACACCAGATACGGGCGGTCGAGGCCATCGGGGGTCGCCACCTCGCGCGCGAACACCGTGATCGTGCCGCGAGACGGGTCACCGTGGACCAGCGGAACGCTGTGCTCGCGCTCGGTCAGGACCAGGCCGGGAATGTGGAAGGTCGTGCTCATGTGGTCACGATACTCTCGTCGCATCGGACGCACGGCCGTGCTCGGTGCCTTCCGGGGGGGAGGCACGCATCGGGTCGCCGACAGCACGGCGGCTCGTACCAGCTCCGATCATGGCGTCGTCCATGCGCGCAGCTCCTCGGGCCGCTGGCGCACGTAGGCCAGCACCTGGCGCCGCTTCTCGGGGCCTCGCTTGCCATCGTCGTCAGCCGCCGGCTCGCCGAAGAAATCCGGATCGACATCCTCGATCCGGTCGTAGATGCCGCGCCAGAGCTTCTTCAGGCCATGCACCGACGAAATGCGCAGCATCTGCATCAGCAGCTCATCGCTCTCGTCGAACATCGCGCGCCAGAGCAGGCGGCGCTGCGTGGCGGAGAGCCGATAGCGCGGCGGCGAGTGCTCGAACGCGTGGCGCACCGAGGTGCCGGGCAGGCTGGCGCGCGCCTGCTCGCGCGTGAGGCCGAAGAACACCGGGCGCGTCTCGACGGGCAGAGCGGCGAGGGCGCGCTGCACCGTGGCGTCGGCATAGGGCACCACCGGAAAGCCGGCCGAGGAGAACATCGGCGCGTTCCGGACGCTGGACTCGAAGTGCATCGCCTGCAGCCGGTAACCCGCCGCCGCGGCTCGGAACGCTTCGTTGGCGACGTTCAGCACCGCGAGCGCGCGGTCGTCGCTCAGGTCGGTGGGGTGCTGGCTGTAGTGCAGGTTCAGGAACTGCACGCGGCCGGCCGCATTGAGCTCGCCGATCGCGCGGTCGCCGAGCAGCGCCAGCCGGTCTTCGAGCAGGGCCGCGTAGACGCGCGGCACGACGGGCGCGGCCGGCAGCAGCGGCGAGGTGGCCAGGCCCAACGTCTCGGCCCACTCCGGCGGCAGCAACAGCCCGGCGCCCCAGCCCTGGATGCGCTGCCCCGGCGCCCGGGCCAGGTCTTCCATCACGGCGGAGGTGATCGAGGGCTCGTCCAGCAAGCGCTCCCACAGCGCCGTCACCGCGGCGTGCCGGTCTGGGCCGAGCCCGATCCAGCTCGGCAACAGTCGAATGCATTCGGGCAGGTCGCTGGCGCGCGTCGGCCGGTAGCGCAGCCGCGCGCGAGGCACACCGGTGGGTGTCAGGTGCTCGTCCACGGCCGCAACTCCTCGGGCCGCTGGCGCACGTAACCCATCACCTGCCGCCGCTTCTCGGGGCCACGCTTGCCATCGTCTTCGGCCGCGGTATCGCCGAAGAAGTCGGGCGAGACGTCCTCGATGCGCTCGTAGATGCCGCGCCACAGCTTCTTCAGGCCGTGCGTCGAGACACCGAGCAGCGGCAGCAGCGCGTCGTCGCGGTCCTCGAACAGCGCGTTCCACAGCAGCCGGCGCTGGCTGGCGTTGAAGCGAAAGCGCGGCGGCTGGTGCTCGAAGCTGTTGCGGGCCGGCGCGCCCGGCAAGCGGCGGCGCGCGTCCTCGCGGGTCAGCGCATACAGGCCCGGACGCGCCTCGGGCGCGAGCCCCTGCAGTTGCTCGGCATCGACCACCCGCCGCACGTCGAACCCGCTGCTGAGTGCGACCAACTCGGCAGCGGCGCTGTTCTCGTAGTACAGCGCGCGCAACTGGTAGCCATCGTGAAAGACGCGGAAGGTGTCGTTCGCGACCGCCACGACCTTGAGGACATACGGGTCGGCAAGGTCGCTGCTGCGCATCGAGAAATGGAGCACCATCAGCACGAGCTCGCCGCGCGCGTTGTCGATGCCGATCTCGCGGTCGGTCATGGGCTCGATGCTGCCGTCGAGCAGGCCTGCGTAGATGCGCCGCGCCAGGTAGGCGCGCGGCGCGGTCTCGAGCTCGAGCGCAGCGACCACCGACTGGCGCAGCGCCATCGTCACGCCCCAGGCCTGGATGCGCTGGCCGGCCGGCAGCGCGCCGTCTTCCATCACGCCGCTGATGATCGACGGCTCTTGCGCCAACCGTTGCCACAGCGCGGGCAGGGCGGCGAGCTGCGCGGCCGACAGGCCCAGGTGCGGCGGCAGCAGCGTCATGCATTCGGCGAGATCACGCGGGTGCAGCGTGCGAAAGCGCAGGCGCGGCGTGTGCCCAGGCGGCAGCGGCGTCATCGTCAGGCCGCGGCCACCCAGGGCCGCAACTCTTCGGGCCGCTGGCGCACATAGGCCAGCACCTGACGGCGCTTCTCGCGGCCGCGCTTGCCGTCGTCGTCGCCAGCGGCGTCGCCGAAGAAATCCGGCTGCTGATCCTGCACGCGCTCATAGATGCCGCGCCACAGCTTCTTCAGGCCGTGCATCGACACGCCGAGCCGCTCCTCGAGCACGTCGTCGTTGTCGTCGAACAGCGAGAACCACAGCAAGCGCCGCTGCGAGGCGGAGAGCCTGAACAGCGGCGCGTGGTGATTGAAGATGTGGCCGATGCTGCTGCCGGGCGCGTTCACGACGGCCTCCTCGCGCGTGACGCGAAAGTAGCTGAGCCGATCATCGGGTGACGCGGTCTGCGGTGCCGGGCTGGCGTGCGGCCGTTGGCGAAAGCCGGTGGTCAGCATCCACACTTCGTTGGCCTGGGCGTTCTCGAAGTAGAACGCGCGCAGGTTGTAGCCCGAGAGACCGATGCGAAAGCTCTCGGCGCCCATCACCACCAGACCCTGCGCGAGCGGATCACTGAAATCGCGGCTGACCATGTCGAAGTGCATGCCCAGCAGGCGCAGGTCGGCGTTGGCGCTCGCCAGGCCGATCTCGCGTTCGGTCATCGGCGCGTGGCGCCTGTCGAGCAGGGCACGGTAGACGCGGCGCGCGACCTGCGCTTGCGGCGCGGCGTCGAGCTGCAGCTCGTCCACCAGCGCCTTGCCTACGCACATTGCGACCGCGAACGACAGGATGCGCGAGCCGGCGGGCAGGGTCAGGTCTTCGGTGATGCTGGCCATCACCGAGGGTTCATCGACGAGGTGTTCCCACAGTGCGGGCAGGCCGGCGAGGGTCTCGGCATCGAGCGCGAGCCAGCCGGGAATCAGCCGCATGCATTCAGGCAGATCGCTACGCTCCGCAGGCCGATGGCGCAGGCGCGGGGCCGGACGAAGAAGTGGCGCGGATGCAGGCATGGGCAAAAGCGTGGGGCCGGAAACCTGGCCCGGCCGATGCCGGTTGGAATTGTTGCATGAAGGTCAACGAGCGCGGCGCGCCACGGCCGCGCTGAAGATCGCGCCGAGCGGCATCACGGTGGTCTCGGCAAAGCCGGCGGACAGGCACCAGCTTTGGTAGTCGGCACCGCTGAAGCCGAATCCGGGCGCGCCCTCCGGCCTGAGCACCGCATCGAGCGAGGTGAGCAGCGCGAACAGATTGTGGCGACGCGCATCGTCGATCAGCGCCTCGACCGCCACCAGCCGCCCGCCCGCGGGCAAGGCCTTGTGCGCTTGCCGGATCAACGCCGGACGGGACTCGGGTGGGCACGTGCCGACCACGCCGACGAGCACGATCACCTCCGCCGCCGGCAGCGCGTCGCTGGCATTGATGCGGGTGATCTGCCACTGGGGGTGACGCCGCGCGAGCGTCGCGCCGAGTTGCTCGCCACCCGAATCGACATACGCGAGCACGCCGCGCGGCCCAAGCGCCAGTGCTTCGGCGAGCGCATCGAACGCATGCGCGAACGGGCTGCTGGCGGGCGCCGCGAACCACGCAGGCGCGGGTGCTGCCGAGCCCGCCTTCACTGCCGCGCCCAGTTGGCCCCACCGCTCGTAGCCGCGCGTGCTGGCAGATTCGAGCAGGCCGCCGAGATAGTCGGGGCTGCAGCGATCGAGGTAGCGCCCGGCGTCGCGCGTGTTCAGGTAGACGGCCTGCGCGTCGTCGCCTTCGCGGTCGAGGACGCGCATCGCGACCAAGGCGTCGAGCAGGTCGGGCGCCGCGCGTTCGCTCAAGCCGAGCGTGCGGCGCAGTTGTCGGCCGGTGCGGGGGCCACGCGCAAGCTCGCTGAACAGGCCGAGCTCGACCGCGCAGAGCAGCACCTTCGCGCTGCGAAAGCTCAGCGCGGCCTGCAGCAACTGATCCGGCGAGTTCGAGTGCATGGCCGACACTCAGCGGCGCGCCTGCCACCAGGCCGCGGCCTGGCCGCGCGAGCCGGCGCCGAGCTTGTCAAGGATGTTCGCGACGTGGCGCTTGACCGTGTGCAGGCTCAGGCCGAGTGCACGGGCGATCACCTTGTTGCTGTCGCCGGCGGCGATGCACTTCAGCACCTGCTCTTCACGGGCGCTCAGCGGCACACGCACGGGCCGCACGGTACGCGTGGGCGCCGGCATCGGGATCGGGATCGGGGGCGATACCACAGGCAACCGCACCTGGGCCCGCGCCAGCGTTTCGGTCAGTGCCTGCCACAGTGCGGCCTGCAGCGCGGGATCGAGTTGCGGGTGGTGGCTGGGTGCACTGGAATGGAAGCTGCCGAGATCCGGCGCCGATTCGATGAGCAATTCGTCCACGGTGTTTCTCCTGAAGCGGGGCGGTCGATGCGCGCCTTTGCCGACGTGGAGCGGATAGTAGGCAGCCGTGACCAGCGCGTCGATGCTCAAAAAGAGACTGCTCTAAAAGAGCCCCTCCAAAGCGAGAAACCCGCATGGCTCCGATCTGTGAGCATCAGGGCCATGAGCGGCGCACACGGCTTCTTCGTCGACGGGATGGGCGTCGGCTGAGCTTCAGCGGCCCATCTCGGGGCTGTACCAGCGCCAGGTGTTGCGGCCGGCGCGCTTGGCTTCGTAGAGGGCAAGGTCGGCCGCCTTGTACAGCGCGTCCTGACTGTCGCCATGGTCGTGAAAGATGGCGACGCCGATGCTGGGGCTGGTCGCGAGCGTGGCGCCCTTGAAAGGGACGGGCGTGGCGAAGCTGTCGATGATGCGCTGGCACACCACCTCGATGCCGAGCTTCGTTTGCAGGTCTGAAGCCAGTATCGCGAATTCATCGCCGCCGAGCCTGGCGACCGTGTCCGATTCGCGCACGGCCTCGCGCAGGCGCTTGGCGGCCCCCACCAGCAGCGCATCGCCCGCATCGTGCCCCAGTGTGTCGTTGACCTGTTTGAAGTGATCGAGGTCGATCAGCAGCAACGCCACGGTCTGGCCCTGGCGCCGTGCCTGTGCCAGCCGCTGGCGGAACTCGTCGACGAACATGCGCCGGTTGGGCAGGTCGGTCAGCACGTCTCGGTAGGCCATGTTCTCCAACTGGCGCTGGCTCGCCTGCAGTTCGGCGGTGCGCTCGCTGACCTGATCCTCCAACTGGCGCTGGCGCTGGCGCAGCAGTGCAGTGCGGCCCTGCACCAGGGCCGCCACCAGCGCCAGTGCGCACAGGCCAGCGGCAAGACGGAACCACAGCGTTTGGTACCAGGCTGGCAGCACGCGCAGCGGCAGGGCCAGCGGGTGCTCGGTCCAGATGCCATGGCGGTTCGAGCCCCGCAGTTGAAGCACGTATTCGCCCGGCGGCAGGTTGGTGTAGGCCGCCAATCGCCGGCTCGCGTCGGTGGTGATCCAGGCGGTGTCATAACCGTCGAGCCGGTAGGCGTACTGATTGCTCCCCGGCGCCGAGTAGTCGAGTGCGGCGAACTCGACTGCCAGGCCGCGAGCGCCCGGTGGGATCGCCAGCGGTGCAACCGCACCTGGCGTGTGAAAGCGCTCGGGCGATACCGCGTGGCCGTCGACGCTCAGATCGGTGACGGCGATCGGTGGGTGGTAAGCCGAGTTGGTCAATCGTTCCGGCCGAAGCACGGTCAAGCCGCCCAGCCCACCGAACAGGAGTTCGCCCTGTGCCGTCTTCGCGCCGGAGTTGGACCAGTAGGTTGGAATCGCGACGCCGTCGGCCTGGCGCAGTGCGCGCGTCGCGAAGCTCACCGGGTCGATCACGGCCAGGCCATCGTCCGTGCTGGCCCACACGCGACCGCTGGCGTCGAACAGCAGCTTGCTGACGCTGTTGTTGGGCAGGCCGGTGCCCACGTCGATGCGGTGGAACTGTGCGGGGAGATCGGCTGTTGCAGCGGTCATCACGCCGATGCCGCCGCCCACCGTGCCCACCCAGAGTCGGCCCGCGCCGTCGGGCGCGATCGCCGTGACGTACCCGGCGGGAAGCGTCTTCGGATCGCCGCGTTTGGGCATGAACTGATCGACCGCGCCGGAGCCGAGGTCCAGCCGGTTGAGGCCGTTGCGCGTGCCGATCCACAGCACGCCGCCCGGCGCTCGCGTGATCACCACGATGCGCGCATCGCTCAACCGATCGGTTGCTGGATGGCGGCTGCCTGGCCGCGAGTCGCCGCTGCGAAGGTCCAGTGTCCACAGCCCGTCCAGGCCGCCGATCCACAGGGTGTCGCCGTCGGCGAACAAGGCCCACACCGCTGCGTTGGACGCGCGCTTCGCCAGGTGCACGCGTGCGACCCGCCGCCCCGTTGCGTCGACCCGGTACAGGCCGCCCTTGGTTCCCAGGTAAGTGTCGCCGCCGGGCGCGCCGGCCATCGCCAACACCCGCCCGCCGGGCAGGGCGCGGTCGGGCTGGGTCGGGTCGGCCCGCAACTGCGCCACCCGGCCTTGCAGCGGGTCGATGATGTCCACGCCCTCGTCACCGACGCTGAGCCAGACCCTGCCGTCCGGTGCCACCAGCACCGCCGGCACATCGGCGCGCGAGATGCCGTTGCTGCGCGCGGTGGCGCCGAACACCGTGGACACGGCCGATGTCCTGGGGTCGTGGGTGCTGACCCTGAGGGTGGTGCCCACCCAGACGAGCCCGGCACGGTCCCGGTACATGTCGGTGATGTCGTCGTCGGCCAGGCTGGTGGGCCGCATCGGGTCGTGGCGCAGGCGGCGGGTCTGCCATGTGGTGGTGTCCACCGCGAGGATGCCCCGCCCATTTGTCCCCACCCAGACCTCGCCGTCGCGCGCCTCCACCATGGCCATCACCTCGTCGGTCTGCAGCTTGGACGTTGCCGGGCCGCGCGCTTGCCCGGTCTCGGTCGGGTTCTCCTGCACCGGCCGCGCACGGCCGCCCTCTTCGATGACAAACGCACCGTGAGCGGCCGTGCCGACCCAGATGCGGTGCGCGCTGTCCTCGAGCAGACAGGTGATCGTGATCGCGCCGCGTTCGATGTCGGGCACCGGGACTTCGGCAAACACGGGCACGTTGCCGTCGCCACGAAGCAGCTGGTTCCGCGTTGCGAGCCACAACGCGCCAGAGTGATCGCGCAGCAACGCGAGCACAGCTTGCGGCGCGGGCGGAGCCGGGCTCGAGTCATCGTGCGGCGCGCCGTCGATCGGAACGCGGCTTGCGGTGCTGCCGTCAGGCGACAGGCGGTACAGCCCTGCGTCGGTGGCCAGCCACAGGCCGCCTCGGTCGTCGTCAGCGATGCCCGCGATGGGGGCACGAACCGAGCCTTCGGGTCCGGCCGCCGTGGCGACGAAGCGATCCGTCTCGCCGTCGTACCAAAGCAAGCCGCCGGCGTTGGTGGCGACCCAGAGCCGGCCGCGGGCATCGCGGTGCAAGGCGTGGATAAAGCCGTCGGGCAGTGCACCAAGCTCCTGCGGGTTGGGGCGATATTTGCGGAAGCGGTACCCGTCCCAGCGGGCCAGGCCGTTCTGCGTGCCCACCCACAAGAACCCGGTGCGGTCCTCTGCGAACGCGATCGGGCCCGACGAGTCGGGTTGCTCGATGTGCCAGAAGACCGTGTCGACGAGCGGATCCCATCGCGGGGGATCGCTGGCCCGCGCCGCACCCACGCCGAGCAGAACGCACGCGACCAGCAGCAGCCCGCGGCACAGGTCCAGCGCGCGGCGCTGGCGTCTTGCTCTCTGGGCGGCCGTCTGCAGTGGGGGGGTCGAAATCATTCGGGCTGGTGGGGCGTGCACCTGTGCAGTCTCGCAAGCGCCCATGCCTGCGCGCAACTTGGGGCCAAGGCTTGTTCGACATATCGGCCGCAACCGCCTCGGCTTGAGCGCTTTGTCTCGAGCTGCTGCGCAAGCGGGCAAGCGCCGTCGCGTTTGTCGCAAAGCCGCCATCGGCATGACCTGCAACTGCCGAATCACCGCATCGCCAAGTCCTTGAATTGAAACGAAAACACGCTGTACCGGCGCTGGCATCGATCGTGCAATGACGAGGGTGTTCGCCCACTGCCCGGAGGCACCCCATGTCCGCATCGCTGAACGCCAAGATCGCCGATGTCTTCGACGAGCCCGGCTGCGACAAGAACCAGGGCAAGAGCGAGAAGGAACGCAGATCAGGTTGCACCAAGCAGCTCGTGCCGGGCGCCGCTGCGGGCGGCTGCGCGTTCGACGGCGCGAAGATCGCGCTGCAGCCGATCGTCGATGTCGCCCACCTCGTGCACGGCCCGATCGCGTGCGAAGGCAACTCGTGGGACAACCGGCACAGGGCCTCGTCGGGCTCGACGCTCTTCCGCACCGGCATCACGACCGACATCAACGAGCTCGACGTGATCTACGGGGCCGAGAAGCGCCTGTTCAAGGCGATCCGCGAGACCATCGAGAAGCAGAACCCGGCCGCGGTGTTCGCCTACCAGACCTGTGTCACCGGGCTGATCGGCGACGACATCGAGGCCGTGTGCAAGCGCGCCGCCGAGAAGTTCGGCAAGCCGGTGATCCCGGTCAACGCGCCGGGCTTCGCAGGGCCGAAGAACCTGGGCAACAAGCTCGGCGCCGAGGCGCTGCTCGACCACGTGACCGGCACGGTCGAGCCCGAGTTCACGACGCCGTAGACATCAACATCATCGGCGAGTACAACCTGTCGGGCGAACTGTGGCAGGTCAAGCCGCTGCTCGACGCCTTGGGCGTTCGCATCCTCAGCTGCATCTCGGGCGACGGCCGCTACAACGAGGTCGCGAGTGCGCACCGGGCAAGGGCCAACATGATGGTGTGCTCGAAGTCGATGATCAACATCGCGACCAAGATGCAGCAGCGCTGGGGCATCCCGTACTTCGAAGGCTCGTTCTACGGCATCGGCGACATGAGCGAGACGCTGCGCGAGATCGCGCGGCTGCTGATCGAGCGTGGCGCGCCCGAGGACCTGCGTGACCGCACCGAAAGGCTGATCGCGGTCGAGGAAGCGCGCGCGTTCGAGCGCATCCGCGCCTACAAGCAGCGCCTGAGCGGCTGCACCGATCGGCCGGTGTGCTTCGGGCCCGAGGCCTGATCATCCGTTGCCCTTCATTTTCAGTATCGTTATAAACTCGACTACACAATGAAACTCATCATGCGCGTCCTTCCGCGCGTGGCGCTGATCGTCGGCGCCGTCATGATCCCGCTGGCCCATGCCGGCGAAGCCCAGGTCGCGGTCGCGGCCAACTTCGCCGGGCCGATGGCGAAGATCGGCGAAGCCTTCACGGCCGCCACCGGGCACACGCTGAAGATCAGCGCCGGCTCGACCGGCAAGTTCTACAGCCAGATCGTCGCCGGTGCGCCGTTCGAGGTGCTCGTTGCCGCCGACGACGAGACGCCCGCCCGGCTCGTGAAGGAGGGCTTGGCCGTGCCCGGCAGCCACTTCACCTACGCGATCGGCAGGCTGGTGCTGTGGAGCGCGCAGCCCGGGCTCGTCGATGACCAGGGTACGGTGCTTGCCTCGGGCAAGTTCACGCACCTGGCCGTCGCGAACCCGAAGCTCGCGCCGTATGGCCAGGCAGGCATAGAGGTGTTGAAGGCGCGCGGCCTCGTCGACGCGCTGACGCCGAAGCTCGTCACCGGCGAGACGATCGCGCAGACCTACCAGTTCGTCGCGACCGGCAATGCCGAGCTCGGATTCGTCGCGCTGTCACAGGTGGTGGTGCCGGGCAAGCCGGCGGCCGGCTCGTACTGGCTGGTGCCGCAGAACCTGCACGGCGAGATCCGTCAGGACGCGGTGCTGCTGAAGGCCGGAGAGAAGAACGCAGCGGCCGTGGCGCTGCTCGCGTATCTGAAGAGCGATGCGGCGAAGCGCGTGATCCGGGCCTACGGGTACGGCCCCTGACGTGATGACCGCCGCCGACTGGAGCGCCGTCCGGCTCACTGCCGCGCTCGCGTTCACCACCACCGTGGTGCTGCTGATCGTCGGTACGCCGCTGGCGTGGTGGCTGGCCCGCACGCGTTCACGGTTGAAGCCGCTGTGGGCCTCGCTGATCGCGATGCCGCTCGTGCTGCCGCCCTCGGTGCTGGGCTTCTATCTGCTGCTGACGATGGGGCCGCACGGTGCCGTCGGCCAGCTCACGCAGGCGCTCGGGCTCGGGCGCCTGCCGTTCACGTTCACCGGCCTGGTCGTCGGCTCGGTGCTCTATTCGATGCCCTTCGTCGTGCAGCCGCTACAGCAGGCCTTCGAGGCGATCGCCGAGAACCTGCTCGAAGCCGCCGCCACGCTGCGCGCCAGCCCGTGGGACCGCTTCTTCAGCGTCGCGCTGCCGCTCGCGCGGCCCGGCCTCGTGACCGCGAGCGTGCTCGGCTTCGCGCACACGGTGGGCGAGTTCGGCGTGGTGCTGATGATCGGCGGCAACATCCCCG
>JBDTVC010000116.1:0-14513 GCA_040007475.1 Burkholderiales bacterium
CGGTCACGCCGGCGGTCGTGCCCGCGACCTTGAAGTCCATGTCGCCGAGGTGATCTTCGTCGCCAAGGATGTCGGTCAGCACGGCGAAGCGGTTGCCGTCCTTGATCAGGCCCATCGCGATGCCGGCGACGTGCGCCTTCAGCGGCACGCCGGCGTCCATCAGCGCGAGGCAGCCGCCGCACACCGAGGCCATCGACGACGAACCGTTCGACTCGGTGATCTCGGACACGACGCGCATCGAGTACGGGAAATCGGCCTGGCTCGGCAGCACCGCGACGAGCGCGCGTTTGGCCAGACGGCCGTGGCCGATCTCGCGGCGCTTCGGCGTGCCCACGCGACCGGTTTCGCCAGTGGCGAACGGAGGCATGTTGTAGTGCAGCATGAAGTGCTCGGTGAACTCGCCGGCGAGCGCATCGATGCGCTGCGCGTCGCGGGCGGTGCCCAGCGTCGCGGCGACCAGTGCCTGCGTCTCGCCGCGGGTGAACAGCGCCGAGCCGTGCACGCGTGGCAGCACGCTGTTGCGGATCTCGATCTGGCGCACGGTGCGGGTGTCGCGGCCGTCGATGCGCGGCTCGCCGGCCAGGATCTGGCTGCGCACGATGCGGGCTTCGATGTCGAACAGCACGTTGTCGAGGTTGACCTTGTCGAACGCCACGCCTTCGCCTTGCAGCGATGCGATGGTCGCCGCGGTCACGGCGCGGGTGGCGTGCGTGCGGGCCTGCTTCGAGCGGATCTGGTAGGCCTCGCGCAGCGGGCCCTCGGCGAGTGCGACGACCTTGGCGATGAAGGGTTCGTCCTTCGGCGCGGCCGACCATTCCCAGGCCGGCTTGCCGGCGTCACGCACCAGCTCGTGGATCGCGTTGATCGCGATGTTGCCCTGCTCGTGACCGAACACGACACCGCCGAGCATGATCTCTTCGCTCAGCTGCTTGGCTTCGGACTCGACCATCAGCACGGCCGCTTCGGTGCCGGCCACGACCAGGTCCATCTGCGACTCGAGCAGTTGCGTCTTGCCCGGGTTCAGCACGTACTGGCCGTTGATGTAGCCCACGCGCGCGGCGCCGATCGGGCCGTTGAACGGGATGCCCGAGATCGCGAGCGCAGCGCTCGAGCCGATCAGCGCGGCGATGTCGGCCGAGACTTCCGGGTTCAGCGACAGCACGTGCACGACGACCTGCACTTCGTTGTAGAAGCCTTCGGGGAACAGCGGGCGCAGCGGGCGGTCGATCAGGCGCGAGGTCAGCGTCTCGAGCTCGCTCGGGCGGCCTTCGCGCTTGAAGAAGCTGCCGGGGATCTTGCCGGCGGCGTAGGTCTTCTCGATGTAGTCGACCGTCAGCGGGAAGAAATCCTGGCCCGGCTTGGCGTTCTTGGCCGCGACCACGGTCGCGAGCACCACGGTGTCTTCGATGTTGACGATGACGGCGCCACCGGCCTGACGCGAGATCTCACCGGTCTCGAGGATGACGGTGTGCTGACCCCATTGGAAGGTCTTGGTGACTTTGTTGAACATGCTCATGAGCATCTCTCCGGTTTGTGACGCGGGCGGGATGCCATTCCAATGCTGCTCCGTGCGGAACATCGGTGGAATGACACAGCAGCGCCGCGCGGTTCCAAGAACGAAAAGCCTGTGCTGGCGAATTCCAGACAGGCTCTCTCTTTCGTCGACTGCTTACTTGCGCAGGCCGAGCTTCTGGATCAGGGCCAGGTAACGCTCGGCGTCGCGGTCCTTCAGGTAGGCCAGCAGGCTCTTGCGCTGGTTGACCATCTTCAGCAGACCGCGGCGACCGTGGTGGTCTTTCATGTGGGTCTTGAAGTGCGGCGTGAGGTCGTTGATGCGAGCCGTGAGGATCGCGACCTGGACTTCCGGGGACCCGGTGTCGTTGGCGCTGCGCGCGTTGGCCTTGACGATCTCGGCCTTGTCGATGGTGGCGTTTGACATTTCTCTCGTTTCCAGTTGAATGAAACCGAGCCATCCTGCCGCCATGCGGGTGTGTGATCCCTTGGGCGCATTCTGAGGAATGTCACGGTTTCGACTACGCCCTCACGCTCTTGCGAGACCGAGGGCTCTACTTGCGCACACCGGTGAAACCGACCAGTGGCGTGCCTTTTTGGTTTGCCTGTCCCGAGCGCCGTCGCCAGCACCCGAGCTGCGCATTATAGCCCGAGGAAGCCTTTCAGGCGACTAACCCCCGCCGTCAGCCGCTGCGGGTCGTGCGACGCGAAGCACCAGCGCAGCCAGCCCTCGCCCTCCGGCCCGAAGGCCGCGCCGGGCGCCAGACCGAGCCCGGCCTCGGCCACCAGCCGCTTGGCTAGCGCCAGCGAGTCATCCTGCCCCTCGATCCGGAAGAACGCATACATGCCGCCGCGCGGCGTCGCCACCGACAGACCGGGCAGCGCGGCCAGTTGCGGCAGCAAGGTGTCGCGGCACTGGCGCATGCGCGCCGTCAGGCCCGGCACGAATTCAGCTGCGCCGGCCAGCGCCGCGAGGCCGGCGCGCTGCACGAAGACGGGCGCGCAGGAGGTGTTGAACTCGATCAGGTTGCCCAGCGTCGCCACGATTGACGCCGGCGCGACCAGCCAGCCCAACCGCCACCCGGTCATCAGGAAGCTCTTCGAGAAGCTGTGGGCCACCACCAGCCGATCGTCGGGCTCGCTCACGTCGAGGAAGCTCGGCGCGCAATCCGCCTCAAAGAACACGCGCTCGTAGACCTCGTCGGCGACGGTCCAGGTGCCGGTGCGGCGGCAGTGCGCCAGGATGAGCTCCTGCTCCGCGCGAGTCAGCGTCCAGCCGGTCGGGTTGTTGGGTGCGTTCAGCAGCAACACGGTCGTCGCGGGCGTGACCGCCGCGAGCAGCTTGTCCATGTCGAGCCGCCAGGCGCCGCGGTCCACGGTCAACGACACGCGCTTGACCGTCGCCCCGAGGATCGCCGGCTGCGCCGTGAGGTTCGGCCACAGCGGCACGACGGCAACGACCTCGTCGCCGGGGCCAACCAGCGTCTGCATCGCCAGCATCAGCGCGTTGACGCCCGACGACGTGACGGCGATGCGGTCGGCACCCACTGGCCGGTGCAGGCCGCTCACGTAGCTCGACAGCGCCGCGCGCAGCTCCGGCAGCCCGAGGTTGTGGGCGTAGAAGGTCTCGCCACGCTGGATCGACGCGATCGCGGCGTCGCGGATGAACGCCGGCGTCGGCTCGTCGCTCTCGCCGAACCAAAACGCCAGCACGTCGTCACGCCCGAGCCCGGCGTTGGCGACTTCGCGGATCTTCGATGCGGGCAACTCGGCGATGGCCTGCCTCATGGGCTCTCCTTGGTTGGGCGTTCCATTTTGCAACCGTGGGGCTGCTCGGTCAGGCGCGGCTCGAGGGATCGCACGGTCCTGAAGCCGAACCCCGAGCCTTCGTTGTCGTGCCGCACGCCGGCGGCGCCGGCACGCTCCATCACGCTGACGACCAACGGCTGGATGAACTGATGATCCGCGGCGCGCATCCAGCCCTGGTGCAGGCCGCCCAGCGTGCGCGGGTCCAGTGTCATGCCTTCGAGCGCACGCGCGACCGCCACCGCATCGGTGCTGCGCGCACGCTCCATCGCCGCAACCAGCATCTCGATCATCACCTGCATGCGCGCGTGCACGTAGTCGTCCTGCGGCTTCGGGAAGCGCTCGCGGAACTCGGCATAGAAGCGCTCGGACGCGGGCGTGCCGACATTCGGATGCCACTCCGCGACCGCGATCACGCGGCCCACACCCGCGTCGCCGATCGCGGCCGGCGCGCCCAGCGCATTGCCATAGAACGTGTAGAAGCGCGCGTCCACGCCGGCCTCGCGCGCCGCCTTGATCAGCAGCGTCAGGTCGTTGCCCCAGTTGCCCGTCAGCACCGCCTGCGCGCCGCTGGCCTTGATCTTGGCCGCGTATGGCAGGAAGTCCTTCACGCGACCGAGCGGATGCAGCTCGTCGCCGACGATCTCGATGTCCGGCCGCTTGGCATGAATGCTTGCGCGCGCCTCGCGCAGCACCTGCTGGCCGAAGCTGTAGTCCTGCCCGATCAGGTACACCTTCTTCACACCGGCATCGTCACGCAGCACATCGGTCAGCGCAGCCAGGCGCATGTCGGCATGCGCGTCGAAGCGAAAGTGCCAGAAGCTGCACTTCTCGTTCGTCAGCGCGGGATCGACCGCCGAGTAGTTGAGGAACAGTGCGCGCTCGCCCCGTTCGCGCTCGTTGTGCTTGTTCAGCGCATCGATCAACGCCGCAGCGGCGGCCGAGCTGTTGCCCTGCATCACGACGCTCACGCGCCGGTCGAGTGCGGCCTTGAGCATCGCGAGCGACTCTTCGTTGTTGCCCTTGCTGTCCAGCCGCAGCAACTCCAGCGGCCGCGGCCCACCGGGCAGCTTCACGCCACCACGCGCGTTGACCCGCTCGACCGCGATCAGCAGGTTGCGATGGACCGCTTCACCGGCGTTCGCGAAGCTCCCCGACAGCCCCTCGATCATCGCGATGCGGATCGGCTCCGGCGCGGCGTTCGCGTGCAGCGACGGCGCCATCAGCGCGAAAAAAACTAACGACCACTTCAGCAATTTCAAGTCCCTTGAAAACAAAAATGCCGCTCCAAATTCAGCGGCATGGTTGCTGCACGGTGCAGCGGCGAATCCCGATTCTAGGAGCTCACCATGTTCGTACTTCCGATGACCCGCCCGTACCATCGCGCGGCCGCGCCGCAGTTCAGCCGCTTCATCGAGCGGCTGCTCGACGAGTCGCCCGCCGCGGAATCCACCCGCACCCCGGCGCTCGACGTGGCCGAGACCGACACCGGCTACATCGTCTCGCTCGACGTGCCCGGCGTGGCGCGCGAGCAGCTCAAGGTGTCGGTCGAAGGCCGACGCCTGAGCATCGAGACCGTGGCCGACGCCACGACCGACCAGCCCAAGGACGGCGCGCCGCGTGTGCTGTACCGCGAGCGCAGCGCCGCACGCTACGCCCGCACGGTGAGCCTGCCGGCCGAGGTCGACCAGGCCGCGTCGCAGGCCAAGTTCGAGAACGGCGTGCTGACGCTGACGCTGGCGAAGAAGGTACCGGCCGGCGCTTCGCAGATCAGCATCAGCTGATCACGCGGCCACCAGCGGCCAGCGCGGCAGCACGTCGAACGCGTAGTCGGTCGACGCGCCAGCCGTGCCGCGCTGCAGTCGCATCGCAGCGGCGAGCGCGATCATCGCGCCGTTGTCGGTGCACAGCGCCAGTTCCGGGTAGTGCACCTGGATCTGGCGCTTCGCGCATTCGAGGTTCATCTGTTCACGCAGCCTCGCATTGGCGCCGACACCGCCGGCAACGACGATGCGCCGGCAACCCGTGTCGCGCAGGGCCTGCAGCGACTTGCGCACCAGCACGTCGACGATGGCCTGCTGCGTCGCCGCGGCGATGTTCGCCTTGTCCTGCTCGCACACATTGCTGCCGAGCTTCATGACCTGCGTGCGCACAGCTGTCTTCAGGCCCGCGAACGAGAAGTCGAGGTTACCGCTGTGGAGCAATGGGCGCGGCAGATCGAACGCGCGGGCGTCGCCGAACTCGGCCATGCGCGCGAGCGCCGGCCCGCCGGGGTAGCCCAGGCCCAGCAGCTTGGCCGATTTGTCGAAGGCCTCGCCGGCGGCGTCGTCGATCGTCTCGCCGAGCAGTTCGTATCGACCGGCATCCTCGACACGCATCAGCTGCGTGTGGCCACCGGAGACAAGCAGCGCGATGAACGGAAACTCGGGCGGGTCAGCGGACAGGAACGGCGACAGCAGATGCCCTTCGAGGTGGTGCACGCCGATCGCCGGCTTGCCCAGCGACGCGGCCAGCGCGCACGCCACACCTGCACCGACGAGCAAGGCCCCCGCGAGCCCGGGCCCACGCGTGTACGCGACGTGATCGATATCGGCGAGCGACGCACCCGCCTCCTTCATCACCTGTTCCGCCAGCGGCACAACGCGGCGGATGTGATCGCGCGACGCGAGTTCGGGCACCACGCCGCCAAACGCCTCGTGCATCTCGATCTGACTGTGCAAGGCCTGCGCGCGCAGGCGCGGCACCTCATTTCCAGTGAACTCGACGAGCGCCACGCCCGTCTCGTCACACGACGATTCGATCCCCAGGATGTTCATGGCGCGAGTTTAGTCATGGGGCACCCCGTGGCGGGGTACCACCACCACGCGCCGAGCGGGTGCTCGGCCGCTTGGGGGCGGTCTGGCGCTGGCCGAGCGGCGCAGCGCTCAGCGCGCGTGAGTGCTCCCGCCCCCGCCCGGCATGCTGCGCAGGTCCTGCGAAATGCGGCCGTCGTTCATCACGATCACGCGGCTGGCCGAGGCAATCGTCTCGGGCCGATGCGCGACGATGATGCGGGTGAGCGCCAGCTGCTTGATCGCTTGATTGACCTCGCGCTCGCGCTCGAGGTCGAGCGCGCTGGTCGCTTCGTCGAGGAACAGGATCTTCGGCCGCTTGTACAACGCCCGCGCCAGCAGGATGCGCTGCCGCTGGCCGCCCGAGAGGCTGGCCCCCATGTCGCCGATCAGGGTGTGGAAGCCCATCGGCATCGCGTCGATGTCGTCCTTCACTGCGGCGATGCGCGCGCATTCCTCGACCCAGGCCGGATCGGCCTCGGCATCGAAGAAGCTGATGTTGTCGACGATCGAGCCGGCGAAGAGCTGGTCGTCCTGCATCACGGTGCCGATCATGTCGCGCCAGGCACGCAGGCCGACCTTGTGCATCGGCTGGCCACCGACCCGAATGTCGCCGGATTGCGCCGTGTGGATGCCCAACATCAGCTTGAGCAGCGTCGTCTTGCCGCACCCGGAGGGGCCGACGATCGCGACCGACTCCCCCGGTTCGATGCTCAGCGTCAGCCCGCGTACGACCTCGGCTTCGGACTCGGCGTAGGCAAAGTGCAGGCCACGCAGCTCGATGCTGGCCGGCAGCTCCTGCATGCTGGCCGCGAACTCGGGTTGTGACTCAGGCTCCGAGAGCACGATGTCGGCGAGCCGCTCGCCCTGCAGCTTCAGCATCTTCACTTCGACGACCTTGTCGATCAACGCGCTGACGCGCTGCGCGAATTGCTCCTTGTAGGCGATGAACGCGAACAGCATGCCGACCGAGAAGGTGTGGTCCATCACCAGCAGCGCCCCGATCCAGATGATCGCGATGCGCTCCAGTCCGAACACCAGCTTGTTGCCGACACCAAACATCAGGTCGAGCTGTCGGGTGGCGATGCTGGCATTCATCGCGTCGACGACCAGATTCATGAACCTGGCCTGGCGGTCTTCCTGTCGGTTGAAGAGCTTGATCGACTGCACGCCGCGCAGCGACTCGAGGAAGTGCGTCGAGCGCTTGGCCTCGAAGATGATCGACTCCTCGGTGGCCTCGCGCAGCGGCCTGAAGAATGCCCAGCGCAGGCCGGCGTACACGGCCACGGCGCCCACCGCGATGGCCGCGAGCGTGCCGCTGTAGATGAACATCATCGCCAGCGTCACGACGACGAGCACGCCGTCGAGCATCGCCTCGATGAAGCTGGTCGTGAGCGTCTGCTGGATCTTCTGGACCGCGCCGAAGCGCGACATCACGTCGCCGGTGTGGCGCTTCTCGAACCACGACACGGGCAGCCGCATCAGGTGTGCGAATACGTTGGCCAGCCATTGCAGGTTCAGCGTGGAGGACAGGTGCAGCACCGCCCATGAGCGGATGGCGCCGGTCGCCACGGCGATCAGCACCAGCAGCCCGAAACCCACCCCGAGCGTGACGAGCAGATCGCGGTCCAGGCTCACGAGCACGCTGTCGACGATCCACTGCATGAAGAATGGCGCCAGCAGCGTGAAGCCTTCGAGCGCCAGCGCCACGGTAAATATCTGCAGCAGCGAGCGACGCAGGCCGATGACGCGGCCAAGAAGCTGACGCAGTGTCACGTTCTGCCGCTCGGTGCGCGGCTTGAACTCGGCCCGGGGCGTGACCTCGAGCACGATGCCGGTGAAGTGTTTTGAGACCTCCGCAAGCGGCAGTCGCCGCACGCCGCGCGCCGGATCGTGGATCACGGCCATGCCACGGCTGACTTCCTTCAGCACGACGAAGTGATTCAGGTCCCAGTGCAGCACGCACGGCACCGCAAGGTCGGGGAGGTGCGCCATCTCGGCGCGCAGCCCGCGTGCATTGAGCTGAAGCTGGCCGGCCAGACGCACCAGATCGACCAGCGTCGCGCCCTTGAGCGACACCGAGAAGCGCTGGCGCAGTGTCGGCAGGTCGCTGTCCAGGCCGTGGTGCGCAGCGACCATCGCCAGACATGCGAGACCGCACTCGGCGGCCTCGGTCTGCAGGATCATCGGCAGCCGACGCGGCGCCAGGCCGAAGCGCAAACCATCGAACCAGCTGGCCTGGCTCACACGCGCCCCGCCATGCCGAGCACCGGCTCGAAGAGCCACTCGATCAGACGGCGGCGATCGAGCAGCACGTCGGCCTCGAGCTGCATGCCCGGCGACAGGGCTTGCGGCTGGCCATAGGCGGTCACACTCTGCTGATTCAGCGTCACGGTGATCCGGTAGAGCGGCTCGCCGCTCGCGCTCATCGCAGCCGGCAGCGGCAGGCCAACGAGCTCCGCGGCCTGCAGGGGCGAGCGCGACACCTGCGCGACCGCGCCCGCCTGATGCCCGAACTTCTGATATGGGAACGCCTGATAGCGCAGCTGCACGGTCTGGTCCGCGCGCACAAAGCCGATCGCGCTGGACGGCGCGAACAGGTGTGCCTGCAGCTTCGCATCGGCCGGCAGCAGGGTCGCGAGCGCAGCGGCGGGCGTCACGTTCTGACCGGGCGCGGCCAGCACGCCGGTCACGATGCCGTCCTGAGGCGCGCGCAGCACGATGCGCTGACGGGCCTCATTCTCGGCACTTTGCTGGGCGAGTGCGGCGAGATCGCGATCGATCTCGCCCTGCGCCGCCTGCGCACGCAGCGGCAACTCGCTGCGCTGCGACTGCAGGGCCGCGATCTCGCGCAGGCGGGCCGCGCGTTGACGCTCCAGGCCTTGCAATTGCGCCTTCACGGCGAGCACGTCCTCGGCCTTCGTGCGCACCTGCGCCGAGGACATGAAGTTCTGGCCGCGCAGCGATTCGTACTGCGCCAGCGCCTCCTGGGCGAGCGCGAGGCGTTGGCGCTGCAGATCGGACTCCGCCGCCATCGACGCAAGCTCGCGCCGCATGTCGGCGACCTGCGCGTCGATCGCCGCCAGCTGGTTCTGTTCGAGCTGGGTGCGCTGGCGCGCGGCCCCTTGCAGGCTGCGCTCGCGCGACGCGAGGCTGTTCTGCACCGCGGCCTGCGTATCGCCGCTGAGCGTGGCCTGGCCGACCGACAGGACGAACAGGACGTCGCCACGACGCACGGTACCGCCTTCGGTGACGTGGCTCTCGACGACGGTCGCCTGCTGTGGCGCGACGAGCCGGATCACCCCTCGATCCGGCACCAGAAACCCGCTCACGCGCGCCTTTCGGGTGTACTCGCCCAGCACAAGGTAAGCCGTAACCACAACCGCGATCAGAACCACGAACCCAGTGAGAACAGCCAGCGAAACCGGCCGGATCAGCTGAATGCTGCCCAGCCAGTCGCGCTGGCGATTTGAAAGGACTTCCGGGCGGAACAAGCCCAAGGACTTCGCCTCGGCTTACCAGCTGTCGTTCGGGCCGGCAACGGCCCAGGTGTCGTTCGGACCGGTCTTGACGCCACCGCTGACCCACTGCAGCTGCTCGGTTGTCAGCTCGAACGGTGCGGCAACGGGGGTTTCGACGGTGTCAACGACTTGAAGGCTGTCTTGCATGCTCTGCTCCAGAGGGGTGGGTGGGTGCACGCCACGCATGCACTGGAGCCATTGCATCAGGACGCAGTCAATCGCGTAACTGTCAAGTCTTACAGGGTGGGGGTTGACGCAACAACTGTTACGCCGTGGGAAAGTGCCGAGACGACTGACGCTTTCGCGCGTCAGCGGCGTGCAATCTTCAACGCAGCAGGCCGAGCCGCAGCGCCTTGAGCACCGCCTGGTGCTTGTTCACACAACCCAGCTTGTGGGTCGCGTTGTTGACGTGGAGCACCGCCGTGCGCTCCGCAATGCCCAGGACATCGCCGACTTCCCAGGCGGTCTTGCCTTCCATGGTCCAGCGCAGCGCCTCGAGCTCGCGCGGAGTCAGCGACGGGACACTCGGATCTGCCGGGCTCGGGACCAGGATCCTCACCGCAGCGTCCTGGGCATGGACCGCGAACAGTTGCAGGTCGGCCACCATGCGCGTCAGTTCGCCGGGATCGGCTGGCACCGGGCGATCACGCTCGACGCCGATGAAGAAGTGGCGCCCCTCTGGCATGTGCAGGGCCAGGGCCACGCCGTTGCTGATGCCGAATCGGGCCTGCTCTTCCCATTTGTCGCCCAGACCGCGGCTGACGTAGGTCGTCTGGTCCCAGATGATTGGGACGCTCTGGCGCTTGCAGTGCTGCATTACCGGGTCGCGGCGACCGTTCTGGCGATTCTTGAACGAGTCTTTGTAGGCGCGAGGGGTGTTGTCGATCGTGATGAACTCAGCCTCACCCAGCAGGTGATCGATCACCACGGTCGTGGAGAAGGTCTCGAACCCTAGCCGGCGCGTGAAGGCCGTCACTTCGCCTTGGAACTCGTCCCGGTTCCGGGTTTTCAACACTTCCGAGAAACCGCCCTGAAGCATGCCGCCCCTTCAATCCCGATCGCAGAAAACGTCACACGCCAGCGTTGCTGACCAACCTACCTGACAGGTTTTACAGATGGCAAGACGCAAAACCCTCGTCACACTCGCCACACCAAGTCAAGAAACTGCAGGAGTCCGAACATCGACGCATCGACGCTGCCCACCACGATGACACCTGCATGGATTGTCTACGCGTGGGCCCCTGTATTGTGGCAGGCCAGTTCTGCGCCACGTTTGCATCTTGTCCACCTCGGCACGAGAGTGTTGACTTTCGGCGACGACGACAACCCCTGCACGGGCCAGACGCTCTGGGGTGACCACACGGAGGCGTGCGCTGCCGGCGTGGCATGGGACTGGATCGAACTGCGCCAGGGCGTGGTCGCGATGGCCGACCCCTTCGGCATGGTCACCAACCTGCGGCTCCTGGATGACCACGGCGAAGCGCTGAGCCAGACGCAGGTCGCCGTGCAACTGCATCAATTGGTACATGCGTTGCCCTGGCAGCGCGAAGTCAACCGGGCGCTGCACGAGCCGTCCTGACGAATCGACGACGAGCCGTTGCCGGTCTGCTGGACACTGAATACCATTCGTAATTACCCGCACATTGCGCACTCCACACTTCACGGGCGCCTGATAAGCGCCTAGTCTTCGGCATCAGACGAGCCGCGGCGCAGATCCGCGGCCTTCCAAAAGTGAGTCGTTGGCCCATGAAAGAATACCGTCTCGCCGCGTGGCCGCAGCTGCGGGCACCGTTCGACAAGATCGCCTACCGGCGCATGCTGAGCGATATGTCGCATCGGCACATGACGGTCGCGCAGCTGGTCGAGTGCAGCGGAATCCGCCGTCACGAGGTCCGGAGCTTCGTCGAGATGCTCGAGGCTCGTGGGCTGATCGCCGAGCGCGAAGCGCCCGTGCCCGAGTCCCTGTTCGGCTCGCTGCGTCCGCTGGGCGGCTGGCTGCGGCGCGCGCTGGCCGCGACTCATCTCGACTCCCGCTGACGTATTTCCGACTGGCGTGAATGTTGCTGCATTCGCGTCATGGCCCCGGTTGAATCCCTTCGCATCGTCATCGTCGCGCCCGACTCGCTGATCAGCGATGGCGCCGACCCGGCCGCCGAATCCGAGGCCCTGCGCTCGCGCTCACTGCGCATTGGCCTGCTTCAAAACGGCTGCAACATCGTCGCCGTCCTGCCCGCTGACGTGTTTCTGCCCGAGCGACTGGCCCAGATCGGGCCCGACATGATCATCGTCGACGCGGAGAGCCAGGCTCGCGACACCCTCGAGCACGTCGTGATGGCGACCCGCGACGCGCGACGCCCGATCGTGCTGTTCACCGAGGACAGCGACACCACCCACGTGCGTGACGCCATCGCCGCCGGAGTGACGGCGTATGTGGTCGCCGGGCTCGCACCGGATCGGGTCAAACCGGTGCTCGACGTGGCCCTCGCCCGCTTCCAGCACGAGGAACACATGCGGCGCGAGCTCGCCGACGCGCGCAGCCAGCTCAGCGAGCGCAAGGCCATCGACCGCGCCAAGGGCCTGCTGATGCAGCGCCAGGGCCTGTCCGAGGACGAGGCCTACGCCCGGCTGCGCAAGACCGCGATGGACAAGGGCCTGAAGCTGGCCGACGTCGCTCAGCGCATCCTCGACGTGGCGGATTTGCTCGCCTGAGATTCGCTGGCACGAGGTTTGCGTAGTCCCTGGCTGAAGGTCAACGGCGACCTTCGACATTGATGTTTGTGCACCAAAGCGGGTGCGCTCGAACCGGACGATGGCGTCCCCACCAGTCAGGCCTCGCGGCCACTGCGTGCGGACGCCTTTTTGTTTTTGTGCTTTCCAGAGACTACGCCATGACCCTGCCGCTCTTCGAACGAAAGATCAACATGACCCGCCGAAGCATCATCAAGGCCGCTGCCGCGACCAGCGCCGCCGGCCTGGTACCGGGGCTCAACACCGCCGTCCACGCCCAGGGCTCCGACAAGCCGGAGAAGGAGGAGGTGCGCATCGGCTTCATCCCGCTGACCGACTGCGCGTCGGTCGTGATGGCCTCGGTGCTGGGCTTCGACAAGAAGTACGGCGTCAAGATCATCCCAACCAAGGAAGCCTCGTGGGCCGGCGTGCGCGACAAGCTCGTCAACGGCGAGCTCGACATGGCGCATGTGCTGTATGGCCTGATCTACGGTGTGCACCTCGGCGTCGGCGGCCCGAAGAAGGACATGGCCGTGCTGATGAGCCTGAACAACAACGGCCAGGCGATCTCGCTGTCGAAAACGCTGGCGGACAAGGGCGCGGTCGACGGCCCGTCGCTCGCCAAGGTCATGGCCAAGGAGAAGCGCGAGTACACCTTCGCCGGCACCTTCCCGACCGGCACGCACACGATGTGGCTCCACTACTGGCTTGCGGCCTCGGGCATCGACCCGGTGAAGGGCGCCAAACTGATCACCGTGCCGCCGCCGCAGATGGTCGCGAACATGCGCGTGGGCAACATGGACGGCTTCTGCGTCGGCGAGCCGTGGAATCACCGCGCCATCATGGACGGCGTCGGGGTCACCGCAATCACGACGCAGGACATCTGGCGCGACCACCCCGAGAAGACGCTCGGCACCACCGCCGACTTCGTCAAGAAGAACCCGAACACCTGCCGCGCCGTGATGATGGCGATCCTCGAGGCCAGCCGCTGGATCGACGCGAGCCTGGCCAACAAGATGAAGATGGCCGAGACCGTGGCCGAGAAGAGCTACATCAACACCGGTGTCGACGCGATCAACCAGCGCATCCTGGGCCGCTACCAGAACGGCATGGGCAAGACCTGGGACGACCCGAACCACATGAAGTTCTTCAACGACGGCGCGGTCAACTTCCCGTACCTCAGCGACGGCATGTGGTTCCTGACGCAGCACAAGCGCTGGGGATTGCTGAAGGAGCACCCCGATTACCTCGCGGTCGCCAAGCAGATCAACCAGATCGATCTGTACAAGCAGGTCGCCAGCGCGATGAAGATCAGCGTGCCCAAGGACGTGATGCGCAGCAGCAAGCTGATGGATGGCGTCATCTGGGACGGCAAGGACCCGAAGAAGTACGCCGACAGCTTCGCCATCAAGGCCTGAGTCATTCAAGGAGAACCCCATGGTCAGTGCCGTGTTCCATTCCCCGACGCAGGCGATGCTCGACGCGAAGGCCACCGCCAAGCCCGCGGCCATCGCACCGCCCGAGGTCAAGCTCGCGGCGGTGCCACCCGCGGCGAAACCCGCGAAGCCTTCGTTCGACTGGGGCGAGCTGTTCTTCAAGATCGTCCCGCCGATGATGGGCATCGCGCTGCTCGTCGGCGTCTGGGCGCTGCTGACGATCAAGAGCACGACCTTCCCGACCCCGGCGGCAACGTTCGCCGAAGCCGTGAAGGTCTTCTCCGACCCGTTCTACAGCAAGGGCCCCAATGATCAGGGCATCGGCTGGAACATCCTGTTCTCGCTCGAACGCGTCGCGGTCGGCTTCGGGATGGCCGCACTCGTCGGCATCCCGCTGGGCTTCATGATCGGCCGCTTCGAGGTGCTCAACCGCATGGTGTCGCCGCTGGTCAGCCTGCTGCGCCCGGTCTCGCCGCTCGCGTGGCTGCCGATCGGGCTGCTGGTGTTCAAGGCCGCGAACCCGGCGGCGATCTGGACGATCTTCATCTGCTCGATCTGGCCGATGATCATCAACACCGCAGTCGGCGTGCAACGCGTCCCGGCCGACTACCTGAACGTGGCGCGTGTGCTCAACCTGAGCGAGTGGAAGATCATCACCAAGATCCTCTTCCCAGCCGTGC
>JBDTVC010000117.1:0-14381 GCA_040007475.1 Burkholderiales bacterium
CTTCCCGTGCGACGCGGTCTACGCGCTGCACAACTGGCCCGACCTGCCGCTGGGCCAGGCGCAGACGCGCCCCGGCCCGATCATGGCGGCCGCGGACCGCTTCGACATCTCGCTGCGCGGGCGCGGCGGCCACGCCGCCCAGCCGCAGCACACGCCCGACGCGATCCTCGCCGCGAGCACGCTCGTGACGCAGCTCAACACCATCGTCTCGCGCCGCATCGATCCGGGCGAGTCGGCGGTGCTGTCGGTCACGCGCATCGAGGGCGGGCACTCGCACAACGTCCTGCCGGCCGAGGTGCAGATCACCGGCACGGTGCGCAGCTTCGACGCCGTCTCGCAGGACCGCATCGAGGCCGCGTTGCGCGCCACCGCCGCGGGCGTCGCGCTGGCCAGCGGCGCCGAGGTCGAGGTGCGCTACACACGCTACTACCCGGCCACGGTCAACAGCGCGCCGGAGGCCGAACTCGCGCTGGCCGCCGCGGCCGACGCCGGCTTGACCACCAGTGTCGCGGCCCGGCCGGCCTTCACCTCTGAAGACTTCGCCTTCATGCTGCACGCGCGGCCCGGTGCCTACCTGTGGCTCGGCCAGGGCGCCGGCCAGCCGCTGCACCATCCGGCGTACGACTTCAACGATGCGGCGCTGCCGCTGGGCATCCGCTGGTTCGCCGCGGTCGTGCAGCGCTCGCTCGGCATGGGGTCTTGACACATCTGCTACCTTGAAGGCCGACCAGCGACCCCCATATCGCCGGATCGCCCCCACAACGTGCTGTACTGCAAGGCAACCCCATGGCTCTGATCCCCGCCACCATCCTGACCGGCTTCCTCGGCGCCGGCAAGACCACCCTCCTGAAGCGCGTGCTGACCGAGGCCCACGGCCAGAAGATCGCCGTGATCGAGAACGAGTTCGGCGACGAGAACATCGACAACGAGATCCTGGTGCAGGACAGCAAGGAGCAGATCATTCAGCTGAACAATGGCTGCGTCTGCTGCTCGATCCGCGAGGACCTGCGCACCACGCTCTCGGACCTGGCCGAGAAGAAGCGCAAGGGCGAGCTCGATTTCGACCGCGTGGTGATCGAGACCACGGGCCTGGCCGACCCTGGCCCGGTGGCGCAGACCTTCTTCATGGACGACGAGATCGCCGAGAGCTACCTGCTCGACTCGATCCTGACGCTGGTCGATGCCAAGCACGGCGACCAGCAGTTGAACGAGCGCCAGGAGGCGCGCCGCCAGGTGGGTTTCGCCGACCAGATCTTCATCAGCAAGACCGACCTGGTCGACGCGGCGACGACCGACGCGCTGATCCACCGCATCAAGCACATGAACCCGAGGGCGCCGCAGACCAAGGTCAACTTCGGCGAGGTGCCACTGGCCGACGTGTTCGACCTGCGGGGCTTCAACCTGAACGCCAAGCTCGACATCGACCCGGAGTTCCTGAACGCCGACGCCCATGCTCACGATCACCACGACCATGACCATCACGACCAAGAGCATGGCGAGCACTGCGACCACCCCCACCACCATGCGCACGACGACGACGTCAAATCCTTCGTCTTCAAGTCCGACAAGGCCTTCAACCCGGCCAAGCTGGAAGACTTCCTCGGCGCGATCGTGCAGGTCTACGGCCCGAAGATGCTCCGTTACAAGGGCGTACTTCATATGAAAGGCAGCGACCGCAAGGTCATCTTCCAGGGCGTGCACCAGCTGATGGGCAGCGACCTGGGCCCGAAGTGGGCGCCGGGCGAGAAGAAGACCAGCAAGATGGTCTTCATCGGCCTCGATCTGCCGCGCGAAATCTTCCTGCAGGGGCTGGAGGGCTGCCTGGTCTGAGCCGGTTGTCAAGCGCCGGTGCACAGCGTGTTTTTTGCGCGTTTTGCGCCGATGCAACGTGGCTACAATCCGCGGCGGCCAAAGCCCGAGCCGTGAGCAAGGGGTATAACAGCCGACGCGAGGAGACTGCTGTGAGCAAGACACCGGCCCGGAAGGCGCCCCCCAAGAAGACCACCTCCGCCAAGGGGAAAGTCGTCGCGTCGAAACCCGCCAAGAACACCAAGCCGGTCGCCGCCAAGAAGCACGCCGCACCACCGACGAAGTCAGTCAAGGCGGCGGCCCACCCCGTCAAATCCGCGAAGCCGGCCGTTGCCGCCAAGCCCTCGAAACCTTCAAAACCTGCGACGACACCGGCCAAGGCGACACCGCCCGCCGCGGCCGCAAAGCCCAAATTGCCCATGAAATCCGCTCCCTCCCCCGCCCCTGTGCCTGCGGTGGCGACTGCCACCGCGGCGGCCGCGCCCACTGGCGGCATGGCCCCGCTGATCCCCAGAAAGGCCGGCCGCGGCGCTTCCAAGTACGCAGCGCCCGCTGTCCAGGCCCCGCTGCCGCCGCCAACGTCCCGATTCGCCGACCGGTTCGCCCCGCCGCGGCCGCCGACCCGGCAAATGAACAACCTCGAGCTGGACACCCCGCGCGAGAAGCAGAAATTCGACCCGAAGCTGGCCAACGCCTGGAAATCCAAGGCCGGCCGCGAACTGACCGAGCCCGAAGTGCTCGCGATGCCGGAGTCGGAGTACATGAACGACAAGCAGCTGGAGTTCTTCCGCACCAAGCTGCAGCAGCTCAAGGACGACCTGCTCAGCAACGCCGGTGAGACCACCGAGCACCTGCGCGAGGACACCTCGATCGTGCCCGACCCGGCGGACCGCGCCACGATCGAGGAAGAGCACGCGCTGGAGCTGCGCACCCGCGACCGCGAACGCAAGCTGCTGAAGAAGATCTCCCAGTCCCTGGGCCGGATCGAGTCGGGCGAGTACGGGTTTTGTGATGAAACCGGCGAACCGATTGGGTTGGGTCGTCTGATCGCGCGCCCGACCGCTACACTGTCCCTCGAAGCCCAGCAGCGTCGCGAACTCAAGCAGAAGATGTTCGGCGACTGACGCCAGCGACAGCCCACCTACCTCACCGCGCGATGTCGGACCCCAAAGACTCGACCAGTTTCTTCCGCAAGGTCGTCAAGTTCGTGGCCAATCCGGGCACGGATTGGGCCGAACTGGGCGCGCCGACCGAGGAATCACGCGACGAGGACTTCGCCAAGGGCGAACTGAAGGCGATGATCGAGCGCAAGCGGCGCAACGACTTCGTCCGCAAGCGCGAGTTCGACATGCTGCGCAAGGTGCGCCGCGAGGGCCTGACAAGCGAGCAGTTGGCCGCACTGGGCGGCTCGTCGCGGATCGATGACTCCGAAGGCAAGATGGCCGAGAGCGGCGCGAAGGCCGACCAGGGCGTCAAGGCCAAGATCGACGAGATCGAGCAGCAGATGGTCGGCGACGGCCACTACGCTCCGGCACCGCCGCCTAGGCGCACCCCCGAGTTCTACAACGCACCGACCGAGCCGGTCCCGATGGATGGCCTGCTCGGCCGCCCGTCGAGCTACGACGCCGGCCCGGCGACCGTCGGTGGCCGTGTCGACGATTTCGCCAGCGAGCGCGCCCTGCCGGTCTCGGCCGCAATCATGAATGGCGGTGTGTCGCCCCTGTCCTCGATGAAGCTGGACAGCCAGTCGGCCGACCTGGCGAGCCCGTTCGCCCAGGAGCTGACCGAAGTCACACACGACCCCGAACTCGACGAAGCGGTGATCGCGTTCGCCAACGCCGACTTCGAGCAGTGCGAGCAGTCCATCTCGGCGCTCACCGGCAACGGCGGCGTGCGCGCCCAGCATGCCGAGACCTGGCTGGTTCTGTTCGATCTGTACCGCGCGATCGGCCAGCAGCACAAGTTCGAGAGCCTGGCACTCGACTACGCGCAGCAGTTCGGCTGGTCGGCGCCGCAATGGTTCTCGATGCCCAAGCTGGTCGCCGAAGCCGCTGCCGACGAACGGCCCAGCGCCTCGCGCATCGAGGGTCAGGTCGGCTGGATCTGCCCCGATCACCTGGACGCCGACGTCGTCGCCAAGCTGGCTTCGATGACGATGCAGATGCCCCTGCCGTGGGTGTTCGATTGGAACGCGCTGCGCAGTGTCGACGCCGAGGCCTGCGCCAAGTTGTCAGAGCTGTTCCGCGGCTGGATCGGGCAGACGCTGGACATGCGCTGGATCGGCGGTGAACGGCTGATCACGACCCTGCTCGATGCCGCCCCGGCGGGCGTGCGCGATGTCGACCCGGCCTACTGGCAGCTTCGGCTGGACACGCTGCGCATGACGAACCGGCCAGACCAGTTCGACGAGGCGGCGATCGATTACTGCGTGACCTACGAGGTCTCCCCGCCGTCGTGGGAGCCGGCCCGCTGCCAGGTGCGCGTGAGCGGCACCGGCAACACGGTGTCGTCGCAGCTCTCATTGGTCAGCGATGTCTCGACCAACTTCGTCGAGTCGGCACTGAGCGACGAGCCGGGCGCCGTGAGCGTCGGCACCGTCGAGTTGTCGGGCCAGTTGGTCGGCGACATCAGCGACACGCTGAAGAAGATGGACGCCGAACTGGGCGCCGCAAGCATCGTCAACATCGCGTGCGGGCGCCTGATCCGCGTCGACTTCATTGCCGCGGGCGATCTGCTCAACTGGGTGCTGGCGCGCCGCTCCGAGAACCGCAGCGTGCGATTCATCGAGGCGCACCGCCTGGTCGCGCTGTTCTTCGGCGCGATGGGCATCAACGAGCACGCGAAAGTAAAGGTGCGCACCAACTAGCGCCGCCACTTTCGCCCGCGCCTTGACGCGGGCCGTTTCACCCCTATCTTCGCCCCATGGAAAACTATCACGGCACGACCATCCTGAGCGTGCGCCGCGGCAATCTGGTCGCGCTCGGAGGCGACGGCCAGGTCACGCTGGGCACGATCGTCGTCAAGTCGTCGGCCCGCAAGGTACGCAAGCTGCACCGCGACCAGGTGCTCGCCGGATTTGCCGGCGCCACCGCCGATGCGTTCACGCTGTTCGAGCGCTTCGAGGCCAAGCTCGAGAAGCACCAGGGTCACCTCGTGCGCGCGGCCATCGAGCTGACGAAGGACTGGCGCACCGACCGCGTGCTGCGCCGGCTCGAAGCAATGCTCGCCGTCGCCGACCGCGAGGCTTCGCTGATCATCACCGGCAACGGCGACGTGCTCGAGCCCGAGCACGGCATCGTCTCGATCGGCTCCGGGGGCGCGTATGCACATGCCGCCGCCCGTGCCCTGCTGTCCAATACCGAGCTGGTACCGAAGGACGTGGTGAAGAAGTCCCTCGAGATTGCCGGCGAGTTGTGCATCTACACGAATCAGAACCACATCATCGAGACGCTGGATTGACATGGAAGCGAAGTCCAGCATGACCCCGCAGGAGATCGTCTCCGAACTCGACCGCCACATCGTCGGCCAGGGCAGCGCCAAGCGCGCCGTGGCGATCGCGTTGCGCAACCGCTGGCGGCGCCAGCAGGTCGACGAGTCGATGCGCGGCGAGATCACGCCGAAGAACATCCTGATGATCGGGCCCACCGGTGTGGGCAAGACCGAGATCGCGCGGCGGCTGGCCAAGCTCGCGGATGCGCCGTTCATCAAGGTCGAGGCGACCAAGTTCACCGAGGTCGGCTACGTCGGCAAGGATGTCGACTCGATCATCCGCGACCTCGTCGACATGGCGGTCAAGCAGGAGCGCGAGGGCGCGATGCGCCGCCAGCGCAGCCGCGCCGAAGACGCCGCCGAAGATCGCATCCTCGACATCCTCGTGCCCCCGGCGCGCGGCTCAGGCACCGAACTCGGCTTCAGCGCACCGGCCCCCGCGGCGGACAACACCGCCCGCCAGGTGATGCGCAAGCGCCTGCGCGAAGGGCTGCTGGCCGACAAGGAGATCGAGCTCGAACTCTCCGAGCACAAGCCCGGCCTCGAGATCATGACGCCGCCCGGCATGGAAGAGATGGCCGAGCAGCTCAAGGGCATGTTTGCGAACGCCGGCGGCGCGAAGAAGAAGGTCCGCAAGCTGAGCATCCGCGAAGCGCACCAGCTGCTGATCGAGGAAGAAGCGGCCAAGCTCGTCAACGACGACGATGTGAAGACCGCTGCGCTGCACAACGCCGAGCAGAACGGCATCGTCTTCATCGACGAGATCGACAAGGTCGCCTCGCGCAACGAGACGAGCGGCGCGGACGTATCGCGCCAGGGCGTGCAGCGCGACCTGCTGCCTCTGGTCGAAGGCACGACGGTGAACACCAAGTACGGCATGGTCAAGACCGACCACATGCTGTTCATCGCGTCGGGCGCCTTCCACCTCAGCAAGCCGAGTGACCTGATCCCCGAACTGCAGGGCCGATTCCCGATCCGCGTCGAGCTCGGCTCGCTGAGCGTGGACGACTTCGAGGCGATCCTGACGCAGACGCACGCGAGCCTGGTCAAGCAGTACACGCTGCTGCTCGCAACCGAGGGCGTGACGCTGGACATCCAGCCGACCGCGATCCGCCGCATCGCGCAGATCGCGTTCGACGTGAACGAGCGCACCGAGAACATCGGCGCGCGACGCCTGTCGACCGTGATGGAGCGGCTCCTCGACGAGGTGAGCTTCGACGCGCCGAACCGTGGCGGGCAAACGGTCAGCGTCGATGGCGGCGAGGTCGATGCGAAGCTCGCGGACCTGGCGAAGAACGAGGACCTGTCCCGCTACATCCTCTGACGCCGGTTTGACACGCGTCAACCGCGCGCGCGTCGCGCCTGCTAGGGTGGGCACATGCGCCGCTCCGCCCCCGTGCTCCACCTCGGCCTGCGCGGCCTGACCCGTCTGCCGCGCCGCGACGGCGGCGCCGGCGAGACGCAGTGGCGCTGGGAGTGGGTCGTGCTGCCCGCGTTGGTGGGCAGCATCCCGGCGTTCTACATGGAACTGCTGGAGACCGGCAGCAGCCTGTTCGCCGCCCTGCTCTACGCGTTCGCCGCCGTGACGCTCTCGGTGGCACTGTGGCATACCGGCCGGCGCACGGGTACACCGCGCCGGCATCTGCGCGACAACAGCTTCGATCTGCTGCTGGCGGTGGCGCTGCTGCTCGCGGCGATCATCCCGGCGAGTGCAACCTCCGGCGTCGCGCTGACGCTGCGCTTGGGCGCCGCCGCCCTCACGCTGCTGCGCCTGATGTGGTCACTGCAACCCGCCTTGCGCCGCGGCAGTCTGGCGTGGCTGCTGTTGCTCGCACTGGCCGTGTTGGGCGTGTGCGGCGCCGGCTTCTGGTGGCTCGAACCGCGCACGCCTTCGTTCGGCGACGGCCTGTGGCTCGCCTTCACGACGGCGGCGACCGTCGGCTACGGCGACATCGTACCGAGCACGCCGGCGTCGAAGATCTTCGCGGTGTTCGTCGTGCTGCTGGGGTTTGCCGTGCTCTCGCTGGTGACCGCGGCGATCGCCGCGATGTGGGTCGAATCGCACGAGCGCCGCATGGAGCACGACATCCTGCGTGACCTGCACCGCCAGGTGCAGGCGCTGCGCGACGACATCGCCGCGTTGCACCGCGATCGCGGCACGCGCGAATCGGGGTCTTGACGGCCGCTCACAGCGCCAGGCGGTGCGACTGCAGCTGCAGCAGGCCCTCGAAGATCAGCGTGTCCACGGTGTCGAACGGCAGGTCCAGGATGGGGGCCAGCTTGACGGCCGCGCCGCCGGTCATGATCAGCGCCGGCGGCTCGCCGGTGCGCGCAAGCAGCTTGCGGTGCATGCGCTCCACCGCGCCGGCGATCGCGTCGGCGCCGCCGCTCATCAGCGCGTCGCTGGTGTTGGTCGGGAAGTCGACCGCCTCGCCGGTCGGTGCCTTCAGGCCCGCCGTGCCCATCTCGAGCGCGCGCAGCATCAGGCCGAAACCGGGCAGGATCAGGCCACCGAGAAAGCGCCCGCCCACGTCGATCGCGTCGACGGTGACTGCGGTGCCCACCATCACGACCAGCACCGGCCGCGCCCGGCCCTGCGCCAACACCCGGTGCCGCGCGCCGATCAGCGCGACCCAGCGGTCGACACCGAGCCGGCTCGGATGGTCGTAGCTGTTGACGACGCCGCAGGCCGAGGTGCCGGAGGCCACCCAACGCGGCTCGACGTCCCAGATCTCGAGCTGCTCCTCGACTCGGCGCTTGACGCCTTCGCCGGCCACGACGCAACCGAGCATGCTGCCAGGGGCGGGCAGCGATCGCCACTCGCTCTCTGCCAGGTTGTCGATGGTTTCAAGGAACACCGCGCCGTGACGCAGCAAGGTCGCCCCCGGCTGCGGTGAGGCGTACTGCGCCCACTTCAGCCGGGTGTTGCCGATGTCGATCGCGAGGAAGGTCATGCCAGCATTCTCAGGCCGACTCCAGCATCGAATCGGCTCGGCCATCGAGCAACTGCCGCACGCGCCGCATCGTGTGCGTCGCCGACAGCGAGCGGTGCGGCTTGCTGATGCGGCTCTCGACTTCGTCGAGCAGGCCGATGAGATCGGCGCGGGTGCGCGCGCGGCGCAGCTTGAGCAGCGTGATCGTGCCGGCCAGCGGCGCCTGCGCGCGCACGGCGCGCACGAGGATCAGCCGCGCCTCGGCAAACGTCGGGTCGTCGAGGGCACCGCCGGGCGGGTTGGTGTCGGCGTTCAGCCAGGCCTGAGCGGTGGAGGCGCTGCCCAGCGTGGAATCGGTCGACGCGGATTCGGGGAACAGCGAGCGCGATGGCGGCAGCATCGAATCGGGGATCGCGCTGACGCTGTCGGGCCCGGGCAGCGGCACGTCGACCTGCAGCAAGCCGGGCGCAGGCACCGGATCATCGATCAGCAGCGAGAAGGTCGGCTCGGACAACATGATCATGCCGAGCCCGATCAGCTCGCTGAAGCAGCTGTCGGGCACGCCGGCCTTCAGCGCCATCGCACGCACCTGCTCGGCGTCGCGCTTGCCATCGACGAGGAACAGCACGGTGCGATGCCGCTGGCTGATGCGGCGCGTGCGCGCGCTCAGCTCAGCCTGCCCTTCGGGGGTCTTGATCGGAATCAGCCCAACACCCACACCGGCCTCCTGAGGATCGGATGACGCTACCGGCAGGATTGTGCCGCCAAACGGCGAGTCGCAGAACGCTGGGCCTCGATCGCGGTGCGGTGAAAAATCACGGCGCCCAAGCGACCCCGGGGTGGCTCAGGAAAACTCGGCCAGCAGCGGCCTGGCGTCGGCGGGTGCCGCGGTACCCGCGACCAGCGCACGCAACGCGGAGCCGTCGAGCGCCGGATGCTCGGCACAGGCTCGCGCGAGCATTTCGCCGGCGAGCTGGCGCAGTTGCGCGGTGGAGGCCCGCAAGCGCGCACGGAACTGCGCATCGTCGAGCGTGTCGTTCAGGCTGCGATTGAGCTCGGCGAACCACGGCAGCGAGGCCTGGTCGAGCATCACCGCCGGATTGCGCTTGGCGCTGAACGACGACCACGCGCGCAAGAAGGCCTGGGCCTCGATGTTGAGCTTCTGGCATTGCGCGAGCTCGTCGCGCAGCGCACTCATCGCGGACAGGTCGGTGAGGCGGCCCTGGAAGAAGAACTGCGACAGGACGCCCCAGTAATAGGTGTAGTCCCAGATCACCTTGACCGGCAGCACCTCGGGGTCGCCGAACAGCCCGTACTGATCCGTGTACAGCGCCAGCGTGCTCTCGTAGAACGAGTGGTAGACCTGATCGAACAGCTGCGCATGCGCGCCCAGCGGCTTGTGCGCTCGGTCGAGCGCGATCAGCTCGGTGATGTAGGTGTTGCTGATCGCGATGAAGTCGCTGCCCGGCGAGTAGAACGGATCGAGGAACAGACCGGCCTCGCCGGTGAGCGCCCAGCGCTGCGCGGAGAAGACCTGCTTGCAGCCGTACGAGACCTTGCGAAAGAACGCGAAGTCCTGGAGCAGGTGGCGCTTGCCGTCCAGCTCGTCGAACAGCCGCGGCTGGTAGCGTTCGAACCAGCTCATCGCCTTGTCGAACGTGTCCATCGTATCGAGCGGGTGGTAGCGCGGGTCGGCGACGATGCCCACCGAGTGCGAGCCCGACGCGAGCGGGATCAGCCAGGCCCAGTAGCCCGCCCCGACGAGGTGGTTGGTGGACAGCCAGCGCGCCGGCGGGTCGCAGCGCGCGCGCCACTCGGCGTTGTCGGTCCAGTCGTCGATGTGGATGCGGTCCTTGATGCGGAACCAGATTGCGTGCGCGTGGTGGGCGTTGTCCTGCGCCAGCCCGAGCTTGCGCTTGAGGATGCCGGCGCGGCCGCAGGCATCGACGACCCAGCGTGCGCTGAGCTCGTGCACTTGCCCGCCGTACTCGCAGCTCAGGCGGTGCGGCGCGGCGCCCTCCGACAGGTCGACACTGCGCACGATCGCGTGGTCGATGAACCGCACGCCTCGGGCCTGAGCCTCCTGGCCGAGAAAGTTCTCGAAGATGCCGCGGTCGATCTGGTAGCTGGGCGTCGACAGAAACCGGCTCGCGCCGATCTCGGTGACCTGGTCGATGTCGCGCCGACCCTCCGAGAAGAAGAAGCGGAAGCCGAACTTGCGCAGCTGCGCCTGGTCCAGGTGCATCGTGAGACCGAGCACCTTGCTGAAGTAGTGCGCGCCGATCTCGACCGACGATTCGCCGACCTTGTGCGCCGCCTCCGGCACCGGGTGCTGGCGACGCTCGACCACCAGGATGTCGATGTCGGCGAAGCGCTGCTTGAGTTGCAGCGCCAGCGTCAGGCCGGCCAGGCCTCCGCCCATGATGACGACGTCGTGATGGCGCGGGGTGGCTGCTTGCATCCATGCAGTATGCCGGCGCGCCCGGCGAACGGTGCGTGCTGTTACCCGCGATGCGCAAATTCACCGAGCGCCACCTGCAGCGCCAGTGCCGCGGACAACGGCATCCGCAACGGCCCGGTGTCGCCACGCGCGAGCGCCTCGAACAGCGGCAGCGCGTCGGCCATCGCGTTCATCGCCAGCGGCAGTGCGGCCTCGCTGCGCAACGCGATGCGCTCGACCGGGCCGGGATCGAGGCGCCACTCGAGCGCGGCACGCGTACGACTGCTGCGCTGCGGCGCGAGCACCAGCGCGACGGCGAGCAGGCCGCGGCTCGCGGTGGTCGAGGCCAGTGCGCCACAGGCGGCCACGTCGTAGCCGACCAGCAGCACCGTCCGCTCGTCGGCCGCAACCTGCGTCGCGACTTCGAGCAGTCCGGCAGCGAAGCTGCTCTCGAACGCGCTCACCGCCGTGCTCGCCTGCACGCAGCCGGTCGCGATGCCCCAATACCCGGATGCCGCGTTGTGCACCGAGTTGTGGAAGCGCGTCGGCGAGACCCGTTCGGGATGCTCGACCAGCGCGGTGCAGATCGCATCGGTGATGGGCAGATCGCCGTGGCAGGACGTGAACACACTCGGCAGCTCCCGCGCCGACCGGCCCGACTGCCGGACCGCCGCGTCGGCGACCGTGAGCGCGAGCGCCACGGAGTCCGGCAGCCGGCGCCGTTCGGGGGGAGGGAGGATATCCGGCGATGGCCGCCGCGCCAGCGGCTGAACGCCGGCATGCTCGCCACGGAATGCGGCCCGCGCGGTGGCCCAGTCCGGCAGCGTCGGCGCCCACAAGGCGATCGCGTCGACGAACACCTTCATGGGCCGCGCTCGAACACCAGCACGCAATTCGTGCCGCCGAAGCCGAACGAATGGCTCGCGACACAGCGCACGTCGGTCTGCGCGGCCGCGAGCCGGATCTGCGGGCCGCAGATCGGGTCGAGTTGCGTGGTGCCGGCCGTACCGGCCATCCAGCCGGTCTCGAGCGCGAGCAGGCTGAACCCCGCGTTGACGATCCCCGCCGCACCGAGCGTGTGGCCGGTGAAGCCCTTGTTCGAACTCGCGTGCACGTGCGCACCGAACCGGCGCGCGACCAGCGTGGCCTCCACCTCGTCGTTCTTCGCACTGGCGGTGCCGTGCAGGCTGATGTGGTCGACCCGGTCCACGTCGACGCCGGCGCGCGCCAGTGCGTCGTCGAGCGCGCGTTCTGCGCCGGCGCCGTTCGGGTCGGGCGCCGACATGTGGTGCGCGTCGCTCGCCTCGCCGTGCCCTGTCAGCATCAGCGGCCCGGCGCCGCGCTTCAGCAGGGCGAACCCGGCAGCTTCGCCGAGGTTGATGCCATTGCGCCGGGCATCGAACGGCCGACACGGCTCGCTCGACACGAGCTGCAGCGCGTTGAAGCCGAACAGCACGCTGCCGCACAGCGTGTCGACGCCACCGACCACGGCAGCGTCGACGAGGTCGAGCCGCAGCAGCCGCTCGGCAGCGGCGAAGACCTTCGCACTCGATGAACACGCGGTCGACACGGTCAGGCCCGGCCCGTCGAGCGCGAGCGCCTGTTGCACGAAGGCCGTCAGCGAGTGCGGTGTGTGCACGCGCGGGTTGCGCATGGCGAGCGGGAACTGCCCCTCGGCGTCGAGCATGCGGTAGGCCGCCTCGGTCTCGCCGATGCTGGAGGTGGACGTGCCGAGCACCACGGCGACACGCGCCGCGCCATGGCGCGCGCGCGCTGCCGAGACCGCGTCGAGGAAGCCGTCGGCGTTCAGGCCCTTCCACGCGAGCCGGTGGTTGCGGCACTCCCACGGCGCGAGCGAAGCGGGCAGCGGCTCGTCTTCGAGACCGGCAACGCGACCGATCCAGGTCGGCAGCGGCCGGTGCGTGAAGTCGTTGGGGCGCAGCCCGCTGCGCCCGTGCCTCACGGCATCGAGCATCGCCGCCTTGCCCGAGCCGAGGGCCGAGGTCACGGTCCACGCGGTCACGGCGACGGGCGCGATCTTCGAGGGCACGCCGACGGTCGAATGAGAATGGAAAGTCATGGACATCGCGGGCTGCGGCTACACTCCCCGAATTGACGTATACGTCAATCAACCCTGCGGAGATCGTGTGGCCAAGAAGACACCTGCATTGGCAGACTACCAGCACAACGCCGCGCCCAAGGGGGCCAAGGGCTTTGACCTCAAACGCTTCGATCCCGCCGCCAAACCCTTCGGCAGCGGCGACAAGGCGCGCGACAAGGAGACGACCGCGGCACTCGCGCTCGAGCTCGATGCACTGCAGAACCTCTTCTACGCCGACCGGCGCTTTCGCCTGCTGGTGATCCTGCAAGGCACCGACACCAGCGGCAAGGACGGCACGATCCGCGGCGTGTTCGGGCAGATGAGCGCCCTGGGCGTGCACACGATCGGCTGGAAAGCGCCGACCGAGCCCGAGCGCGCGCACGACTACCTCTGGCGCATCCACGACCAGGTGCCTGCGAACGGCGAAGTGATGATCTTCAACCGCAGCCACTACGAGGACGTGCTGGTGCCGGTGGTGAGCGGCTGGATCACGCCGGCACAGACGGCGCAGCGCTACGCCCACATCAACGACTTCGAGCGCATGCTCACCGAGACCGGCACGGTGATCTGCAAGTTCCTGCTGCACATCTCGAAGGACGAGCAACGCGCCCGGCTGCAAGATCGGCTCGAAGACCCGACCAAGTACTGGAAGTTCGCCATCGGCGACCTCGATGCCCGCAAGAAGTGGGATGCCTATCAGCAGGCCTACAGCGATGCGATCGCCGCCACGGGCACGCCGTGGGCACCATGGACCATCGTGCCCGCCGACTCCAAGACGCACCGCAACCTGATGATCGCCAACGCCGTGAAGCAGACCTTGCAAGGGCTGAAGCTGCGCTTCCCGCCGGCGGACCCGGCCCTGAAGAACATCAAGGTGGTTTGAGCATGACGCCGAGCCGCCTCAAGTCGTGCGCTCCCCTCGGGGGACCGCGCCGCAGGCGCGCAGGGGCGATGTAATCACCGCGGAGACGAGAACATGACCGACCTGTCCGCCGAGTTCAAAGCCCTGGCCGAGTACCGCCCCACGCACAAGGTGCGGTTCGTGACGGCGGCCAGCCTGTTCGACGGCCACGACGCGGCGATCAACATCATGCGACGCATCCTGCAGGGCATGGGCTGCGAGGTCGTGCACCTCGGGCACAACCGCTCGGTCGACGAGGTCGTCACCGCCGCCTTGCAGGAAGACGCCCAGGGCATCGCGATCAGCAGCTACCAGGGCGGCCACGTCGAGTACTTCAAGTACATGGTCGACCTGCTCAAGGCGCGCGGCGGCGCCCACATCCAGGTCTTCGGCGGCGGGGGTGGCGTCATCGTGCCGAGCGAGATCCGCACCCTGCAGGACTACGGCGTCTGCCGCATCTACAGCCCCGAGGACGGCCAGCGCATGGGCCTGGCCGGGATGATCGGCGAGATGGTCATGCGCTGCGACCACGACCTGTCGGTTCACGCGCCCAAGGCGCTGGCCACGATCCAGGGGCCTGGCGAACCCGCGCGCCGGGCACTCGCGCAACTCATCACCGCACTCGAGAACGGCAAGACACCCGAGACACTGCGGAGCGCCCTCGCCCTCGAGGCCGCAAAGTCCCGCACCCCCGTGCTCGGCATCACC
>JBDTVC010000118.1:0-14377 GCA_040007475.1 Burkholderiales bacterium
AAGATCAAGCTCGGCTGCGCCGGCAAGGTCGTCAGCGCGTTCGACATCGCGCGCATGCTCGCGCTCGGCGCCGACTGGTGCAACTCCGCTCGGGGCTTCATGTTCGCGCTCGGCTGCATCCAGTCGCAGAGCTGCCACACCGGCCACTGCCCGACGGGCGTGGCCACGCAAGACCCGCAGCGCGCGCGCGCCCTGGTCGTGGAGACCAAGGCCGACCGCGTCTTCAACTTTCACGAGAGCACGCTGCACGCGCTGAAGGAACTGGTGCAGGCCGCCGGGCTGATGCACCCGTCCGATCTCACGGCCGATCACATCGTGCGGCGCAATTCAGAGCAGGCGGTGAAGCTGCTGGCGAACCTGCTGCCGTTCGCCAAGCCCGGCGAGTTGCTGCGCGGCGAGCCGACGCAGCAGGTGTTCAGGATGTACTGGCCGATGGCGCAGGCCGCCAGCTTCGCGGTCCAGCATCCGAGCTGATTCAGACCGGCGGCAGCGTGTCGATGAAGCTCTGCCGCGCTTCGAGCTTGTCGGCGAGCCGGGCGAGGTTCGGGCGCGCGTCACGCCAGGCGATCTGCGGGAAGCGGAAGGCGAGGTAGCCGAGTGCACAGCCGACCGCGATGTCGGCCAGCGAGAGATGGATGCCGGTGCACCAGGGCTTGTCACCCAGGCCGTTGCTGATCGCCTCGACCGAGGCCTGGACCTTGTGCAGCTGCCGATCGATCCACGCCTGGCTGCGCTGCTCGGCGGTGCGGCCGGGCCAGGTCTGCTCGAGCCGCGCGAGGATCGCGGCATCCAGAATGCCGTCGGCCAAGGCCTCCCAGGTGCGCACCTCGATGCGCTCGCGGCTCCCTTCGGGGATCAGGCGGCTCACCGGCGAGCGCGTGTCGAGGTACTCGACGATCACGCGCGAATCGAACACCGCTTCGCCGCCCGGCAGCACCAGGCACGGCACCTTGCCGAGCGGGTTGGACTTGAGAATCTTGTCGTTCCCCCACACGTCTTCGAGCTCGTGCTGGTAGTCGAGCTTCTTCTCCGCCATCACGATGCGCACCTTGCGCACGTAGGGGCTGGTGAGTGAACCGATGAGTTTCATTGTGAATCGCTGTCCCTGAGGCCACTCGGGTGTGACGAAATCATTCTAGCGGCGCACCCCGGTGAGCGGCGCTCAGCGGCGTAGCGTCCAGTCCACAGTCGGCGGGCGGGCGGGCAGGCTCAGCGTCGCGGTCGCCGCCGGCGTGCGCGCGATGACGGCGCCACGGCGCACCACGACGAGGCGGTTCGCACGCAATCGGATCGCCTCGACCGGATCGCGGGCCTGCAGCAGCACGAAGTCGGCGCGCTGGCCGACGGCAAGACCGATGTCGTCCAGCCCCAGCACGCGCGCCGCATTGACGGTGACGGCGTCGAAGCACGCCCGCATCTGCGCCTGCGAGGTCATCTGCGCCACATGAAGGCCCATCTGCGCGACCTCGAGCATGTCGGCCGAGCCGAGCGAGTACCACGGGTCCATCACGCAGTCGTGGCCAAACGCGACGTTCACACCGGCCGCCATCAGCTCGGGCACGCGGGTCATGCCGCGGCGTTTCGGGTAGCTGTCGTTGCGGCCCTGCAGCGTGATGTTGATCAGCGGGTTCGCGACCACGTGCACCTGCGCCTCTTTGATCAGCGGCAGCAGCTTGCTGACGTAGTAGTTGTCCATCGAATGCATGGACGTGAGGTGCGAACCGGTGACGCGACCGTGCAGGCCGAGCCGGTGGGTGTGGAACGCCAGCGTCTCGATGTGGCGCGACTGCGGGTCGTCGCTCTCGTCGCAGTGCATGTCGACGCGCAGGCCGCGCTCGGCGGCCAGCTCGCACAGGATGCGCACGCTCTCGGCGCCGTCGCTCATCGTGCGCTCGAAATGCGGGATGCCGCCGACCACGTCCACGCCCCGGTCGAGCGCGCGCTTCAGGTTGGCGAGCGCCGTGGGCGAGCGCAGCACGCCGTCCTGCGGGAACGCGACGAGCTGCAGATCGAGGTAGGGCGCGACGCGCTGCTTCACGTGCAGCAGCGCCTCGACGGCGAGCAACCGGTCGTCGCACACGTCGACATGCGTGCGGATCGCCAGCAGCCCCTTGGCCACGGCCCAGTCGCAGTACTGCAGCGCGCGCTCGACGAGCGCCTCCTGCGTCAGCTGCGGCTTCAGCTCGCCCCACAGCGCGATGCCCTCGAGCAGCGTGCCACTCTGGTTGACGCGCGGCAGGCCGTAGCTCAACGTCGCATCCATGTGGAAGTGCGGGTCGACGAACGGCGGGCTGAGCAGCCAGCCATCGGCCTCGATCACCTCGGCACCCGCGGGCACCGGCAGTTGCGGGCCGAGCGCCGTGATGCGACCGGCGTCGGTGTGGACGTCGATGCCGGTGCGGCCGTCGGGAAGGGTGGCATTGCGGACGATCAGCATGCCCGCAGCATAGCGGGCGCGGCCACCGCGCGGCCGGCTTCTACAATGCCAAGCAGACTGCAGCGCCACACCATGAATCTGTCCGCCCTTTCCGCCCTCTCGCCGCTGGACGGCCGCTATGCCGCGAAGGTCGCGGCGCTGCGCCCGCTGCTGTCCGAGTTCGGCCTGATGCACCGGCGGGTGCAGGTCGAGGTCGAGTGGTTCATCGCGCTGTCAGATGCCGGCTTCGCCGAACTCAAGCCGCTGTCCGAGGCCGCGCGCGGCCTGTTGCGCGGTCTGGTGCTGCGTTTCTCGGAGGCCGACGCCCAGGCGATCAAGGACATCGAGCGCACCACCAACCACGATGTGAAGGCGGTCGAGTACTGGCTGAAGGGCCGCTTCGATGCCACCGCCGAACTCAAGGCCGCTGGCGAGTTCGTGCACTTCGCCTGCACCAGCGAGGACATCAACAACACCAGCCACGGCCTGATGCTGCAGGCCGCGCGCGCCGAGGTGCTGCTGCCCGCGCTCGACAAGCTGCTCGCCCGGCTGCGCGGGCAGGCGCACGCATTGGCCGCCGTGCCGATGCTGGCCCGCACCCACGGCCAGACCGCCAGCCCGACGACGGTCGGCAAGGAAATCGCCAACGTCGTCGCGCGGCTGGCCCATGCCCGCGCGCGCATCCATGACGTGAAGCTGCTCGCGAAGATGAACGGCGCGGTCGGCAACTACAACGCGCACCTCGCGGCCTACCCGGATTTCGACTGGGAGTCGTTCTCGCGCCGCGTAGTCGAGAAGCAGCTCGGCCTCACGTTCAACCCGTACACGATCCAGATCGAGCCGCACGACTGCATGGCCGAGCTGTTCGACGCGATCACGCGCACCAACACGATCCTGATCGACTGGTCGCGCGACGTGTGGGGCTACATCAGCCTGGGCTACTTCAAGCAGCGCACGAAAGAAGGCGAGATCGGCTCCAGCACGATGCCGCACAAGGTCAACCCGATCGACTTCGAGAACGCCGAGGGCAACTTCGGCCTGGCCAATGCGCTGCTCACGCACCTCAGCCAGAAGCTGCCGATCAGCCGCTGGCAGCGCGACCTGACCGACAGCACCGTGCTGCGCAACATGGGCGTGGCGCTCGGCTACGCCGTGCTCGGCTACGACTCGCTGTTGCGCGGGCTCGAGAAGCTCGAGGTCAACGCGGACGCGCTCGCCGCCGATCTCGACGGCGCCTGGGAGGTGCTGGCCGAACCGATCCAGACCGTGATGCGCCGCTACAACCTGCCAAACCCGTACGAGCGCCTGAAGGAGCTCACGCGTGGCAAGACGATCACGCGCGAAGCGATCGCCGCATTCATCCAGACGCTGGAGATCCCGGCTGCCGAACGCGAGCGTCTGCTCGCGATGACGCCGGGCAGCTACACCGGCCATGCCGCGCAACTGGCGCAACGCATCAAATGACCATGGGCTTCGTCGAACAACTCGCGCGCGCGGAGCGCCTGAACGACTCGGTGCTGTGCGTCGGCCTCGACCCGGAGCCGGCCAAGTTCCCGGGGTCGTGGAAGGACGACGCGAACCGCATCTTCGATTTCTGCGCCACGATCGTCGATGCCACCAAGGACCTCGTGATCGCGTTCAAGCCACAGATCGCGTACTTCGCCGCGCACCGTGCCGAGGCCCAGCTGGAGCGGCTGATCGCGCACATCCACCAGGCCGCACCCGAGGTGCCGGTGATCCTGGACGCCAAGCGCGGCGACATCGGCAGCACCGCCGAGCAGTACGCGCGCGAGGTGTTCGAGCGCTACGGCGCCGACGCGGTGACGCTCTCGCCGTTCATGGGCTTCGACTCGATCGAGCCCTACCTGCGCCACGAGGGCAAGGGCGCGATCCTGCTCTGCCGCACCTCCAATCCCGGCGGCTCCGATCTTCAGGCGCAGACGCTTTCCAGTGGCGACAAGGTGTTCGAGCACATCGCGCGGCTCGCGCAAGGCGAGTGGAACCGCGGCGGCCAGCTCGCGCTGGTGGTCGGCGCGACCTACCCCGAAGAGATCGCCCGGGTGCGCGAACTCGCGCCGACGCTGCCGCTGCTGATCCCCGGCATCGGTGCGCAAGGCGGTGATGCGATGGCCACCGTGCGTGCCGGCTGGCGCGCCGATGGCCACGGGCGCACCGTCGCGCCCATCATCGTGAGCTCGTCCCGAGCGGTTCTCTATGCGAGCCGTGGCGACAACTTCGCCGCTGCCGCGCGCGAGGCTGCCCTCGCCACGCGCGACGAACTCAACCGGGCGCGCCACTCCGCCTGAGATGACGACCCCCACGTCACTTCGTTCCTGCCCCCCGAGGGGGCGCTCAGCCGGCTTGGGGCGGCCCGGCGCCGCCTGAGGCCCGCCAGGGCGCGAATTGCCCGCTCCAGGCCGCGCAGTTCGGGGCACGTCGGCTCCCCCGAAGCTGTAGCATCTGCGATCGACACACGCCCAGGCTGCTCGCCGTGGGCCCCCCCGCAGATGCACACAGAGGCACGCGGAACCGCTGGGAGTCTGAAGCCGCATGGCGATTGCCGCCCTTCGCATGGCCAACGCTGAACTGCCCGAATCGGCGGCGCGGATCATCGGGCGCGTCTTCTTCGGCACCACGTCGGCAGCCGGCTTCGCGTGCTCGGTGATTCTGGCGCTGCTGCCCGTCGGCCTGTCCAGCGGCGGTCAGATGCTGCTCGTCGGCGGAGTGCTCGTGTTCGCCGCGCTGTGTGCGCTGGCGGCCCGCGCCAGCGGCACGCCGCAGTTTCCGATGGACCTGGCTTTGTGCTCGGTCGCCGTGGTGACGATGCTGCTGGCCGCCACGGTCGCGGTCGCGCTCAACGAGGGCGTGCGCAGCCCTGCGCTGGGTTTCACCCCGCTGATCGTTTGCGTCGTCGGGGCCATCACACGGCCGCGAGTCAGCCTGCTGCTCGGCGGCGCGGCCATGGTGCTGGCGGCGATGCTGGCGTGGCTCGAGGTGAGCGGCCTGCTGCCGCCGAGCACGGCACTGATGCCGTCGCTCGCGGCGGCCAAGCCGTCGCCCGTCGTGATGGTGCTGCTGTTCCAGTGGCTGGTGATCCTGTGCAGCGCCGTCGGTGGGGGCGTGATCGCACGCGTGCTCGCACACTACCTGCACGCGGCCGAGGCCCGCGAAGCGCGCTTTCGCGGCCTGCTGCGCATCGCCGCCGACTGGTACTGGGAGCAGGACACGCAGTTCCGCTTCACCCATGTCTCGGAGCCGACCACGACCGGCGCGAAGCACGCACCGCGCAAGCACTGGCAGCTCACCGAGATGGGCTTGAGCGACGAGCAGCTCGACGCGCATCGCGCGCAACTCGAAGCGCATCGCCCCTTCAGCGGCCTGCTCGCGCAGTTGCGCGATTCGAGCGGCCACTGGCGCAGCGTCAGCCTGAGCGGCGAGCCGCAGTTCGACAAGCACGGCGCCTTCACCGGCTACTGGGGCGTGGCGCGCGACGTGACCGACGAGGCGCGCGCGCAACGCGCCGTCGCCGCCAGCGAGACGCGCTACCGCGAGCTGTTCACGCGCTCGCCCTCACCGCTGTTCCTGCACCGGCGTGGCATCGTCTTCGACGCCAACGAAGCGGCCGCGCGGATGTGCGGCTTCGCCAACGCAGCGGCGATGAACGGCTTCAACATCGGGCAGCTGTTCCCCGCGGGGCCGCAGCGCGAGCGCATGCTGGAGCGCACGGCGCGGCTCGAACGCATGCGCGTCGGCGAAGGGCTGCCGGTCAGCGACTTCGCGATCCGCGCGGTCGACGGCCGGCCGCTGAGCGTGCAAGCCACCGGCGTGCGCGTGGACACGAGCAGCGGCCCGGCCAATCTTTCGATCTTCTACGACGTCACCGCACGCCAGGCCGCCGAGAGTGCACTGCGCCGGTCCGAGGCCATGCTGTCGCACCTGTTCGCCACCAGCCCCGACTGCATCGCCCTCACCGAGATGGCCAGCGGGCGTTACGCGATGGTGAACCCCGCGTTCTGCCGCCTGACCGGTTTCGATGCCGAGGAGGTCGTGGGCCGCACGGCCGCGGAGCTCGGCCTGTGGCACGACCAGCGCACCGTCGATCACCTGCTCAAGGTGCTCGAGCGCGACGGCACGGTGGTCGATGTGCCGGCCGTCTTCGTCGCCAAATCGGGCGAGCTGGTCGCGATGCGGCTGGCCGCGGGCCGCTTCGTGATGGACCAACGCGACTACCTCGTCGTCAACGCGCACGACGTGACCGAGAGCGAGCGCACGCGGCTGCAACACATCGCCATCCTGGAGCATGCCTCGATCGGCATCGCGTTCACGCGCAACAGCACGTTCGTCGAGGCGAACCCCTACTTCGAGCGCATGTTCGGCTGGCCGGCGGGCAGCCTGCGCGGCCAGCCCGGCAGCGTCGTCTGGCCGAGCAGCGAGGACCACGCCGAGATCGGCGACCTGGCCTCGCCGCTGCTCTCGACGGGCCACCCGTTCGAGATCGAACGGCGCATGCGCCGCCGCGACGGTAGCGACTTCCGGTGCCGCCTGCTCGCGCAGGCGGTGAACTCCGCGGACCCGAGCCGCGGTGGCACGATCTGGATCGCCGAGGACGTGACCGAACGCCGCCGCCTGGACGACGCGCTGGCGGCCGCACGCGACGCGGCCGAGGCCGCGAGCCAAGCCAAGAGCGCGTTCCTCGCCAACACCAGCCACGAGATCCGCACGCCGCTGAACGGCCTGCTCGGCCTGGCCCGCCTGGCGATGCGCGAGGACCTGACCGACGACCGGCGCCAAGCCTATCTGAACCAGATCCTGGACAGTGCGCAAAGCCTCGCGGGCATCATGTCCGACATCCTCGATGTCTCGAAGATCGAGGCCGGCCGCCTCGCGCTCGAGGACACGCCGTTCGACCTGCACGACGCCTTGCGCGCCGTCCACCACGCCTACGACTCGCTGGCCCAGGGCAAAGGCCTGAGCTTGCAGCTCGTGTTGGACGACCAGCTGCCGACGACGGTTCGGGGTGATCCGGTGCGGGTGCGCCAGATCCTGTCGAACTTCATCACCAACGCCCTGAAGTTCACCGAGCGTGGCCAGGTGCGCATCGAGGCCGCACCGACCCTCGGCGGCGGCGTGCGGCTCGCGGTGACCGACACCGGGCCCGGCGTGCCCGAAGACATGCAGGAGCGGCTGTTCACGCCGTTCTCGCAGGGCGACACGTCGACGACGCGGCGCTTCGGCGGCACCGGCCTGGGCCTGTCGATCTGCCGCGAGCTGGCGCAGCTGATGGGCGGCTTCGTCGGCGTGGACAGCGTGCTCGGCCAGGGCAGCACCTTCTGGGCCGAACTGCCGCTGCCGGGCAGCGCGCCCGCGGCGGCCGAACTCAGCACCGAGGTCGGCGACCTGGAGCGGCTGTTCCGTGCCCGCGTGCTGATGGTCGAGGACAACCCCGTCAACATGATGATCTCGGTAGCGATGCTCGAGCACTGGGGCGTGCGCGTCGCGCAGGCCTCCGACGGGCGCATGGCGATCCAGGCCGTGCACGAAGCGGTGCATGCCGGCGACCCGTTCGACGTGGTCGTGATGGACGTACAGATGCCCGTGATGAGCGGCCACGAGGCGGCGCGTGAGCTGCGCGCGCACTATTCGCCGAGGGTGCTGCCCATCATCGCGCTGACGGCCGCAGCGCTCGTCTCGGAGCGCGACGAAGCGATCGCCTGCGGCATGGACGACTTTCTCACCAAACCGGTCGATGCACCGACGCTGCGCGCATCGCTGGCGCGGCACGTCCGGACCCGCAGGCAGCGGGCCTAGGCTTGCAGCGGCAGGCTGCGCAGGCGCCTGCCGGTCAGCACGAACAGCGCATTGGCCAGCGCGGGCGCAATCGGCGGCGTGCCGGGCTCGCCGACACCGCCGGGGTGGCGTCCGCTCGCGATCAGGTGCGTCTCGATGCGCGGCGTGTCGGCCAGCTTGAGCACCGGGTAGTCGGGGAAGTTGCTCTGCTTCACGACGCTGCCCTCGATGTCGATGCGGCCGAACAGCGCCGCGCTCAGGCCGAAGATCACCGCGCTTTCCATCTGCTGCGCAACGATGCCCGGGTTCACGACGATGCCGACATCGGCCGCGCAGACCACGCGGTGCACGCGCGGCTTGCCGGCGTTCACCGAGACCTCGACGACCTGCGCGACGATGCTGCCGAAGCTCTCGTGCAGCGCCACGCCGCGCGCGCGGCCGGCGGCGAGCGGGCTGCCCCAGCCCGCCTTGTCGGACGCGAGCCTGAGCACCGCGGCGTGGCGCGGCGCCTCCTTCAGCAGACCGAGCCGGAACGCGACCGGGTCCTGCTTGGCTTCGAATGCGAGTTCGTCGATGAACGACTCCGAGAAGAACGCGTTGTGCGAATGCCCGACCGAGCGCCAGAACCCGACCGGCACACCGCTGCGCGTGGCGACGTGGGCGATGCGCTGGTTGGGCACGCCATAGGGCAGATCGAACAGGCCTTCGCTGGCGGTCTTGTCCGGCGTGTCCACCGGCCCGGCCAGCAGCGGGATCGCGCGCGCCATCCAGCGCGGCGTGATCGCATCGCCGGCGCTGGTGATCGCCAGGCTCGTGGGCAGGCCCTGCACGTCGAGACTGGCCTGCATCACCGCGACACCGGCGGGGCGATAGAAGTCGTGCGTGATGTCCTCCTCGCGCGGCCACACCAGCTGCACCGGCCGGCCGCCGGTCTCGATCGCGATCCGCACGGCCTGGCCGACGAAGTCGACATCGAGCCGCCGGCCGAAGCCACCGCCCAGGTACGTGACGTGCAGCGTGACGGCGCTCTCGTCGACCCCCGCGGCCGACGCCGCGACGGCCCGCGCCGCGCCCGGCACCTGCGTCGGCGCCCAGACCTCGACGCGACGTGATGCGCCTTCGCCGGTCACCTGCGCAGTGCAGTTGATCGGCTCCATCGCCGCATGCGCGAGGTAGGGCGCCCGGTAGACCTGTTCGACCAGGCGTGCCGCGCTCGTCGCGGCGGCGGGCACATCGCCGCGGCTGTAGAACGCGAAGCCGCCCTGCTCCTTCGCTGCCGCGCGTGCTGCCTCTTCGAGCGCCTTGTCGATCGCGCCACTCGACAGCACGCCCGCGGGCGGCGCCTGCCATTCGACCTGCAATGCCTGCGCGCCGCGCTTGGCGTGCCAGTACGTGCGCCCGACGACCGCGAGCGCCGCGGTCGAGCCGGCGTAGGTGCCGAGCCGCACGACGCGCTCGACCCCCGCGAGCGCCATCGCCGCGTCGGACTTCACCGCGCCGGGGCCGCCGCCGAGCATCGGGCAGTGGCGCACGACGGCGTAGACCATGTTCGGCAAACGCACGTCGATGCCGAAGCCGGCCGTGCCGTTGGTCTTCGCGACCAGGTCGATGCGCGGTGCCGAGGTGCCGATCAGCTTCCAGTCCGTCGCCTCCTTCACCGCGACGGTGCTCGCCGGCGTGGCCGCCGCGGGCTTCGCGAACTCGCCGAAGTGGCCCGTCTGGCCCGACGCGTGGCTGATCACGCCGTTCGTCACGACGAGCTCGGCGACCGGCTGCTTCCATCGCAGCGACGCGGCGCCGAGCAACTGCGCGCGCGCCGTCGCGGCGGCCAGGCGCAGCACGTCCCACGCATCGGCGACGCTCGATGAACCGCCCGTCATGTTGATGCCGAGTTCGCGTGCGAGCTTGGCGACGAGCCACTGCCCGACCTTCACCCCACGCGTTTCACGGCCGGGCTCCATGTCGCTCGGATGAAACGGCAGCGCGGCGACGAAGCCGGCCACGTTGCCGTAGAGTTTGTCGGGCCCGGCCTGGATCAGCCGCACCTTGGCGAGCCCCACGTCGAGCTCCTCGGCCACCAGCATCGCCAGCGCGGTGTGCACGCCCTGCCCCATCTCGCTGCGGTTCATCGCCAGCAGCACCGTGCCGTCGGTGGCGATCTTGAGCCAGCCGTTCAGGCCGACCTCGCCATCGACGACCGGCAGCGTGTCGACGCCACCCAGCCGGCTGCGCGGCGGCATCACGCCCCAGCCGACGACGAGGGCAGCGCCTGCGCCGAGCCCACTCAGAATCAGCGTGCGCCGCTTCATGATTTCGCTCGCAATGCCGTGGCCGCGGTCTTGATCGCGTCGCGGATGCGCGGGTAGGTGCCGCAGCGGCAGACGTTGGTGATCGCCGCATCGATGTCGGCGTCGCTCGGGTTCGGGTTCTTCACAAGCAGCGCACTCGCGGCCATCAGCATGCCGCTCTGGCAGTAGCCGCACTGCGGCACCTGGTGCGCGACCCACGCGGCCTGTAGCGCGTGCGGCTTGTCGGCGCTGCCCAGCGCCTCGATGGTCCGCACGGCCTTGCCGGCGACGGACGACAACGGCGTCACGCACGAGCGCACCGCCTGGCCGTCGACCAGCACGGTGCAGGCGCCGCACGCGGCCACACCGCAGCCGAACTTCGTGCCGGTCATGTTGAGGACGTCGCGCAGCGCCCACAACAGCGGCATGTCGGGTGCCACCGCGGCGGCGTCGAGCTCGCGCATCTTGCCGTTGATTGAGAGTTCCACGTCCGCTCCGAGTGCGCGCCCGGAGTCGAGCGCGACCGATTCTGCGGCATTTTGGCGTGCCCGCCCGGTACCGGTACCGGGACGCAACGTCAACGGCTCGGCGGGCCCTTGAGCTCGACCACGTTGCCCTCGGGATCGGCGAGGTACATGGACGGGCCGTCGCCCTCGGCGCCATAGCGCGACTCGACCGGCCCCGCCTCGATGCCATGCAGGGCGAGGTGGCGACGAATGGCGTCGGCATCGAACGGCTCCACGCGCAGGCACAGGTGGTCCAGGTTGCGGCCTTCGGCCCCGGGCGCGGCACCCCCGGTGCGACCCAGCTTGCCGTCGATGGGCACGAGGTCGATCAGCGATCGACCGGCGCGCAGTTGCACCAGACCGATCTCGTCCTGCCGCCGCTCGACCGTGCACCCCAGCGCGTCGCCGTAGAAGCGAAGCATTCCCTGCAGATCGACGACGCGCAGCACGAGGTGGTCGATCTCGCGAACGCGGAAGGGCGTGTCGGCCATGGCAGATCTGCTAGTCGAGCACGACTTCCGTCCGCACGACGCCGGCGCGATCGGCGTGCGCGCTCAGCGCCAGGTGCGTGCCCTTGGGCGCGCGCACGACCCACTCCATCACCGCGCGGTCGCCGGTGACCTCGCGGTTGGGCAGAAAAGCCTGCAGCGACGCCTTCGGCGCGTGGCCCTCGAGTTGCGGGCCTTCGACGCGCTCCTTGCCGCTCACCAGCGACACGGTCGCCTCGCCAACAGGGCCACCAAGGGGCCCACTCGTGGACCCGGGCAGGTGGATCTCGAAGATCACCCCGCGCACCGTCTTGCGCGCCAGCGCGCGCTTGGTCACGTACGCGGGCAGCCAGCCGCTGTTGCCGACCGCGAAGCGGATGCGCCACGTGTCGGGCCCGAGGGCGCGAACCTCGGTGCGCAGGAGCTCGAGCTTGGGCAGGCTCAGCGCGATCTGGTTCATCCAGGCCGGGAAGCGCTCGACCTCTTTCTCGCGCAGGTGCGGCGGCGGGTTGCGCCAGAAGTTGAGCTTGTCCCAGCCACCGATCTCGACCGCACCGAGCTGCGGGTGCTGGAACGGCCGCCACGGCGCATGGGCCTGGCCGCCACAGTGCTCGTCGCTCCACTTCAGCAGCTTGAGGTCGTCCTCCGGCGGGTGGTCGCGGTACCAGTCGACCCACTTGTAGTCGGTGATGCCGGCGGCACGGTTCGGCGCCCACAGCTCGACCACCCAGAACAGCGCGCCGAGGTGCTCGTAGAGCCAGTCCTGCGTGCCGCCGATGGTCTCCTTCGGGTGGTACTTGAAGTCGTGCCAGATGCTGACCGCCGGGTAGCCGGTGTGCTCGGTGCCGAGCGCACTGAAGCGCTTGATCGACCAGAGGTCCTCGGGGATCATGTCGTCGTCGCTGCATGTGCCCATCGGCCGCAGGATCACGCCGCTGTGCGTGTGATAGCTGACCGCCGCGCCGATGTTGCGGTGGTTGACGATGAAGTCGACCATCGCCTTGACCTCGGGCTCGCTGGTCGGGTAGTCGCCGGCACCGACCTGCTCGTGTTCCTGGCGCCAGTAGGCCGGGAAGTTGCGGTTCAGGTCCAGGCCTTCCGGGTCCTTGTTGACGTTGATCGTCAGGCCATCGAAGTGGGTGAGCGTGCCCTCGGGCATCAGCCGGTAGTACTCGCCGCCGAACTCGCCGGGGGCGCGCGGCACCATCAGCCGCGGGTCGGCCGCGTGCTTCTTGTAGGAGCCGTGCGGGTCGGGCACGCGCATGAACAGCACGCGACCGTCGCCGTCGACATCCTCGACCGTCAGGCCCTCGACCGGCTCCTCGTCATGCGGATAGCGCCGCGTGCTGGAGCGGATGTGGCGCGGCTTGTCGGCGAGCGCGAGTTCGGCGCCATCGGGGTTCAGGCGTGGGCACAGGTAGAGCGTGCGGGTGTCGAGCAGGTGCGTGATCTGCGCATCCTCGCCGTGGCTGTTGACGAGCCGGTGCAGGTAGTAGATCACCGCGGTGCTGGCGGTCAGCTCGGCGGCGTGGATGTTGCCGTCGGCCCAGAAGGCCGGCTTCTCGTCGTGCGGGCCGGTGGCCGCGTTCGTCAACGTGACGACCCAGATGTCGCGGCCCTCGAAGCTCTTGCCGATCGACGTGACGGTGACGAGGTCGGGGAAGGCATCGGCGTAGTCGAACAGCAGCCGGGTGAGCGCCTCGTAGCGATAGAACAGGTCGAAGTGCGGGATCGGGGTCAGTGGGCGTGTCATGCGGCAAGTCTCTCAGCGGTTGCGGACGGCGCCTATCGCGGCAAACGCGCAGCTTACTGGAGGATGGGCGCGCCGCCCTCGAACACGCGCAGTTCGCCGGGTGCGAAGGCAACCCAGGGTTCGTCGCGGGTCAGTGGCTCGGTGACGATGACGGCGACGCGGTCGTGCGCGGTCGTGTGCTGCGCGAAGTCGACGGTCACGTCCTCGTCGTGCAGCGATGCCCGCGCGAACGGGTGCTGGCGCACGAGGTGGTGCAGGTGCGTGGAGCAATGCGCCCACAGCGCCTGGCCGTTGCTGAGCACGAAGTTGAACGTGCCGTGCGCGGCCGGGATCGGCGCGAGTTCGCGCAGTGTCGCGGTGAGCTCTTGCGTCGTCGGCACGCTCGCGTGTGCCTTCGCCAGCTCCTGCATCAACCAGCAGAACGCACGCTCGCTGTCGGTCTGCCCCACGGGCCGGAACGCGCCGTGCAGCCGCGGCTCGAAGCCCTTCAGGTCGCCGTTGTGGGCGAACACCCAGTAGCGGCCCCACAGCTCGCGCACGAACGGATGCGTGTTCTCGAGGGCCACGCGCCCCTGCGTCGCCTTCCTGATGTGGGCGACGATGTTCTCGCTGCGGATCGGATAGCGCCGCACCATCTCGGCAACCGGCGATTCGCGCGCGCTCGAGGTGTCGACGAAGAGACGGACGCCCTTGTCCTCGAAGAAGGCGATGCCGAAGCCGTCCTTGTGCTCCTCGGCGCGGGTCGCGAAACCGGTGAAGCTGAACATCACGTCGGTCGGCGTGTTGGCGTTCATGCCGAGGAGCTGGCACATGATCAGTCGACGAACAGGCGGCGCAAGCCCTTGAAGCTGATGAGATTGCCCGGATTGCTGGTCTCGTTCAGCACGCCGCTCATGCGCCGAACGATGCCCGGGTTGTTCTTCGCACGCCAGATCAGCAGGTCGGTGAGCCACGGGTGGCGGTTCACGCTGTTGGCACGCTGGTAGAGGTCGAACCGCGGCTTGAGCGACTGCAGTCCCGCCTCGTAGCCGGCGCGCACGACGGCATCGTCGGCGCCGGTCAGCACCGCTTCGGCCGCGAGCATGCCGGTCTCCATCGCCTTGCCGATCCCTTCGCCGGTGAACGAATAGGTGCTGCCC